>JAZLIB010000169.1:0-15069 GCA_045617185.1 Vescimonas sp.
CTGACGGGGAAATCGCGTTCAGCGAGAATTTTCATCATTTCACGGCCAACGGCACCCGTTGCACCGAGGATGGCGACTTTATACTGTTTCATATATTGATTATCCTTTCTTCTTATTTCACAAAGCTGTTGTACAGCACGCGGATGGCGTTGGCGAAGTCCTTGTTGTCCACGCCGACGATGATGTTCAACTCTTCCGGTCCCTGCGTAATCATGCGGATATTGATGCCGTTTTCACCGAGTGTGGCAAAGATCTTACCGGAAATACCGGGCTTAAATGCCATCTTACGACCGACGGCGGCCACGATGGCCATGTTGTCGGTGACGTGGATGCTGTCAGGCTTCACGGCTTTCTGCAAATCGCCCACCATCTGATAGAGGCAGGACTGTGCCTTGTCGGAGGCCACCACCAGCGACACGGAGTCGATGCCGGAGGGCAGATACTCCACATTGACCTGATACTTATCCAGAATTTCCAGCATCTGACGCAGAGCACCCACTTCGCTGGACATACCGTTCTTGGTAATGGTGATGACGGAGAAATTCTTCTTGCCGGCAATACCGGTGATGAATCGGTCGTCCATCATCTCTACTTCGTCAAAGGACTCGCGGATCATGGTGCCGGGATGATCAGGCTGGTTGGTGTTGCGGATATTCAGCGGGATATTCTTTTCGCGGACGGGGAAGATGGTACCTTCATGCAGCACCTGCGCACCGATATAACTCAGTTCACGCAACTCGGAGTAGGTAATGCGCTCAATAGGTTCAGGATCGGGCACGATTTTGGGATCGGCCATCAGGAAACCGGATACATCGGTCCAGTTCTCATATACATCGGCATCCAGTGCGGCGGCTGCCAGCGCACCGGTGATGTCGCTGCCGCCACGGCTGAAGGTTTTGATGGTGCCGTCGGGCATTGTGCCGTAGAAACCGGGGATAACCACCTTGCGGCCTGCTGCAGCGTGCTGCAATGCTTCATAAGTGGCTTCCTGATCCACACTGCCGTCCAGTTTGAACTTCAGCCACAGTTCACTGTCGAGGAATTCAAAATCCAAATAGGCGGCCATCAGTTTGGCAGCAAAGTATTCACCGCGGGATACCAACTCGTCCTGAGAAATGCCCTTGTCCATCTTCTGACGCAGTGCGGCAAACTCACTCTCCAGATCCACATTTAAATGCAGTTCATCGCGAATCGATGTATAGCGCTCCACGATCATCTGATAGATACCGTCACAGTTGACACCGTATTTCAGGTGTGCATGGCACAGATACAGAAGATCTGTCAGTTTATGATCGTCTTTAAAACGTTTTCCTGCGGCGGACACAACCACCACACGGCGACTTTCGTCAGATTCCACGATGGACTTTACCTTGGCAAACTGTACAGCGTCTGCCATACTGGATCCACCGAATTTCAACACTTTCAGCATACTTTTTAACCTCACTTCGCTGGGATATTTCCTTTTACCCGGGGTCGGGGGCAAGTGTCGCCTCAATGACAAAATTTCATTTATTGTGCGCAACATAAAAACACTTGCTTTTTCGTTAAAGACAGTGTATCATAGTGCTATACAAATTGCAAGAAAAACTTTGCATGAATTTAGACATCTTAACCGATTAGTCTTTTACGATATCTGGAAAAGAATGGAGAATGGATGATGAACTATCAAAGCACACGCAATCGCTGCTGGCAGGCTTCCTCTACCCGCGCGGTGCTGGAGGGCATTGCACCCGATGGCGGACTGTATATTTCACCCGAACTGCTGCACGCGGATTTTGACTGGAAGTCTCTGCTGAGCGAAGATGCTTTCACCATGTCGGCCCGTATTCTGTCCGCGTTACTGCCGGACTTTGATGATATGGGCGCATTGGTGCAGCGCAGTTATAACGGCAAGTTTGAAAGCGATGAACTGACTCCACTTGTGAAGGTGGGTGACCGTTATGTACTGGAACTGTTCCGCGGTCCTACCAGTGCTTTCAAAGATGTGGCACTGAGTGTCCTGCCCCAGTTGATCACCGCCGCTCGCCAAAGTGAGGGCGTCAGCGGTGACACCGTGATTCTGACGGCCACCTCCGGCGATACCGGCAAGGCGGCACTGGAAGGTTTCCACGATGTGCCCGGTACTAAGATCATTGTGTTCTATCCCGAGGGCGGTGTGTCTGCCGTGCAGCAGGCACAGATGGTCACGCAGGAGGGTAATAATGTGTGCGTGTGTGCCGTTCGCGGTAACTTTGACGATGCTCAGACCGGCGTAAAGAATGTGTTTGCCCAGTGTGCAGGTATGGATCTGGGCGGTGCGCGTCTGTCCTCTGCTAACTCTATCAACATCGGGCGTCTGGCGCCGCAGGTGATGTACTATTTCAAGGCTTATGCTGATCTCGTGAAAGCCGGCCGCATCAAGGTGGGCGATCAGGTACATTTCGTAGTGCCTACCGGTAACTTCGGTGATATCTTGGCGGGCTATTTTGCTAAGTTGTTGGGCCTGCCCGTAGGCCAGTTGGTATGTGCCTCCAATGCCAACGATGTACTGACCGAGTTCATCTCCACCGGTCACTATAATAAGAGCCGCCCGTTCTATAAGACCAACTCTCCGTCTATGGATATTCTGGTGTCCAGTAACCTGGAGCGTATGCTGTATCTGCTGTGCGGTGATGAGAAGTACGTGGCATCTCTGATGGAACAGCTCAATTCCAAGGGGCACTATCAGATCAGCGATGAAATGCTTGAGAAACTGCAGTCGCTGTTCTCTTGCGGTTGTTGTGACGATGAGACGGCAGGCAAGACCATCGGCAAGGTATGGGCTGACGAGAAGTATCTCTGCGATCCTCATACAGCCGTAGCATGGACGGTAGCGGACAAGTTCATTGCCCATCAGACGGATAAGGCTCCGGTGGTGGTACTGTCCACTGCATCGCCCTATAAGTTCCCTGCGGCGGTGCTGCAGGCCTTAGGCCAGAAACCCGACCAGAACGAATTTGCCATGATGGATCAGCTCTATCAGGCCACCGGTGTCAGCGTGCCTGAGGGACTGGCACAGCTGCAGAATAAGAGTGTTCTGCACCGCGATGTGATCGATCGTGAGGATATGCTCAGTTATGTTTTGAAGAAAGTAGGTGAGGCACAATGGTAACCGTACGCGTGCCTGCCACCACCGCCAATATCGGCCCCGGCTTTGATACTTTTGGCTGTGCGTTGGCACTTTATAATACTGTGTCGTTTGAGGAGATTCCCTCCGGATTCCGGTTCTCCGGTTGTGATAAATCCTATCAGAATGACGAGAATCTGGCAGTTGTTGCTTATCGCAAGGTAATGGAGGCCATGAACCTGCCTATGCCCGGCCTCAGCATTTCCATTCAGGCGGATATCCCCGTATGCCGCGGTTTGGGTTCCTCCGCTGCCATGATTGCCAGTGGCGCTGCTGCCGCCAATGCCATGCACGGCTCACCCTATACACCTCTGGATTTATTAGGTATCTGCAATGATATTGAAGGTCACCCCGACAATCTGGCTCCGGCGCTGTTGGGTGGATTGGTAGCCTCTTATGTGGACGAAGGAGTGCCCGTGGCGGCGCGATACGATCTGCATCCGGATCTGCGTTTTACGGCGCTGATCCCCGACTTTGAACTGAGTACCCATCTGGCTCGCGGCGCTCTGCCCAAGGAAGTACCCTTTGTCGATGCGGTGTTCAATGTATCCCGCGCGGCTGTGCTGCTCAAGGCATTGGAAACCGGCGATCAGGCCATGATCAAACGCTCCCTGCAGGATCGTCTGCACCAGCCGTTCCGCGGCGAACTAATCGCGGGTTTCGAGGAAGTGCGTACCATGGCGCTTGCCTGCGGCTGCACGGCGTTCTGCATTTCCGGCGCAGGCCCCACTCTGCTGGCATTGAGCTTTGGCGAGGAATTTGACCGCGAGATGGCAAAGCATATGGACGAGCTGCCCGGTAACTGGCGTATGCTGCCCATGGCGGTAGACCATGTGGGCGTACAAGTCCTGTAAAAAAGCACATAAAAAAGGACACCCGCGCGGGTGTCCTTTTTCCTTTATTCTTCTGTGTTTTCTGTGTTTTCTGTGTTTTCTGTGTTGCCGGGAGTTTCTTCCGTGTTATCGGCAGTTTCTTCAGAGGGTGCTTTCTCTTCCGATTCATCTTTATCGAAATCCGGCATGGGAATCGGTTCGGATACGATGTTGATGTGCTTGGCAGGTGCCTCGATCACATCGGGCACGCTGGGGCGGAACAGAGGCTGATCACTTTCTTTTGTGGCGCCGTAATTATCCACCGTTTCAGGATCGCGGCCCTCGATAATGGCCATCATCTCCTGACCGGTAATGGTTTCCTTCTTCAGCAGGTACGCAGCGATCTTATCCAGCAGTTCGCGGTTGTCATTGAGGATCTGCTTGGCCTCTTCGTGGCACTGACGGATGATCTGAATAGTAGCGCGATCAGCGGCGGCATAGGTCTCCTGCGCGCAGGACATGGAGTATGTGCCGTCCAGATACTGGTTCTGCACCGAACCCAGTGCCATCATGTCGAACTCCTCGCTCATGCCGAAACGGGCCACCAGATTGCGAGCCAGTTCCGTGGCACGCTCGATGTCGTTGGCGGCGCCGGAGGTCATGGTGTTGCATACGATTTCCTCCGAGCTGCGGCCTGCCAGCAATGTGCGGATCTCTGCCAGAATATCCTCGCGGGACATGAGGAATTTTTCCTCTTCCGGCAGATGCAGGGTGTAACCCAAAGCACCTTGCGTGTGGGGAACGATAGTAATCTTCGATACGGGCTGAGCGTTCTTCTGCTTGGCAGCCACCAAGGCGTGACCCACCTCGTGGTAAGCGATGATGCGCTTTTCTTCCTGCGTGATGACAGTGCCCTTCTTTTCGCTGCCTGCGATAACCACTTCAAAAGCGGCCAGCAAGTCGTTCTGGTTGACAGCCTGACGTCCCTTACGCACGGCACGCAGGGCAGCCTCGTTGACCAGATTGGCAAGGTCGGCACCGACACAGCCTGCAGTAGCCTGCGCGATCTTCTCCAGATTGACGTCTTCTGCCAAGTGGATATTGCGGGTGTGCACCTGCAATGTTGCCAGACGGCCTGCCAGATTGGGACGGTCAACGGTGATGCGGCGATCGAAACGACCGGGACGGAGCAGCGCCTTATCCAAGACCTCGGGGCGGTTAGTGGCGCCCAATACGATGATGCCCTTGCCGGGATCAAAGCCGTCCAGCTCTGCCAGCAACTGGTTCAAAGTCTGCTCGCGTTCATCGTTGCCGCCGAATCGGCCGCTGTCACGGGTCTTGCCGATGGTATCAATTTCGTCGATGAAGATGATGCAGGGTGCTACCTTGGCGGCCTCCTTGAAGAGGTCACGCACACGGCTGGCACCTACGCCCACGAACATCTCCACGAAGTCCGAGCCTGAGATGGAGAAGAAAGGCACATTGGCCTCGCCGGCCACAGCCTTGGCAAGCAATGTCTTACCGGTACCGGGAGAACCGACCAGCAGCGCGCCCTTGGGAAGTTTTGCGCCGATAGCGGTATACTTTTGAGGATTGTGGAGGAAGTCGATGATCTCCTCCAAAGATTCCTTGGCCTCGTCCTGACCTGCCACATCTTTGAAAGTAACACCGGTGGACTTTTCCATATAGACCTTGGCGTTGGACTTGCCCACATTACCGATACCACCGATACCGCCACCGCTCTTGGAAATAAAGCGCATCACCAGCATGAATGCACCGACCATCAGAATGGTGGGCAGGATGAAGTTTACCATGAACTCCAGCACCGGCGACAACTTGGCTTTGTAGGGGCTGGTGTAATCCACGTGGTGTGCATTCAACAAGGGAAGCAACTCATCGTCGGCGAGTTGCGTGGTGTAGAGCATAATCTGATTTTTTTCTTCTTGCTTATGCTCGTTGCCATCTTTGTCGGTGTACACATAGCCGTCCACCGGCGTGGCGTAGACCGTGTTGTCCTTAAACATTACATCGGCAACCTGATCATTTTCTACCATGGTGATGAAATCGCTGTACTTTATTTCGTAACTGGTAGACTTATTGGAGGCGTTGCCGGTGTAAGCGCTGAGGTAGTTGAAACCTACCACAAATACCAGCGCCCATGCGATCAGCGTAAGTACACCGCGCAGATAGCGATTGGGTTTGCCATTTTTGTTCTGATTATTTTTCTTCTTCGGGTCCATAGAAGACCTCCTTCCCAGAAAACGCCGGAGCGTATACTATTTCATTTATTTGGCAGTATACCACATTAGTACAAAACTCACAAGCCGAACAACATGTGATTTTCTGTAAATTTTCTATGAATGGTGCTTTATCTTAACGAAAGAATATGTTATAATCATAAAATCCAGAATTATGCCGAACTGAGGATAGATATATGAGAGAGAACGAAACGAAAAAGAGCTTCGACGAAGCTATATCCGATGGTATTATTGAGGGACGTAATGCGGTGATTGAAGCGCTCCGCACGGAAACTACCATCGACAAGATCTACATAGCCAAGGGAGAAACGGATAAGACACTGGGCCATATCGCCTCCAAAGCCCGCGACATGGGTATTGTTGTGGTGGAGGCCGACCGTCGTAAACTGGATAACATGAGCCGCACCCATGCCCATCAGGGTGTCATTGCGCTGGCGGCGGTGCGCGAATATGTCAGTGTCCAGTCCATTTTGGACGCAGCCGCCGAAAAAGGTGAGGCACCCTTACTGGTGGTGTGTGATGAGATTTCCGATCCCCATAATCTGGGCGCCATTTTGCGTACGGCAGAGTGCGCCGGTGCTCACGGTGTGATTATACCCAAGCGCCGCAGCGCCGGCTTGACCGCAGTGGTGGCTAAGACCTCTGCCGGTGCGGTAAGTTATATGCCCGTGGCCCGTGTACCGAATATTGCAGCGCTTCTGAAAGATCTGAAGAAGCAGGGCGTGTGGGTCTTCGGCACAGCTGCTGAGGGTACGACCACGCTGTACGATGCCGATCTCAAGGGTGCAGCCGCTATTGTTATCGGCAGCGAGGGTGACGGTATGAGCAGACTGGTGGCGGAAAACTGTGACTTCTTAGTCAGTATACCCATGAAAGGTAAAATTTCTTCGCTGAATGCATCTGCTGCTGCAGCAATTTTGCTGTATGAGGCTGTGCGCCAGCGTATGAATTGAAAGAACGTATGAGAAAAGAACGCAGCGAAGAACTGCATAGCGCATTGGATACGGCGCGCCTTCTAAAGGGCATCGAGCCTCTTGAGGGTGAGGAGTATTCATTGGAAGCCATTCTGGCAGAATTTGGCCAGGGTGAGGCGGAGCCTGCTCAAACGCGGGAGTACGAGGCGGTTGTTCAGGAGATTCAGACCTCTGCCAAAGAGGAGGATGTGGACAAGGTTCTCTCCTTGATCAGTGAAATCGTAGAGATTCCTGAGGAAGAGACTCCGGAGCAGGAAGAAGAAACTCCGGTGCCGGAAGAACCTGATTCTGAGGAAATCCTGCCGACAGAAGAACCTGAGGAGGAGTCGGTAGAAGAGCCGGAAGAAATGCCGGAGAAAAACGTGGACGAGCCATTGACAAAGAAAGAAATCGTCATGGACCGCGACCCCGGTGAACCGGAGGGCAACATCAGCAATGCATCGCTTGAGCAGGTCATGAGCGAAACAGTGGAGGCCGTGCTGGAGCAGGACGATGAAATACTGGAAGCCCGGCCTACGCTGCGTGAGCGTCTGTCTGTACGGCTTGCCGCCATGAAAGAGCATCGCGCAGCAAAGGCACCGGCGATGTCGGATACGGAGGAGCTATGGGATCATCCGGAACATGAAGCAGAAATAGAGCCGGAAGAGCCGATGGAGCCCGAACCGGATATGGAGCAGGCTGACCGGGATGAAAAACGCGCCATGAAAAGGCGGAGAAGTCATCTGGTGCTGGCCACGGTGCCCGTGTTGTTGGCAGTTGCCGTTTCGGCATTGCAGGAACTGGTGACTTTGCCTGCTGTGTGGCGCAATAATGCCACGGTGCGTTGCGGCGTGCTGGCATTACTGTTGGTACTGACGGCAATCGCCTGCTCAGATGTGTGGAAGAGTATGCTTTGCAACCTGCGTGAGCACCGTGTGAATTGTGAAGCGGCGGCTGCGTTGGCTGCGGTAGTATCCGTGGCAGATTGCACCTATGGTTGCATTACACGCCAGAGTGACAACCTGCCCTTTACCGCTGTTGCGGCAGTACTGATCTGGATCTGCCAGTATGGTCTGCTGTTGGAGAGTACCTCTCGCCGTGCCGGATTCCATCTGGCGAATCTGGGTGGCACACCGCCCTACGTGGTATCACAGACGTCTGCCGGTGTGTGCAAGCAAAAAGGTTTGATCGAGGGATTTTACCACACAACAAACAGACGGGATCCCGCCCGCGCATGGCAGTCTATTCTGGTGCCGCTGATGCTTTCCGCTGCAACGGTGCTGAGCGGCGTTGTGTGCCTGTCCCGTAAAGACATGGATCATTTCCTTTGGGTCTGGTCTGCGATGCTGTCGGCATCTGTGCCTTTGGCACTGCCGCTGACGCTGGCGTTACCATGGAAATGTCTTAGCACTCGTTTGAATAAGAGCGGTAGTGCTGTGGCGGGTTATGAGGGTGCGAAAAGTGTCAGCTGTAGCCGCCGCATGGTGCTGACAGATAGCGATATTTTCCCACCCGGTACAGTTGGCTTGAACGGCTTGAAGGTGTTCGGCGAGGAAATCAGCAAGGTGGCATCTTATGCTGCCACAGTTGCCGCTGCCGCAGGCAGTCAGCTCTCGCCGCTGTTTGACCAGCTTCTGGCCGGTGAAGGTGGCGTACACATGAAACTGGAGGATCTGCACTTCTATGAGGAGGGCGGTGTCGGCGGTACGATCCGCGGTGAAACTGTTACCATGGGCAGTGCGTATTTCATGAAGAAATCCCGTGTAGCGCTGCCTCACGATCTGAAACTGAAAACCGGTGTGTTTCTGGCGGTGGATGGCGTGCTGATTGCTATTTTTGCCATCAAGTATCAGCCCTCCCGCAATGTGGAGTGGGCCCTCCGTGCCATGCGCCGTAACCGCATTGAACCGGTACTGGCAGTGCGTGGCGGTAATATCACACCCGCTCTTTTGAAACGTAAGTTCAATCTGGATGTCAAGCCGGTATATCCGGATGTATCCTCTCGTCTTGCTCTTTCTGATGTGTGTCAGGAGCGTGGTGAAAAATCTCATGCGATTATTTATCGCGAGGGTCTGATGCCCTTTGCCGAAACGGTGATCGGCGGTCGCCGTATGGTGCGTACGGTAAAACTGACCACGATCCTTGCCTATGTCGGCGGTCTGTGTGGCTTGCTGCTGAGTTACTACCTTACACATAGTGGTAATTTCGGCTCGCTGTCGGTGCTGTATATGCTGATATTCCTGGCACTGTGGCTGCTTCCCACCTGGCTTTTGAGCGGACTTGTGAAACATTATTAAATCAAAAAACGCGGTTTGGGCGTCCCAAACCGCGTTTTTTTGGCATACACGATAAATTTCAGGGCAGAAATTCTACTAAAAAAACAGAAAAATATAGTTGTCAGATTGTGAAAAATAATATATAATCAGTACATTGAGCGTTTTGCGTATTTTTTCGAAAATATGCTTTATCAAATGAAGGGAGAACTCATTATTATGACCGCTAATGACATTCGTAATATCGCATTGCTGGGCCACGGCGGCTCTGGCAAGACCTCCTTGGCTGAGCAGATGCTCTTTATGACCAAGGGTACTGACCGTTTTGGCAAGACTGCCGACGGTAACACCACCTGCGACTACGACGCAGAAGAAATCAAGCGCCAGATTTCCATTTCTCTGGCATTTGCGCCCGTGAACTATAAGAACGTGAAGATCAACGTGATGGACGCCCCCGGTAACTTCGACTTCTCCGGTGAGGCTCTGTCCGCTATCCGCGCTGCTGAATGCGCTGTGATCGTTGGTAACGCCAAGGACGGCCTGTCCGTCGGTATGGAGCGTTCCTGGAAGCTGCTGGGCAGCAAGCCCCGCATGATCTTCGTCAACCGTACCGAAGAAGATAACAGCGACTACGCCTCCTGCCTGGATGCTATCAAGGCAAAGTTCGGTACCATGGTCGCTCCCATCGTTGCTCCCGTGATCGACGATAACAAGAAGGTCACTGCTATTGTTGACCTGCTGCACAACACCGCTTATGAAGTCAAGGGCGGCAAGGCTGTTGCCTGCGCTATCCCCGCTGACATGGCTGACGAGGTCGAGGCCCTGCGTGCTGAGCTGATGGAAGCTGCTGCCGGTGCTGACGAGGAACTGATGGAGAAGTTCTTCGAAACCATGGAACTGTCCGATGCTGATATGGCCAAGGGCCTGAAGATCGGTGTCCGCGACGGCAGCATCTGCCCCGTACTGTGTGGCTCTGCTATGACCGGTCTGGGCGTTGAGATGCTGATGCAGACCATTCTGGATCTGGTTCCCGTTGCTACCGATATGCCCGCTGAGGCTGCTCAGGATGATGACGGCAACGCCATCGAAGTGGCTGTCGATCCCAATGGCGCTACCGCTGCTATCGTGTTCAAGACCATTTCCGACCAGTATGGTAAGTACTCCATGATCAAGGTCGTTCGCGGTAAGGTTACCAGCGATATGGCTCTGTACAATGTGACCACCGGCAACACCGAAAAGCTGGGTCGTGTGTACTTCATGAAGGGTAAGAAGGGCGAAGAGACCAAGGAAATCTGCTGCGGCGATATCGGTGCTATCGGTATGATGGATAAGGTCAAGACCGGCGACACTCTGTGCGATGCCAAGAACATCGTGAAGCTGGCTGCCATGGATTATGCACAGCCCTGCTATGAGCGCGCTATCTCCCCCAAGACCAAGCAGGAAGTGGAAAAGCTGGGTACCGGCCTGAACAAGCTGAACGAAGAAGATCCCACCTTCAAGGTCACCAACAATCCCGAAACTCACCAGACCGTCATCGCCGGTGCCGGCGATATCCAGATCGATGTCCTGTGCGCCAAGCTGAAGTCCCGCTTCGGTGTGGATGCTGAGCTGGATACTCCCCGTGTTGCATACCGTGAGAAGATCCGTACGCAGGTTCGCAAGCAGGGTCGTTATAAGAAGCAGACCGGCGGTAGCGGCCAGTTCGGTGATGTTCATATCATCTTCGAGCCTCAGACTGAGCAGGAAGAGATGATCTTTGAAGAGAACGTGTTCGGCGGCTCCGTGCCCAAGAACTACTTCCCCGCAGTTGAAAAGGGTCTGCGCGAGAGTTGCCTGCACGGTGTGTTGGCCGGCTATCCCGTGGTGTACCTGAAGGCCACTCTGGTTGATGGTTCTTACCACCCCGTTGACTCTTCCGAAATCGCCTTCAAGCTGGCAGCCAACCTGGCCTTCAAGGCCGCTCTGCCCGAGGCTAAGCCCGTGCTGATGGAGCCCATCGGCGAGCTGAAGGTCACCATTCCCGATAGCTATCTGGGCGATGTTATGGGCGATCTGAATAAGCGTCGCGGCCGCGTGATGGGCATGAATCCCACCGGCGACGGCGAGCAGGTGCTGGAGGCCGAAGTGCCCATGGCCGAGATGATGAGCTACGCCATCGATCTGCGCTCCATGACCCAGTCCCGCGGTACCTTCACCTTCAACTTCGTCCGTTACGAAGACTGCCCCGGTGCAGCTCAGGAGAAGGCTATTGCTGAGGCTAAGGCTCTGGCAGAAGCTGAGTAAATCAACTATTAAAAATGCGGCTGTGAAAAACAGCCGCATTTTTCGTTTTCCCTATTGACAAATACAAAATGTAGTATATAATACTAATTGAGAATAGTTATCAATAAGGAACGAATACCATGAATGAGCGACATACTATACAAAAGGATATTATTTATGCCGCTTTATGCGAGATGAAAAACCATCCTACAGCGGATGCGGTATACGAACGTGTACACGAAAAACACCCGACTGTCAGTAAGGCAACAGTCTACCGTGTGCTGAACCGTATGGCTGAGCAGGGAACAGTGTTACGCATTGCGGTAACCGACGGAGCGGATCATTATGATCATCAGACCCATCCTCATTATCACATTCATTGTGATGAATGCGGCAAGATGGACGATGTGGAGATGCCGAATCTGGGCAATCTGTGCACGGCTGTCACGGATAGCTGTGGCTATGAACTGTCGGGCTATACTGTGCTGTTTCATGGACGTTGCAGCGCATGTCAAAGTGAACTGTCGTAAAGGAAACTTTACGCATCAATAAAATACAAAATATTAAAATAAAAAGGAGATTACGATTATGAAATGGGTTTGCAGTGTTTGCGGTTATGTACATGAGGGTGACCAGGCTCCCGCCGAGTGCCCCGTTTGCCACGTTGGTGCCGATAAGTTCCTCCAGCAGTCCGAGGAGAAGTCCTGGGCAGCCGAGCACGTTGTCGGCGTAGGTAAGTCCTTCGGTAGCGATGTTCCCGCCGAGGTGCAGGAAGAGATCATTGCCGGTCTGCGCGCTAACTTCGAGGGTGAGTGCACTGAGGTCGGTATGTATCTGGCTATGGCTCGCGTGGCACACCGCGAGGGTTATCCCGAAATCGGTCTGTACTGGGAGAAGGCCGGTCTGGAAGAGGCTGAGCACGCTGCCAAGTTTGCCGAGCTGCTGGGCGAAGTCATCACCGATTCCACCAAGAAGAATCTGTCTATGCGCGTCGACGCCGAGAACGGTGCTACCGCCGGCAAGTTCGAACTGGCTAAGCTGTGCAAGCAGTACAATCTGGACGCTCTGCATGATACCATCCATGAGATGGCACGTGACGAGGCTCGCCACGGAAAGGCATTTGAGGGCCTGCTGAAGCGCTACTTCTGATAAACTGTAACATAAAAGGGAGGGTGCACATTGCCCTCCCTTTTTATCAAATGATGAATAGAGGAGAATAGATATGGATATCAAGGCAAAGGCTGAGGAACTCGTCAAGAAGATCAACTCGGATAAGGACATCAAGGCGAAGTTCACTAAGAACCCGGTCAAGACCGTAGAGGATCTGTTGGGTGTCAATCTGCCTGATGAGCAGATTGAGCAGTTGGTCAGCGGCATCAAGGCCAAGATCGATCTGAAAAAGATCGGCGATATGGTCGACGGTGTGAAGGACGGAAAGTTCGATCTGGGCGATGCTGCCGGCAAGTTGAGCGGCCTGCTGGGCAAGAAGTAAGAAATCCGATTTGCATAGAAAAAGAGCCTTGGTTTCATGCCAAGGCTCTTTTTATGTATAGAATGATATCACAAAACTTTCAATATCACCAGAATCAATCCTGCCAATTCAGCAGCGCCCACGCAGGACATGACAATGATTGCCCAAAGGCGCGGCTTTTTGATATGCAGCGGTGTGATGAAGAGAAGTCCGTTGATCACCATGCCGACTGTCAGAATCGCCATCCGTGCATCGGGCAGCAGCAACGTCAGCAGATATAGGAACGGGAAGATCAGAGTGCTGGAGGTAATGGGTAAACCGAGATAGTACTTGCGCTTATCACCCGATGTCTGCTGCCGTTCTTCCTCGGTGACATTGAAAAAAGCCAGACGGATCAGTCCGGTCAGCGTGAAGAAACACATGGATGCGCTCACCAGTACCGGTACGTTGCCATCTGTCCAACTCCGGCACAGTCCGTAGCCGGCAGCAGCGGGAAGTACACCGAAACAGATGATATCATTGAGGGAATCAATCTGGATACCAAAACGCTTTTCGTTCTCGCTCCTGTTTTTCTTGGTACGCGCAATGCGTCCATCTATCGAGTCCAGAAAACCTGATAGCAACAGACAGAAAATGGCGGGCAAAATCTGCCCATCGATAGCCATAAACACGCCAAATAAACCTAAAATACTGGCCAGATATGTAGCGATAACTGTATAATCGTAAACCCCAATCATGGTGGATGCTCCTTTGATGCAAGATAACTATTTATACAATTATACTACTTTTTCAGACTATAAACAAGTATAAAGAACATAAAACGTCTTTTTCAATGTTCTCTTTACAAAACAGGTAAAATGGGTATAGAATAGATTTAAATAAGCTCATATTCCTTTTATGATCGATAAGGAGAATCTATTATGACACAGGAACTGCAAAATATTCTGTCTAAGGTTGACCATACACTGCTTGCCCAGAGCGCCACATGGTCGGATATCAAAGCAATATGTGATGACGGCATCCGCTATGGCTGCGCCAGTGTCTGTATTCCTGCCTCCTATGTGAAGCAGGCGGCCGAATATGTGTCGGGAAAAGTTGCGATCTGTACAGTGATCGGATTCCCCAACGGCTATTCCACTACGGCTGCCAAGTGCTTTGAAGCCGCTGACGCGGTAAAGAACGGCGCAGACGAGATTGACATGGTCATCAATATAGGTTGGGTCAAGGACGGCTTGTACGATCAGGTGCTGGAAGAAATTCGTGCCGTCAAAGCCGCCTGCAACGGCAGGATTTTGAAGGTGATTATCGAAACCTGCATGCTGACTGATGCGGAAAAGATCGAGATGTGCTGTGTGGTCAGCGAGTCCGGAGCAGATTTCATCAAGACCTCTACCGGCTTTGGCGGCGGCGGTGCTACCCGCGAGGATGTGGCGCTGTTCAAGGCCCATGTTGCCCCTCATGTGAAGATCAAAGCGGCAGGCGGCATTGCCGATTTGAACGATGCCCGCGACTTTGTGGCATTGGGTGCCGACCGACTGGGTACCAGCCGCATCGTGAAAGCGGTCAAGACCATGGAAGAATAATATATTCGGTAAAAAGTCTGTTCGCAAAGCGAACAGACTTTTTTTATAGCAGAAAATAACTGGCAGACCAAGCCAATGCCATGGAAATGACGGCCTGCAGTATTTTGCCGATAAAATAGCGTTTCATAGAGAGTCCACTATGACTTAATACCGCTGCAGTCTGACAATGAACAGATAAGCCACCCCAACCAAGCAGACCTGCCGCCCAGATAAATCCCCAACGATTGTTTTCCAACCGCAGTATGCCGTTGGTCATTTCGATAATGCCCAATATGGCGCCATGCTCTATGCCCGTGAATTGAGACAGCAGAC
>JAZLIB010000170.1:0-11739 GCA_045617185.1 Vescimonas sp.
ATGATCTCACCGTTCTTTTCCATGACAAAGGACAGTTCCGGCACAAAGTCCGGATCATTGCGCAGGGAATGGGGCACATAGTGCTCCAGACAGCCGGGACGGTACACATTCCAAAAACTCTCTCGTGTTAAGTTCTCTACCTCAGCGTAGTCCTGAGGTTGCTCCAAACGGATCAGATAGTCATTTTTATTCATTGTTTTTTCCTCCTGATGATTGTTGACTGCAATGCGGGGAGGTTTGTGTGGATTGTATGCACTAACCTCCCGGTCAGCCTACAATCTCCGGTGTGTTGTACTTCTTCAAAAAGCACGCTCCTATGAAATAAAATTTATCATCAGACCTTGCGGTCGGATAACCAAATCAAAGTGTGGGCAGGTTATGAAGATCTTTGCCATTAAAGGTGCCGTCAGGACTCTTTTCGGGAAGACGGTCGAACATCTCCAGTTTGCCTGACTTGATGGCCATGGCAAGGCTTAAAAAGATGATGCCAAGGCGCTTACTGATTTCCTCTTCTGTGAAATCACACACACCCATGGCGCACATAGTGCCCAGGCCAAAGGCCTGTGTCCACATCTGTTCGAAGAGAAGTGATGCCTCTGCCTGCGTCATGCCGTAGTCTCGACAGATCAGATTGATACAGACCTCCGCTACATCGCCTAGGTCGTTGAGTGTACTGCGGAAACCTTGGGGCTCGGTATGCTCCTGCATGAACAAGAGTTTAAAGAGTTCCGGCTCATGGATACCGTAGGATACCATCATCAAACCGATGCGCTTAAAGGCGGGAGTGTATTCCCGATAATCGCTGATGTATTCCTTAAACTCCTCCAGAGCCAGTTTGCGGGCGGCAAGTTTGACGTCGTCCATGTTCTGGAAGATGGTGAAGATCGGACTGGCAGAGGTGCCCAGACGCTTGCCAAGTTCCCGGGCCGTCAGTGCAGCGAGGCCTTCTTCCTTGATGATGGTCAGCGCAAGGGCCGCCACTTCTTCTTTTGAAAATTTCGGTTTCGGTGGCAAATCAATGCAGCCTCCTTTAATAAAATACGACGTTCTAAAACGGTGTTATATAACGATGTTACGAATTATAGCAGAGGGACCATAAAATGTCAATAGAGAAAATATCAATTCCGCGAAAATGTATTTGACACGCAGACAAAATAGGAGTATCATATCCCGAGATTACCATAAAGGAGAATGTGCTATGGAAAAATTTGTACCTTATGCAAAACTCTCGAAAAAGAAACAGCGAGAGATCGACCGAGCAAAAAGAGGGTCTTGGAACGGTGTGAACCCCGTTACGAGAAAAGAGAAAAATCAAAAACTGTATGACAGAAAGAAAGCCTTGAAATGGGAACGTTACGATGATCCATTTCAAGGCTTTTCATTTGTTTAAAATCCGTCATCAAGAGCGCGGAATAAGGGACTTTCTATGTGGCAGATATCGTCAATGGGGATAAGTGTGCCGTCTTTCATGACAATGAGGCGCTCGTAAGTGTCGAGTTTCTTCACGATGCCTGCGTGCTCTACATAAGCGCCGCCTTCTTTGCGTTCGTCGGGCAGGAAGTAAGTGACGGTGACCTCGGGACGGTCGGAAAGGTGATCGATCAGTAACTGCAGGCGCAGATCAAGATCGGCCTTTTCACTCTCGGTCAGTTCGATCCGGCACTCGGTCAGTCGTGCCGTTTCGCGGATGGCGGCACCGTAGCCGGTGAGAGCGGCAAAGGGGGCGAACTGGGCGGCGCGGTCATATAGCGGCATATGGGCACGATGGGGAGATTGATAATGAGGAAGATAGAAAATATCGTCGTATTTGCCCATAATGTTGCCTCCTTCCTACGCCTTGTGACCGCCTATCTGGCGATTGCGGTCGATGGTCGTGGCGCCTTTTTCCAAGTTGAATCCCTTGAGTACCGCGTTCTTGCCGTACTTCTTCTGTATGGCCAGCATGGCCTGCTGTTTCTTTTTTTCACGATCCAAGGCCGCCAGTTCCTTTTCCTGACTTTCTATATCGGTGAACAGGTTGATCTGTTCGCCCTGCACGGGAATCTGATCTTCTGTCAGCACACGGTTGGCCACCAGATTTACACGGCGTACCAGTAAATTTTTATCCACGATGCGGTCGAACAGCGACATGGTCGCTTCGACGATCTTTGCGGTGGAAGAGGTGTGCCTGCCTAAATTGGCAGTACCGTGGGCGTGCTTGGGAACCTTGCGGCCGTAGCGGTCTATGGTGATATCACCTCGGTATCCGCCTGCGGACACATTCTCAATGTCATAACCCACGGTCAGTTCCATCTGGTCGGTGACAAGTTGGTGGTCAACCAGATCCAGTACCAACAGTTCCACCATCTCGCGGACAATGAGCCGCGCCTCATCAAACATATAGGGGCGGTGCAGTACCTGCCCGGAGCCTACACTGTTAGACTGAGGCTTATAGGCTTTGATATCGGCAATAGTACACGGCTCCCAGCCCCATGCGTGGTCAATCAGGAGTTCTGCATTGATACCGAACAGATCGTATAAAAGTTCCTCGCTGCGTAAGGACACACGGGCAATATCGCCCATGGTATAGATGCCGCGAGCCTCCAGCTTTTTGGCAATGCCCGGGCCGACGCGCCAGAAGTCCGTCAGCGGACGGTGAACCCACAGTTTTTCGCGGTAACTCATCTCGTCAAGTTGGGCAATACGAACGCCGTCCTTATCCGGCGGGATATGCTTGGCCTCCACATCCATGGCAATTTTACACAGATACAGATTGGAGCCAATGCCCGCCGTGGCGGTAATGCCCGTGGTTTGCAAAACCTCCTGAATCAGTTTCATGGCAAACTCGCGGGCGGTGAGATTATAAGTGCGCAGATATGCCGTGGCGTCAATGAATACCTCATCAATGGAGTAGACGTGAATGTCCTCGGGAGCAACATATTTAAGATAGATATTGTAAATCTGCGTGCTGACGGTCACGTAATGCGCCATGCGAGGCGGCGCAATCACATAATCCAGTTCCAATGACGGGTCACTGCGGAGCAGAATGTCGTTACTGGTCTTGCCGCGAAAGGTTTGCTCGGGTGCGTGCCAACGGCGGCGGATATTGACCTCCTGCACCTTTTGTACCACCTCAAAAAGACGGGCGCGGCCCGAAACGCCGTAGGCTTTCAAAGACGGCGATACGGCAAGACAGATGGTTTTCTCTGTGCGTGTGGCATCGGCCACCACTAAGTTGGTGGTGAGAGGATCCAAGCCGCGATCCACGCACTCGACGGAGGCATAGAATGACTTCAGGTCAATCGCAATATAGGTCTTGTCTGCCATCTGAGCTACCGTCCTTTCCAAAGATTATCTATAGTATACCACATAAAAGCAGTAAGCGTGACATTATTTTTGTGCGAGGCCATGATAATACCCCATCAGCGGCAGGATATTTGCCGCCGATGGGGTGGAGATTATTGCGCCGGTGCGGTCGATGGCGCTTTTGCGGCAGGACATTGACGGCCGGTGTGGTCGATGGTGTATTCACAGTCGAGAATCAAATGAGAAATGGGCACGATAGTGTAGCCGTCCTTGATGAGCGTTTCCAAAATGGAGGGGAGCGCCTCGGGCGTGTGCAGGGCGGCATTATGAAACAGCACGATACTGCCGCAGCCGACTTTACTTGTCACGCGGTCGTAAATCGTGGAGGCGTCATAATCTTTCCAGTCAAGACTGTCAACATCCCACTGAATCGGCTCCATGTCCATGGAGCGAATGGCGGAGATCACGTGGTCATCGTACTCACCGTAAGGGCAACGGATCAGAGTGGGCGTTTTACCGGTGATGGCGGCGATCTTCTCGTTGCTGGCGGTGACATCGGCTACGATCTGGTCAGCGGTGAGGGAGTTATAGTGGTCGTGGTGATTGGAATGGCTCATGACCTCGTGGCCGGCATCGTGGAGTGCCTTTACCGACTCGGGATACTTATCCACCCAGTCACCGACCACAAAAAAAGTGGCTTTGACATTGTACTTTGCCAGTATATCGATGAGAGTTTGCGTGTCCTCGTTGCCCCATGCGGCATCAAAGGAGATGGAGCAGACCTTATCTTCTTTTTCCACACAGTAGATGGGCAATTGGCGCGTGGCGGCCGCGGCGGATAGAGAGTTGGGATAGGTGACGACATAGAAGATGCCTGCCACCAATGCCAGCACTCCTAAAATAGCCACATAGCGGCGGCGTATCAGGAAAATTTTCATGGGAATCCCGTCCTTTTCGTTTTTGCAAGCCTATGCGGGAAACGGACCGGATATGTGCAACTTATATTTTCCTATTGACAGCGGTATAACTTGCCATATAATGGAAATAACAATAGACAGAAACGGAGGAGATTCTATGAGCGAAACCATGCAGAAGATGCTGACACGCCGCAGCGTCAGACACTATGAGGATAAGAGCGTACCCCGTGAGGTGCTTGAGCGCATTATCGAGGCGGGTACCTATGCCGCTACGGGTATGAACCGTCAGTCACCCATTATCATCGCCGTGACCGATAAGGAAACGAGAGATGAACTTTCTCATCTGAATGCCAAAATTATGGGGGCGGATATGGATCCCTTTTACGGTGCACCGGTGGTACTGATCGTGCTGGCCGACAAGAGTATGCCGACTTACGTGTATGACGGCAGTCTGGTGATGGGTAATCTGATGCTGGCCGCACATGACGAGGGCCTGGGTAGCTGTTGGATTCACCGTGCCAAGGAAGAGTTTGAAATGCCCGAGGGCAAGGCAATCCTTGCTAAATTGGGCATCGAGGGTGACTATGAGGGCATTGGCCATTGCATTATCGGCTATGCCGCAGAAGAGCCGCAGGCTGCGCCCAGAAAGGACAACTACGTCTACTGGGTAGAATGATAGACGAAAAATGACGATAAAACCCCCTCCTGCTGCGGCAGGAGGGGGTTTGTTTTATATAGGGTATCTGCTTCAGGATTTCTTTTTCTTGAAAATCTTACTTCTGAAGAGAATCAGGTTCATTACAAGGAAGAAGGCAACCATGATGAGCAGGACCAGAATGGGTTGCTCAGGGGCAATGGCGGCCAGAAGCATCAGCGGGAAGCCGAATACCATGGCGGGGAAGTTCTGATAGACCAGATTTTCCGCAGCAGGTGTTTTGAAATCAGGATCCAACTCACGCAGCAGCACGATACCGGTACTGGCCGTGCCGGTGAGCATACCGTAGGTGACCATGAACTGTTCCTGCATATAGGAGGGGAACAGCTTTTTAGCCACGAAACGTGTATAGAAGAAGGTGGCAAATGCACCCACAAGTCCGAGGATAATGATAACGGGCCAGTATCTCGAGAGAACATTGATGCGGATGGCGGCCACGCCTGCCACGATCATCACGTCGAAGAAGAAACCACTGAGACGGGTCATCAAAAAGGCACTGATATGCTGACGGCGGACGATCTTCTTGCGCATGAGGAAGTTGTTGATGCCCTTGATCAGCGCAGCGGCAATCACGCCCAGCAGGAAGTTGAAACCGAAGAGAACGGACTTCAAAGAGCCGACAAGATTACCCAGAATCGCCATCATGCCGTAGGCAATGAGATAGCCCAGACCGATGAGCACCAACTGCATAGTCAGTTTATCAATGCTGCCGTTCATGGGAATCTCGTCCTTGCCTTGAATCTCCTGCAGTGTCATGGACTCAGCATTCTCGTCCTCACGGCACCAATCGTACTTCAGACCCTTTTTGCGGAGGATGTTCAGATAGATGACACCGCCGATACTGGCGCTGAGGAAACCGAGGGCGGCAATGGTCAGACCGAAACTGCGGCCGCCCGTAAAGCCGTATTCCATTTCATAGATGTTGCCGTAGTTCAGCGCCTGACCGGTACCCTGACCGAAACCGAAGGGCAGGATCACGCCGGCGGCGGCAAACAGATCCTTGGCAATCAGTGCGGCAATGATGGTGATACCAAGGCCCAAGACACCTTGCAGCAAATAGGCGGCGACGGTGGTGACACCGGTATCAAAAATCTCGCGGCTGCGCTGCTTGCCGAACTTGCCGTTGGCAGGCTTCAGAGTAGTGGCGATAAAGCCCAGTGCCAGACCGTGATAGGTGATGATCTCCAGTACGCCGGCACCGTTGCCACCGAAGAAGGTGGTGTTAAAGAGGTTATTGCCGGTGATCGACTCGTAAATGATCGAGGCAATCAGCAGCAGGATACCGCCCAGTACGGACGAGGGGATCAGCGATTTTTTCAGTGAGGGGATCAGCTTTTTGAGGGAATTGGCGGCCAACAGACTGCCCATCAATACAGCCAGCAGGTTGACAACGCCCCATACCTCAGAGTCCCAAAAATTGAAATTCTCCATCTGTATGTCCTTCCTTGATAAACTTTGCGTGATAATAGATGTTGCAATATTTCAAAGCATTAAAACTTTTGTCGCCTTTGATCTGATAAATATGATCCTGATAGAATATGTTCAGTTTGTGGTCGGCAATGCAGGCCATGGCCTTGATATCGTCATAGGCAAGGTGCATCATGTCCGCGCCCGTGCCAATTTCCAAACGGTCGGCAAACAGTGCGATTGGGGTCTGCGGCATTAAAAGATGCTTTTTATCGTAGACGATGACCTCGGACAGATCTGCCGTATCGCGATAGAGCGGTGCGGTGACATAGGGAGTCAGATCCAGCGAGCGGATATAGGACTCCTGATAATCGTACCAGTCGGCCACATAGCGGAAAGGTGTTTCGCCGTCCAGCGCCTGCAACTGCTTGTTGGGCAGGTATTTGTAACGCTTGTGGCAGTGGGTGCAGCTTACAGTATCGCCGCGGGTTTCAAAGGTGGACAGACCGCAATCGGGACAGACGTACAGTACGCGTTCCAGACCCTCAGCGGTCGTCTTGCAGGGGTAGGACGCATCGTCAAGGGTTTCGTCCACCCAAAGTTCCTTGCAGATCAGGTCGTACATTTCGTCCTTGCTCAGGCTCTTGTATTCTTCCGGTTCGATCACACGGCGCACATAGGCGCGCATGTGGCCTTTTCTGCCCTTAATTGCCCAGCGGGGTTTGATGCCGTAGCCGCCCTCGATGCGGAAAATGGCAATAGGCAGACCCATTCGCTTTGCCATCGATGCAATGGAGGGGTTAATATAGCAGGTTTTGCCACTGTATGTGCGGTTGCCCTCAGGGAAGATGGCGATGTTGCCGCCTTCTTTTGCCAGACGGAAGCAGGTCATCACGGATCTGGCATCAGTGGACGCTTTCATAAAGGGAATGGGTGCCACGAGCCACGTAATGACTTTGGATATGAAGCCGTTGGAGAAGAGGTCTTCCATGGCCACATAGTACACGGGATCGTGAAACGCAAGGCTGACAAAAAACTGGTCGAAATCCGTCTGGTGATTGGATAGAATCAGCCAGTTGCGGTTACTTTCTGCGGCGAAACGATCGACCTTGACGTGATATTTCAGCGAGGCGATCATCGTGACGATGGGGCGTAGCAGAGCGGTAATCACCTTATGTCGAGGCTTGATCCAGGCTTCTCTTTTTTTCATCATGGCACCTTCTTTCCGGTGTGGTGGCTGTTGGGGTAATGCCTTTGCCTTTCAACGGCACACTCATTTTCACAGTATAGCATAGTGTGGCTGTAAATGCTATATGTTTCGACAAATATTCGAGATTTTTGCGGCAAATATAGAAAGCTGATACGCCACACGCAAATCCCGATTTGTGGCACAATAAAAAACAACCCGCCGAGAAGGATTTTTTCCTCATCGGCGGATACTTTAAAGTCATATTATTTCTTCTGTGCGTCGATTTTCTCTTTCAATTCCTGCAGATAGAGCCAGCGCTCGGTTTTTTCCTCCAAAGCTGCCTCTAAGGTCACCTGCTGCTCATGGAGTTCCTGCAGCTTCACATAGTCGCTGCCGCACGCACCTTGCGCCGCCACGCAGTCCTTGAGTTGCTGCTCCAAGTCTGCCAGTTCTCCATCAATGGTCTCAAAGTCCCGCTGCTCACGGAAAGAGAATTTCAACTTCTTCTCGCCCTGATGGCGCACAGGTGCGCTTTTGGGTTTATCCGCACGTACCGAAGCGTTTTCTTCTTTGCGTTTTTTCTGCCAGTCCGACCAGTTGCCGCTGTAGCGCAACACCTGTCCGTCACGCACCTCGAAAATCTGCTCGGAGAGTTTATCCAGCAGAAAACGGTCATGGGACACTACAAGAATTGGACCGGGAAAAGACTCCAAATAGTCCTCCAAAATGGAGAGCGTCATCACGTCCAAGTCGTTGGTAGGCTCGTCCAGCAGCAGAATATTCGGTGCCGCCATGAGAATGGACAGCAGGTAGAGCCTGCGCCTCTCACCGCCGGAGAGCCGACCGATGGGTACGCTCTGCAAATCACTGGGGAAGAGGAAACGCTCCATCATGGCCTTGGCGGTGAATACGCCCTCATCGGTGCGTACCTCGTCACCGATTTCGTGAATGAAGTCGTAGACCCGTTGATTGAGGTCGAGTTCGCGGCCCTCTTGGGAGAAGTGACCGATTTTCACGGTACTGCCGGTGTCCACCGTGCCGCTATCGGGCAGGAGCGTGCCTGCGATCATGTGCAAAAGGGTGGACTTGCCCGCGCCGTTGTTGCCCACGATGCCAATACGGTCGTCGCGCTTGAGTTGATAGGAAAAATCGCGGATCACGATCTTGTCATCGTAACGCTTGGACACATGGTCTAAGTTAATGAGTTTTTTACCAAGACGGCTGGAGGCAGCGGCAATCTGCACGGTTTCGTCCGTTTCGGGGGCAGACTGATTCAAAAGCGTCTCATACCGCTCGATACGCTCACGGCTCTTGGTAGAGCGCGCCTGACAGCCTCGCATGATCCACTCACGCTCCACGCGGAGAATGGACTGGCGCTTGCGCTCGCTGGCTTGTGCCATCTCCTCGCGTTGTTCCTTCAGTTCGAGATAGCGGGAGTAATTGGCCTCATAGTGGTATAGTTTACCTCGTGACAGTTCCGTGATGTGGTTGACTACCCGTTCAAGAAAATAGCGGTCATGGGTCACCATTACCAAACCGCCCTTGAAACGGCGCAGCCAGTCCTCTAAATACACGGTCATTTCCGCGTCCAGATGGTTGGTGGGCTCATCGAGAATAAGCACATCGGCAGGGTGGATCAGCGCCGCGGCTAACGCCACACGCTTGCGCTGACCGCCGGAGAGCGTGCCGATTTTCTGCTCATAGTCAGTGATGCCGAAGTTCTGGAGCATGATTTTCGCCTCATAGTCCATCAGTTCCCGAAATTCTCTGGGGAACTGTGCAAATACCTGCTCCAAAACAGTGGCGTCATCGTTCATTTCCGGATTCTGCGACAGTACGCTCACCTGCACGTTGGGGTCACGGCTGATCTTGCCGCCATCTGGCTCAATGGTACCGGACAGCACCTTCAAAAAGGTGGATTTGCCGGTGCCGTTGATGCCGATGACACCCACCTTGTCGCCACGATTCAAATAAAAATTCACATCTTCCAGCAGATTTCGACTGCCGAAATTGATGGAAAGATGCTCAGCGGATAGCAACATAACGGTTCTCCTTACATGGTTCTCTGACGGATATTATACGCCCAGCCACTTCGTTGGGCAACCCCCAACGACGTATTTTACGCACCGAGTGGGAGAGAATAGTCCATAGGGACGAAAAGTCGATTGCGGCGGTACGGAATCTATGGTATGATAGAAAAAATGGAAAAAAGAGGGTGATGGGATATGCGAATCGCGGTTGTTACGGGTGCTTCGTCCGGCATTGGCAGAGAACTGGTCTATGCTATTGATAAAGAGGCACAGTACGATGAAATCTGGGTCATCGCCAGAAGAGAAGAGCGGCTTTGCGAATTGGAAACGGTGTGCCGAAACAAAATCCGCCCCCTTGCAATGGATCTGTCTGACCCCGCGCAGATCGACAGTTACGCATCGCTCCTTGTTGAAGAAAAGCCGGAGATTGCGCTGCTTGTCAATGCGGCGGGCTGCGGCGTGTTCGGCCCCTTTGAGGAGAAGGGCAGAGAGAAACTGCTACACAGCGTGCAGCTCAATGCCGTGGCGCTGACGGCGATGTGCCATGTGAGCCTGCCGTACATGAAAAAGGGCGACTGCATCATAAATATCGGTTCAAACTCCTCGTGGCAGCCCGTGCCTTATCAGACGGTATACGGCGCCAGCAAAAGTTATGTGCTCAGTTTTTCCCGCGCCTTGGGCAGGGAACTGCGACACAGAGGCGTTCACGTGATGTGTGTCTGCCCCGGTTGGATCAAAACGGAATTCCAGCAGTACGCTCGCCATGACGATTATATCCGCTATGTGGATAGATGGTATGAGGCGTCCGAAGTGGCGGCGCAGGCTATGAAAGATCTCAGAAAGAAAAAGACGATGTCAATTTTAGGTGCACCTGTGAGATGGCAGGTGCGACTGGTGAAACTGCTGCCGGTGAAGTGGGTCATGGACATCTGGTGTCGTCAGCAGGGCATCGAATGACCCTTATGTGACGAAGAAAGGAGCAGGAGATGAAGGTAACGGAAAACAACGATAGGGAAGTCGTCAAACTCATCCGTGAGGGACTGGAACGCACCGGAGGCTACTGCCCCTGCCGCCTTGCGCGGACAGAAGAAAACAAGTGTATGTGTCAGGAGTTCCGCGAACAGATCAAGGATCCTGACTACGAGGGCTTCTGCCACTGTATGTTGTACTATAAATCTAATCAGTAAAGGAGATAAGTAACGATGGCTGAAATCGTATTGACAAAGGATAATTTCGAGCAGGAGGTGCTGCAATCCGTACAACCCGTTCTGGTAGATTTCTGGGCAAGTTGGTGCGGCCCCTGCAGGATGCTTGCTCCTGTGATTGCCGAGATCGCTGAGGAGTATGCGGACAAAATCAAGGTGGGTAAGGTCAACGTGGACGAGCAGATGGCGCTTGCCGGACAGTTCGGCATTGTCAGTATCCCCACGGTGATGCTCTTCCGTGACGGCAAGGTGGCACAGCAGTCTTTGGGTTATATGCCCAAAGATGCTTTGATCGCTGCATTACAGATCTGATTGCAAAAAACCGCCTTCCAAAAAAGGATGGCGGTTTTTTTGCACCTATTCACAGATACAGGATATCGTGCTGCACGGGGCGGTAAAACAGTTTTCCCGCCTCATCAAAATCGTTGGTTTGACCTAAGATCCACATTAACTTAGCCAGAACGGCTTCGCTGGTCATATCGTGGGCCTCGAGAACACGCAGACTGCTTTTGAGAACACTACCCACGCGGTAAACGGACAGATCACTGCCCTCGTTGGGCACCTGCGTTGTCATGACGATCAGTTTGCCGCGTTCCACGGCACGCTTGATCTGCTGATAGTAGTCAGAGTATTCCGGCAGTCCACCCACACCGAAACTTTCCACCACAAGACCGTCATATCGGTCGATAGCATAGCGCATCACATCATTGCTCATGCCCGGCGTCAGTTTCAATAGGCCTACGTTCGGATTGAGTGTATTGTAAAACACGGTTTCTCCATCAAAGGACTCCGGTACATAGCGAATCACTCTGCCGTCCTGCACATGGGCAAGTTCGGGGAAGTTGATACTGCCGAAGGCCATGAACCGTTTGGAGAAATTTTTCCGCGCCCTTGTGCCGCAGATCACGGCGCCGGAGAACACGATCACCGTGCCGTGACTGTTCTTGTCGCTGGCATAGATCAAAGCATCAATGATATTGCGCTTGGCATC
>JAZLIB010000171.1:0-5833 GCA_045617185.1 Vescimonas sp.
ATAAAAAGCGCCCGCCCAATAGGGCGAGCGCTCATTTTTACTTTAATCAGCGAACAAGAGCCTTGATTGTCTGGCCATCTACCGTTGCAGTAATATTTACCTCACCGTCAGCAACACGCTTAATGGTACCGTCAGCGCTGACCGTCACCTTGGACGTATCACTGGAGTTCCATGTTACATCGGAATCCGTCCCCTCAACAGAAAGAACAAATTCATCGCCCACGCTCATACCGAAGTCGTATGCATCGCCTTCTTTGGGGAGATCAGGGTTAACATCGGCAACCAGTTTCAGATCTTTCTTTGTCTCCGTAGGCTTCGTTTCTTCGGGTTTGGTTGCATCGGGTTCAGTTTCTTCAGGCTTAGTTTCTTCAGGCTTGTTCTCTTCGGGTTTCGTCTCTGCCTTCTCTTCCACCGTCACAACGCAGGTGGCAGAAGTATCTTCCGCAGTCACGGTAATCGTTGCCGTACCTTCCGCCACAGCGACGACTTTACCGTTTTCGTCCACGCTGACCACATCACTGTCGCTGCTCCACTGATACTTTTCCGCACCGGATGCTGTCAGCACAGCAGAATCGCCCACTGTCAGTTTCAGTTCAGTTTTGTCGATTGTCAACACATCGGCAGGATCATCAATGGGATCCACCACGGCCGGCTTATCCGTTCCGTCAAACAGTGCTGCAATTTTATCACCAAAGAATGTATAGGCCAGGAAAGCTGCCAGCAGCACCAGAACCACAATCAGAGCCGGACCGATAATGCTGGGGCTCTTACTTTTCTCCAAACGACGGCCGGGACCTTTGGTCTTTTTATCTGTTGTCAAATATGCTTCATCTTCCTGACAGAACGGGCATTCTTTATAACTATCGGCAAACATCTCTCCGCATTTAGGGCACTTCAACAACTTCATATTATTTCCTCCGTAAAATTGACGTTTATCGTCAACACTTTTATTTCACACATATTTACATAATACTCATTTTACCCCTGTCCGTCAACTGTATTTCTCGGAAATTCACGCTTTTTTTACAAGTCCCACCCATACCGCTCCTTGCATTTTATCCGCCCATTTTTTATAATAGTGTTACTATGATTTCAGGAGGTCAGCCATGAAAAAAAGTGTACGCTGCACGTGCGGCATATTGTGCCTGTTGCTGACAGCCTATTTTTTCCTGCCGATTACCATGGGTGCTTTTCATCTGGGTATGATCTGGCCGTCAGCACTGCTGCTGATTCTGGCCGCCATACTCCTCTTTCCTCGGTGGTTTTCCCGCATCTGGCAACATCGCTTGCTTTGTCAGGTCTTCAATGTCTGTATCTGTCTTTATCTGTCTGCTGTCACCCTGCTCTTTATTTTCATGGGTGTTCGTGCCGCTGACCGCCCCGCTCCAACGGGCGAAATTACCGTCATTGTGCTTGGCTGTCAGGTAAACGGCATGGAGCCGAGCATTATGTTGAAAAGCCGTATTGATGCCGCCTATGATTATCTCATGGAAAATCCCGACGCGATATGTGTCGCCTCCGGCGGTATGGATGATGACGAGATTATCACCGAGGCTGCCTGCATACGTGATGAACTGCTGCAGCGCGGCATCGCCGAAAACCGCATTTATATGGAGGGCCGTTCCGGCTCCACTGCGGAAAATCTGGCATTTTCTGCCGCGCTGATCCGCGAAAAAGGATTATCCACTCATGTAGCCATCGCCTCGGACAATTTTCATCAAATGCGAGCCGCTCTCTTCGCCCGAAACAACGGTCTTGAGGCACAATCTCTGGGTTGTCGGTCCGTTTGGTATATGGGTCCCGGCTATTGGGCTCGTGAAGTGTTTGCCATTGCAGCGGCCTTTGTCCGCGGATATTGAGAAAAAAATCGTTGCAGACAAATATCCGCAACGATTTTTATTTTTTGACTTTTCGCTTGTAGATGGTATTACCATAACCGAAATGCTCCAGCGCATATTGAATAGTACGCTGGGTCTCGTGCGTGTTGTCAAGCAGAAACATCATGGCGGGTTTCATTAAAATCACAATCACTTCATCAGTTATGAAACAGCTGTCATAATCGTTCCACAGCACTTTTATTTCGATACCGCTGACGCTTTTTTGTTGGATACCCACTTCATCAAACACGAGTTCTCCGCCATACCTGCCTTGTTGACTAAACTGCATCCACGTCTTTCGATAAGTGCGGCGTGAAGTCATCGCTCCCATCAATATCAAAATCGCGGCCAGGGCACATCCACTTGTCACCCACAGCAATCCCTCATCTGCAAGCAGCGCCGCCATCAATAGACCCGCCACTGTCAATACGCCCATGTATATCGCATCGGAAAAATTACTGCGTATTGTTTTGGTGAATGGCTTGCACTTCACATCCCGTTTTTTCAAACGCCAACGGCTTGACGCAATGCCAAGTGCAATATCAAACTGTCGCTCCGGGTTGGAGAATCCATAGTCCAACGAATAGATATTCGTATCTGTCATTCTGCCTGCTCAAGTGCTTTTTCCAAAGCAACAGCAATCTGATCGGGGCAGGAGGTCTGCTTCATACCGCAACGAATGCCTTTCATGCGGCGAATGGCCTCCTGAGCGGGCATATCGATAACCAGACTGGAAATACCCTGCAAATTACCGTTACAGCCACCCAGCACCTTCACATTGCGGATAATACCGTTCTCAAGTTCCACCTGAATTCTTTGCGCGCAAACGCCCTTGGGTGTATATGTGTATGTCATAGTCACATTCTCCTTTATCTCTTGTTACTTTCTATATTGTACCACATCTGTCAACACATCATACCGACATAATTTTTCTGTTTATTGCTCCCCGACTGCACCAAATTCCCTGCGCAGCAGCTCGATAAACAGCATTGTATCAATGCCGTAAGCCATGCCGTCAAACCCCCGCGCAAAACCTTGCTGTACCGCCTCTTTCGTTCCGCCGAAGAACATGCAGAACTTTCCGGCCTCATGGCAGGCGTTCAGAATCCGCGTCAGCGCCAGCTGGAATTGTTCAGATGAAAACTGTCCGGGAATCCCCATGGAAATGGACAGATCAAACGGCCCCACGAAGATACCGTCCACGCCTTCGAGGGCAACAATCTTCTCGATCGACTCCAACGCGCCCATCGTTTCGCATTGCGGGATCAGCAACGTTGCTTCATTGCACTTGCGCATGGCCTCCGGTACGGCATCAGGCATATCAAAACCCCAGCCGTCCTTTCGTGTCGGGCAGAAACCGCGCTCTCCTATGGGGTAGTACTTGGCATAAGAAATCAGCGTTTTTACGTCTTCCACCGACTGCACATTCGGTACGATTAAACCCTTTGCGCCCACGTCCAGTAGTTTCAATATCGCCGGTCGGCTGATTTCGCGCACACGCGCCAAGGGGCAAAGTCCCACCAGTTCAGCTGCACGGATCAGATCTGCTGTTGTTTCCGCCTCCATGGGAGCATGTTCGTTGTCGATCACCACGAAGTCCAGTCCGGTGCGGCCCAGACATTCCATCATGGTAGGAGATCCACTGGCAAAAAATGTACCTAACGGTTTCTCTCCGTTTTGCAGTTTTCGTTTCAGGCTGTTCTCCATAGCATTGCCCTCCATATCCTTGTGTATACGGACATCATATAATGCTGATATCTATCTGTCAATTATGATATACATATAAAAACGCTCCTGACGGAAATAACAATTCCGTCAGGAGTGCCGGCATATATCACTTTTTCTTAAACCTCATGCCCTCTTCTGTTTCATCTGCAGCTGCAAACGGTCGGCAATCATGGCGATAAATTCCGAATTGGTGGGCTTTCCCTTAGTGGAATTGACCGTATAGCCGAAGTATTTCTGCAGAGTCTCCAGATCGCCTCGATCCCATGCCACCTCGATAGCATGGCGGATTGCACGCTCCACGCGGGACGGTGTGGTATCAAACCGCTTGGCTACCTCAGGATACAGCACCTTTGTCACCGCATTGATCACGTCCATATCGTTAACTGCAATCATGATTGCCTCGCGCAGATACTGATAACCCTTGATATGAGCAGGAACGCCGATTTCATGAATCACGGCAGTCACGCGGCTCTCCAGCAGCGGCAGGGTCGGGGTATCCTCTGCCTCACGGCAGGCATGACGCATATGCTCCAGCAAAGAGTCTGCGCTGCACGGCTTAGGCAAGAAGTAGCTCACGCCCAGTTCCATCGCCTCAGCAATGGTTCGCTCACCACAGAAAGCCGAAACCACAATCACCCGCGGCATACGCACCTTGCAGTTCTGCAGTTGGCGCAGCAATCCGAATCCGTCCAATCCCGGCAGCATGATATCCATAATCAGCAACTCCGGCTGCAGTTTCGCAATCTGCGATGCTGCATCCATGCCGTTGCCAACCGATCCCACAACGGTAAACTCCCCCGTACTTTCTATGCTCTGTTTCAGCAACAGCCGCATTTCCTCGCTTGCATCTGCAAGAAATACCTTCGTTTCATTCTTCATATTGTTCCATTCCTTTTCCACCAAAAATAATCACAGCCCTGTCAGCCTTATGTGGCAAATCAACATTTATCGCTTGCCTGGGTTATAAATTAGCAGAATAAGACATCCTATTCAAGGGAATACTGTCGAAAATAACCAATTATTATTTGACGTTCTTCGACACAGTTTGTGCAATTTGGCACATTTTGTGGCAATGCGTCGAAATCAGGTGCCACATTCTGTGTTATCGCACCAGACCGTGTCGATATTCTTCGTTGATCTGCCGCAATTCCTTTTCCCCGTCAATATACGGTTGGTAAATTGCCTCTACACGGCCGCCGCCCACATTGTCGCAGCCGTTGCAGTTTTCACACTCACCGCCGCAGGCAGATAAGCCGCGGTGAACAATATCCAGACGCTCCTCGCGCGTCGTATCCTTAATCAGTAATGATTTCATTGTTTTCCCCTCCTTTTTGGGGAGATACCGGGAGTTATCTCCCTTTTTAACGCAGAGAAAACCGGGGATAACCCCGGTTTTCTCTCTTTTTATCCCGCAGCATGGAGCATATTTTCCATCAATATGCCATATCCCTGCCGGGGATCATTCACCAGAACATGGGTCACCGCCCCGACAAACTTACCGTTCTGGATAATGGGGCTGCCGCTCATTCCCTGCACGATACCGCCGGTGGTGTTCAGCAGCCGTTGATCGGTCACACGCAGCAGCAGATTCCGCGTGGGCTGACTGCCGTCATACAATTTGACGATCTCCACCTCGTATTCCTGCGTTTCATTGCCGCTGACGGTAGCAAGAATCGTTGCCTTACCGATTGTCACATCCTGAGCACTTGCAACCGGAATAGGTTTCGCTTCCTCGAGGAAATCCTGATCGGCCACCGTACCGAAGATGCCTCCATCGGTATTGGCAGACACCGTACCTACATCACGCTGCACGGAAAAATCACCTTTCAACTCGCCCGGATCGCCGCGAGCACCCTTCTTTACCGCCTTCACCGTGGTCTCCATAATGGAGCCGGAAGAGAGCGGCATCAATTGATGCGTGTCCACATCCGTAATGCCGTGTCCCAGCGCACCGTAGACGCCGCTTTCCGGATCGTAATACGTCAAGGTGCCGATTCCCGCCATACTGTCACGGATCCATGCACCCAAACGGCAGACACCGTCAGCGCAGACCACCGGTTTGGTAGAAACATCCATCACTTTACTGCCGCGCTTGACCGACAAGGTCACCGCCGCAGCGCCATTCTCCTGCAAGAGGGACTGCAGATGCTCCGTTGACTCAATTTTCTTATCGTTGATCTGGAGAAGCAGGTCTCCTTCCTTTAAGCCGCAATCCTTAGCAGGAGATA
>JAZLIB010000172.1:0-3727 GCA_045617185.1 Vescimonas sp.
ACCAGCTTGATGCAGGCACGCTCATTCAGAGATAACCGGTCCAGTGTTTTCGCCATGTAAAGGCCTCCTCCCGGTATGCTATCTCAGTTTATGCGCAGAAAAAGAAAAGGTACCGGAAAACCGGTACCTTTTGCACTCTGCTATGTAATTATTCAGCGGGGCTGATAGCGCCGTTGGGGCAGGTATCGCTGCAAGAACCGCAGTCCAAGCAAGCGCCAGCATCGATCACATAGGAAGCATCGCCCTGGGAAATAGCACCAACGGGGCAAGCATCTGCGCAAGCGCCACAGCTGACACAAGCAGAACCGATCTGATAAGCCATAGTTGCACCTCCATTAAAATTTGTATCATCATTGTAACATGAAAATTGAAAAATGCAAGACCCAGTATATAGAAAAAATGTGAACAATTTTCTTTTTATGAAAGACACGGCATAAAAGCGTTAAATTGACAGGGTTTATCCGATATGCTACAATCAAGGCACAAATATGAAAGGGGAGCGGCATATGGTATATTCCTATGATTATTTTAAGGTGAGCGCAGATTATGTGCGCGAGAAAATCGGCTTTGATCCGGAGATCGGCATGATTCTCGGTTCGGGCTGCGGACCTTTGGCAGAGCAGATCGAAAACCCTATTGTGATTCCTTATGAGGAGATTCCTAATTTCCTGCGCTCCACAGTCAGCACCCATGCGGGCAAGCTGATCTGCGGCAGTATCGGCGATAAAAAAGTGGTATGTATGTCCGGCCGTTTCCATTCCTATGAGGGATACGACTTCGAGCAGCTCACTGCACCGGTGCGCCTTTTCAAGCTGCTGGGCTGCCGTGCCACCATTCTGACCAATGCCGCCGGCGGTGTGAATCTGGACTTCAAGCCCGGTGATATTATGATTATCAACGATCAGATCAAGTTCAACGGTGCCTCGCCCCTGCGCGGTCACAATGTGGAGGAGTTCGGACCCCGTTTCTTCGATGTGCAGAAGATGTATACGCCCGAACTGCGTGAACTGGCTAAAGAATGCGCTGAGGGCAGTGGCCTGACCATTCATGAGGGTTGCTATTTCTTCTCGCCCGGCCCCCAGTTTGAAACGCCGGCAGAGATTCGTGCGATCCGCCTCTTAGGCGGCGATGCGGTAGGTATGTCTACGGTGACTGAGGCGTTGACCGCAGCACATTGTGGTATGCCGTGTCTGGCATTTTCCGTCATCACTAACCTGGCAGCGGGTATGCTGGATCAGCCTTTGACCGATGAAGAGGTCAACGAGGTGGGTCACATCGTGGCCGACCGATTCAGCGCATACCTAAAGAAGGTTTTGGAGAGGATGTAAGAGATGCGTCTATTGTTGAAAAATGCTATGATCTATACACCGAGTGGTGTGATGGAAAATGGCTTTATTGCTATTGACGGTGATACTATCGAGGCTATCAGTGCAGAGCGGCCGGCAGGTGAATTTGACCGCGAAAAGGATATGAACGGCAAGCTTTTGATGCCGGGACTGGTGAACGGTCATACCCATATTTCCATGACTCTTTTGCGCGGTGTGGGTACAGACCTGCCCTTGCAGAAGTGGCTCTTTGACGAGATTTTTCCCGTAGAGGCTCGTTTGACAGAGGAGGATATTGCCGCCGGTGCCAATCTTGCCATGCTGGAGATGCTTGGTAGTGGTACTACCAGTTTTTCCGATATGTATTTTTACTCCGACAGACTGGCAGATACCATTTGCCGCAGCGGCATGAAAGCCAATATCTGCCAGCATGTGCAGTCCTTTGACGCGGCGGATCACTATTCGGGCAACAGTTTTGCGCGCAAGATGGAACAGCTTTACAAAAACTGGCACGGCGAGGGTAACGGACGTATCCGTGTCGATGCCTGCCTCCACGGTGAATACACCTGCTTCAGTGAAGATGTGGCATCAGGTGTGGCCGCCTTTGCCAAGGATAACGACCTGCACATGCACGTCCACATGAGCGAAACGGCCAGCGAGCACAAAGAGTGCCGGCAGCGCCGCGGTGGCTTGACACCTGCCGGGTGGTTCAACAAAATGGGCGTATTTGATGTGCCGGCTTCAGCGGCACACTCTATCTGGGTGAGCGAAGAAGATATGGCACTGATGGCGCACAAGGGCGTGGCGGCGGTGCATAATCCCTCCAGCAACATGAAACTGGGCAGCGGTTTTGCGCCGATCCCCGATATGGTGGCGAAAGGTGTGCGTGTGGCGCTGGGCACAGACGGTGCGGCGAGCAACAATAACCTTGACATGATGGAGGAGCTGCATTTGGCCTCCATTATCCACAATGGCCGTCATTGTGACGCAACGCTTTTGCCTGCCAAGACCATGATTGAGATCGCGACCCGCAACGGCGCGCTGGCACAAGGACGTGAGGACACCGGCACGTTGGAGGCAGGAAAGAAAGCAGATATCATCGCCATTGACATGGATAAGCCCCATCTCTATCCCTGTCTGGACGCAGCGGGTCTTGTGACCTATGCCGCACAGGGCAGTGATGTGTGCATGACCATGGTGGACGGTAACATTCTATATGAAAACGGCGAGTATCTGACATTGGATTGTGAGAAAATTATGGCAGAGGCGAAGTGCGCCGTGGCAAGACTATATAAGTGAGGAACAACGATATGGAACGGGCAGATAAAGGCTTGGCATTTATGCTGCAATATGAAAATGTGGCGTGGTACGATGCGGGTGAGGTGCGAATCCTTGACAGACGTGTCTATCCCCGCAAGGTAGAATTTGTCACCTGCAAGACCCACATTGAGGTGGCGCAGGCGCTGACGGATATGGTGACCCAATCCACAGGCCCCTTTACTGCGGCGGCCATGGGCATGGCACTGGCAGCCTATGAGTGCCGTGACAAAAAAGCGGCGGAGCAGATTGCTTACTTAGAGCAGGCGGCCTATACCATCTCACACGCAAGACCCACCACCGTCAGCCGTATGCAGCTCATTACAGGCGGCTGTTTGGGGGCGGCCAAGGCGGGTATCACCGCAGGTGAAAAGGACATTGCATTGGTGATCCGCGACTACACCGTGGAGACCACCACCCGCCGCTACAACAAGGTGGGACAGATCGCCAAGTATCTGGTGGATATGTTCCCCGACAACGGCACGGTGATGACTCAATGCTTTGCCGAGACCATTGTGGGACAGATGCTCAAGGAATGCCGCAACCGAGGCAAGAACATCCGCCTGTTTTGCCCGGAGACCCGTCCTTATTTCCAGGGCGCAAGGCTGACGGCTACCGTCTGCCACGACATGGGCTTTGATGTGACGGTCATTACCGACAATATGCCCGCCTATGTGATGCAGCGGGAAAAGGTGGATGTGTTCACCTGCGCCGCCGATGCCATCTGCTGTGATGGTTATGTGGCCAACAAGGTGGGTACCTTTCAGATCGCCATCGCTGCCAAGTATATGGGGATTCCGGCCTTTATTACGGGTATTCCCGATGTGGGACATCCCACAAAGGACAGCGTACACATCGAACTGCGTGATCCCAACTTCACCCTGCAGGCTATGGGCGTAAAAACCGCCGCTGACGGTGTGAAGGGGTACTATCCTGCCTTTGACCTGACACCTCCCAGCCTGATTTCCGGCGTGGTGACGGATCTGGGTATTTATTCGCCCTACGATCTGAAACGCTATCTGGAAGAGAGCGATTTGGGACCATACGAAATGGTGATTTAAGATACGGACAGAGCTGCCTCTTGG
>JAZLIB010000173.1:0-45732 GCA_045617185.1 Vescimonas sp.
TAGGCTGCCTGCTTCAAAAAGGCGAGCTGCTCGCTTTCTTTTTTGTCCCGACATTCATAGGCTGCCAAGGCCATACCCATGCCCATTGCGGTGTAGGGGCCAGCGCTCTGCGTCACCATATCGGCTACAGCCTGGCGCACCTCCTGATAGGTGTGACAGGTGACGAAATGGACTTCAGGGAAAACGCGGCGGTCAAGAATACGTACCTTGCCGTCTTCATACCATGCTACATTTTCATATTGCAGCAGGAACGGCATGCCGTTATCTTCTCGTATCATTGCTTCGCCTCCTTTTAGCAAGCGATCAGCTTCTGAAAGATCTCCGCCAGTTCCTTGCCCTGACGAATCTCGTTACGATGCATAATCAGATGGATACCCATTTGAATCAGCGCACGTTCCATGGGAATACGCAGCGCGGGATCCTCTACGGAAGTGACCTCCATTACCTTGGAGTCACCCACGGTACGGCGGATCATCTCTGTTCCTGCATAGCCTAAGGTGTCAGCCATTACACTTTGCAGGAAAGCTTTTTTGAAGCCCTCCGTGCGGTAGAGGGAGAATGTTACCAGTTCATCGTAGCGCTTCTCCATTTTGCTGAATGTCAGGTCAAAGACGGACACCAGCGTGTCAGCAACTGCCTTGGCAGAGGTATCCTCCGGGTGAGCAAATACCTTGTTTGCCCAGGAGAAATACAGATTGCCCACAACATTGCCGATATCGTAGCCCATGGGGCCATAAAATGCGAACTCAGGATCAATGACCTTGAGCCCCTGCTCGTTGGCAAACACAGAACCCGAATGAAGGTCACCGTGAAGCAAGGACTGGGCATGGTTCATGAACTGATACCGCAGCTTGGCAACCTCGCTCTTCAGCGCCTCGTTCCGATACAGGTTCTGCTCAACATAAGCCTCGTTGCCGGGGAAAATAATGTTACCGTTTTTAAAGTTATCGTAAGGTTCTGTCAGAACCAGATCTTCCGTAATATTACACAGCTCCGGGTTGGTATAAAACTGCACCCGGCGTTTCTTTTCGTTACGCTCCATCACAAGGTCTGTGGTGGAGAGCAGGGTTTCCACCATAAAAGTAGACAGATTCTCTGCAAGATGGTCGTAAACACGACCGGCTGCAAGTTCTTTGCGCAAGTTGCCGTAGGCGGAAATATCTTCCATAGAAATGGCCGCCATCGTTTCGTCATAGCGGAACACATGAGGGACATATTCGGGGGCGAGTTTGCCCTGCAATTCCAAAATCTGAGCTTCGATCTTGTTGCGATAAAGGTCTAAGGGGCGTCCGGAACTGCGCAGCAGCTTATCGGCCTGCTTGACAATGATGCTGCGCCCATCCCGAAGGGACTGCACGCGAGTAACATAATTGATATTGCCGTCGCCGATCTCTGCACAGGAAAGTTCTTCTCCCGGCTCAAAGTAGTGAAGCACTTCTACGGTGTATGCTTTTACAGCATCCGTATCCATCAAAAAGAAATTATCAAATTTCATCACCAAAATACTCCTCGATAGTATGGGGAGCAGGAGGAATAAATTCTTTCCTCCTGCTCCCCTACTAGTTAACTCGTTAGTTAACTATAGATTACACAGACAGCGTTTATTTATTACTCAGCGTCTTTCTTGTCAGCAGCCTTCTTGGAAACGATGCCCTTGGGCCAACCAATCAGGATGAACAAGACACCGAATACGAACATCAGCATGCTGTACCAGCAGAAGGGAACGATGGACAGGGTGGACACACCTGCCAGACCTGCAGCGGCCAGGATCTGACCAGCCCAGGGGCAGATACCGTTACCAGCGGAGGAGAACAGGTCCAGGATGCTGGCGGTACGAACACGAGGAACATCAAACTTATCGGCAACATCTGCAGCGATGGGGCCTGCGGTGATGATGGAGATGGTGTTGTTGGTGGTAGCCAGGTCGAGCAGGGTAACCAGAGCAGCGATGGACAGCTCAGCACCACGACGGCCCTTAACACCCTTGGTCAGCTTGGCGAGCAGCCAGTCAATACCGCCCAGGTAACGCATCAGAGCGACCAGACCGCCAACCATGACAGCGATAGCAGCAGTATCTTCCATGCACTTGATACCGTCGCCGACAGTAGCCAGAGCGGAAGCACCAGTGAAGCTGCCCTGAATCAGACCGATGACAATACCGGAAGCGATAGCGGTGCTCATAGCGATCAGAACGTGAGCGCCGATCAGGGACAGAACGATAACCAGGATGTAGGGGATCAGCTGTACGAAGTTCCAGGTCAGAGCAGACTCGTCCAGAGCTGCGGGAGTGGACTGGGTGAACAGCAGGATCAGGGTGATGATAACTGCGGGCAGAACCATCAGGAAGTTAGCCTTGAACTTATCCTTCATCTGCACGCCCTGAGTACGGGTAGCAGCGATGGTGGTATCGGAAATGAAGGACATGTTATCGCCGAACATAGCGCCGCCAACGACAGCACCGCACAGCAGAGGCATGCTGATGCCGGTCTTGCCAGCGATATCAACAGCGATGGGCATCAGAGCGGTCACAGTACCCATGGAAGTACCCATGGAGAAGCTCAGGATGCAGCCGATGAAGAAGATGCCGGGCAGGATCATGTTGCCGGGCAGCAGCTTCAAGCCCAGGTTGGACACGGAGCTAACAGCACCCATGCCGCCTGCGACGCAGTAGAAAATACCTGCCATCAGGAAGATGAAGAACATCAGAATCAGAGTGTCATCGCCGCCGCCTTTGCACATGTCGGTGATGATGTCATCAAAGCTCAGATTATCAGCTTTTCTCTTCTTAATGCAGAAAAACAGTGCCACGATCATAGCGATCAGGATACCAACGTTCAGGGGCATGGTACCAGCATCACCGGTGATAATCGTAGCGAGGATGTACAGCGCAATGAAAATAATCAGAGGCAGCAAACCAATAAAGCTACCCTTTTTGTTACTATTCATAAGTAACTCCTTTCATTCATGTAATTTTGTCTCTCGTACTTGTTTGTCTGTGTTGATCAGATCACAATGGATTTACATTTCCCCACATCAAACACCCCTCTATCTGATATCGGCAAATATATCCCCACCGTGTTTCTCCCTATAAGAATACAACATTTTTCAACTTAGGTCAACATTTTCAGGCATCATATCTCATATTCGGCATTTTTTTACAATGACGTCGCCGTAATATGTATATTTTTGACAATTTTGTGTTATTTTTTGTGGGGGCCAACAGCATTTGCTTGCGTTCTCCACAAATATCATCTATAATAAAGATGTAATGAAACAACAGGAGCTTAATTTATGCTGAAAATTGACCGACATAATTTTATTGAGCAGGAGCTAATGCTTAATGGCAGTGTCCAGATTTCGACATTGAGTGATGTTCTGCACTGCAGTGAAGAAACCATCCGACGCGATTTGAAGGAACTGGAATCTATCGGAAAGCTTACGCGCACCCAAGGTGGCGCATATTTGATGGATCGGTATGATAAATCCTATCCTTCCAAATTGCGCAAGGATTTCTTTCAGGACAAAAAAAATGAAATGGCCAACATTGCATTGAAATATATCAAGGATAGCGATGTAATCATGCTGGATTCCAGCACCACCTGTCTTGCCTTAGCCGAGGCTCTCATTTTAAGTAAGCGAAATATCACCATAATCACCAATTCTCTGTTAATCTGCGAAATATGCAGTGAACGCACCGCCAATATCAATCTGGTTTCTCTCGGCGGTACATTCCGCCAAAGGACTTCCTCCTTTGTTGGCCCTCATGCATTGGATGCGTTGCAAAATTATTACGCAGACCACTCTTTTGTCAGTTGTCCTTATATCACATTAGAGCATGGTCTTAGCGATCATAAACTGGATGAGGCTCAGATTCGAACAGCCATGCTGCATAATTCCAGAGAAAGAATACTGCTGATGGATCACACAAAATTCACATCAAACGGAAATATTCTTTTCGGTGATCTGTCTTCTATCGATGTGCTGATTACCGATCAGGTTTTATCCGAAAACTGGGAACATTATTGCAGCCAAAACAACATCAAATTAGAGTATACCTAAATCAAGGTCAGGCCGTACGGTGCCATACATTTTGTTTGTTGCAAGTCTTTTCTGTTTTTCGCTGCTATCATTTTTGCCAAGATTAAATATATCACTGATTTCCAAGCGAAATCAGGGATTTTCTTTATGGGCACACAAAAGCAAGATGCACCACTCTCTTATCCGCAAAACCGGACAACGGCCGAAAGCACAGCAAATCTTCTACGATCATTTTATTAGCCACCTATATCAGGAAGAAAAACAATCCCCGCAAACATTCCGGCGAATATATGAAACAATACCTGCTGAGTTCTTACCAGGCATAAAACACGTATGCACATGTATGCTTTTCCCCCTGGCAAAAAAGATGTTACACAGCTCATCGGTGCCACAGATGATTTGGACTGCAAAAAAACATGGTTTTATTTACATGAATAAAGAAGGTTTGTGAGCCTTCGCACACAAGCCTTCTTTATATATCATTAAATATTCACTTGTTTTTGTGTTTTTCCTATTTAATCAACACAATCCGGGGCAATTCATTCCTCTGCCGGTGCATTTATATTGCAATTTATGTAATCATCAGCCCTTCTGCATGGGATCCGGCTGTTTAACCTGATTCTGCTGTGCAGTCTTGGCCTTCTTGACCGATGCCTTTTGCAGCTGCTGCTCACGGCTGGGAGCAGCCTTGCCCTGCACTTGCATATCCGCCCGCATGCACTTCGCCGAAATCTTCACATCCTCCTTGACCTGATCACTGAACTTCATGAAATCGGGGGAGTTGATCAATTTCACATACTTCTCTTCCGTCATGTTGTCAAAGGCTTCCTTGAGTGCAGGCACCTTGCGCAGAGCGCTGACAAAGCCATCTCTGCCAAGGCCGGTTTCCATCAGTTTTTCGACCGCAGTGTCGCCTTCCAGATAGAAATCACGCAGCAGGGATACGGCAGCAAGATTGTAAAGAGAAGCGGACAGATCCTGTGCCTTAGGCTTTACTTCGGCGCCTTTCTGAATAGAATCAGTATAATCCATGACCTTTTTATAGATATTATCTGCCTGTTGGACCATCTTATCCAAACGGGTGGGAAATTCTTTGCGTGTGTCGGCATTGGTATCCCACCAATAGGCTTTCTTGAAGTTCTGGAACTTTATCGCATCACCTGCCAGTTTTTTACCAGCCTGCTCTACTGCCTGCTTTTTGGCAGCCTCTGCTTGGGTCCGCTCTTTGGCGGCTTGTTCTTCCGGAGATTCTTTCTCCGGCGGCAGCTCCATGCCCAAGGCCGTCTTTACCTTATTCTTGAATTTGTCGCCGAACTTCAAAAAATCAGGATTATCGAACAGTTTTACATACTTATGCTCTGTCATATTCTCAAAGGCCTTCTGAAGCTCCGGCATATTACGCAGCGTATCGATGACCTTCTCCTTGGTGACGCCATTTTTTGTCAGCGTTTCAATCGTGTTGTCGTTCGCCTGAAAGAAATCCCGCATCAGGTTTGCCGCCGCAAGGTTGTAAAGGGAGTCGGAAAGTTGCTTGGTATCATCCACATGACCGTTGCGGATCTTCTCCACATAGGAGCATGCTTTTTGATACTCATCCATTGTTCCCCTGACAAAAGTCTCCATCAATTTGGATCCTTTTCCCTTATGCAAAGCTTCTGCATACTCGTCCTCTAATTGGGCGGTTTGCGCCATATCGCGTGTTATTCTCTGCATAGCTCTCGGTGCCGTCATTATGGCATCCATTCTTAAGCCAACTATGGCTCCGCGGGTTTCGGCCGCGCTTTCTATGCTTTCGTTGCCCACTCTGTACTCGTTCATAGCCTTCTCATACTTATCATAGTCAGCTTTGAACCAGTTCTTATTCATGGCATGGAGCAGGCCTTTGAAAAAATTGGGAGACTTGGGCTTCTTCATTTCGGTGATCATATCGCCCAATTCCATTTTGCCTGTATTCTCGTCCCATATCACGGGGCGAGGATAGAGCTCGGTATCCTTATAGATGAGCAGTCGGTTATCTCGAATTGCCTTTGTAATATCGCCGGCGTACGAAAAATTTTCGGCCATCCTGTTTTCATTGGCAAGGTCGCCTTCATTGAGTTTAGAAATAGGGTTAATGATCTGTGCAATGCCTGTTTTCTTGGACTTATCATTACCGTATGTGAAGTTCTTCATACCGTAGGTATAGAAAGCCTCTGCTACGCCCTTGCCGGTTTCAAAATCGACTGCGATATTGTTCTTTTCACAAAGTTCGGCCAACGCGGCAGCTTTATGACTGTCAGCCATCATAAAATAGAATGATTGAACGCTGTAGTTCTTTCTTGGCATAATATGGTTCCTCCCGTTATTTTGCGTTTCTGCTTATAATACCGATGTATCATAAGAAAGGTTTCACGTCGTTTTCCCTTTGGGAAATTTCTGTCAGACGATAGCCTGCCCGCCTGACTGTATATTTCTCTTTACAATGGGTTTTGTGTATGGTTGCTGTTTCGGCTTGGCGTTTTGCTGCTGGCCGGCAATATATTCCGCTCCCTTTTGCGCTTCTTTGTGCAGTTCGTTATCCTTCTTGGCGGCCACCTTCTGTAAATACGTGGGGAACTTATCGATGACGGATTTCGTCATCTTCTGCAAACCTTCCGGTTCAAGCACATTCTTCTTGAAAAAGTCCTTGTCATGCTCAAAGTTTGCTGTGTAACGGACATTTTCGGAAATGCCCGTCAAATCTTTCCAGCCTTTGGCGAAATCCTTGCCGCCAAGGAGCCCCATGAAATTATCAAAGCCGCCCACATAGGTGGCAAACGGCTCACCGCGGTTTTGGATCATCTGCTTGAGCGTGTCAGCGGCCACAATGGACTCCACAGTTCCATCACCTGCCCAGACGCGCTCACCGTTCTTCATGGCTTTTACTCCATTTTTCAGAAGCTCCCGGCTCTTTTCGCCGTCCGTCAGCACCTTGTGGATATTATCCTTCACGCTTTGAGGCAGTTCCTTGCCTTTGTTTTCCTTCTGCAAGAGCCGCAGTAGATCCTCTTCATTCTGCTTTAACAGCTCTTCCTGTACAGGACTGTTCACCAGACCTGCCTCGATGGCCAGTTTTTCAGCATCGATTTTTGATGCTGTGAACAATGGCTCGGTATCTTTTCCCTTCTGGATATATTCGTCCCATTTCTCCAGTCCATGATCCATAGAGCGGGATAGCTGCCGCATACCATCCTTGGTGAAAATCGACTGCTCAAAGAATTCTTTATTATGCATATAATCCGATGCAAAGCGCACATCGGTAGACAAGAGCGACATCTTTTTCCATTGTTCCACGAAATCCTTGTCGCCGATGGCATTTAATATATCCGGTGTGGTGCTGTCCATAATGAATTTTTCTATATTTTTGCCCGCCACAATAGACGGCACCAAGTCACCTGCGTAAAGCATTTCCCCGCTCTTTCGGCTATCCAATGCCTGCTTGAGCGTATTTCGGCTCTTTGCCGACTCGTCCAATAATTGGTGAAGATTATTTTTCACCTGTTCCGGCACGTCTTTGTCACCATTCAGTACGCGCAAATATTCCAGCAGCTTCTGCTCCTTCGATGTGGTAGCAGGCGACTGTTCATTCTGCTTTGACTGCTGCTCCTGCTCAGGACTGTTCACCAGACCTTCCTCGATGGCCAACTTTTCCGCCTCAATTTTGGATTCCTTGAACAATAGTTCGGTATCTTTCCCCTTTTGGATATATTCGTCCCATTTCTCCAGTCCATGATCCATAGAGCGGGATAGCTGCCGCATACCATTCTTGGTGAAAATCGACTGCTCAAAGAATTCCTTATTATGCATGTACTCCGATGCAAAGCGCACATCGGTAGACAAGAGCGACATCTTTTTCCATTGTTCCACGAAATCCTTGTCGCCGATGGCATTTAATATATCCGGTGTGGTGCTGTCCATAATGAATCTTTCTATATTTTTGCCCGCCACAATAGACGGCACCAAGACACCTGCGTAAAGCATTTCCCCGCTCTTTCGGCTATCCAATGCCTGCTTAAGCGTATTTCGGCTCTTTGCCGACTCGTCCAATAATTGGTGAAGATTATTTTTCACCTGTTCCGGCACGTCTTTGTCACCATTCAGTACGCGCAAATATTCCAGCAGTTTCTGCTCCTTCGATGTAGTAGCAGCCGGCTGTTCATTCTGCTTTGACTGCATTTCTGTCTGCGTCTGAGCAGACGGCATGACCTGCGTCTTAAGTTGCTGTATTTCTGCCTGCATCTGTGCCATCTGCGCCTTTAACAGGGCGATTTCCTGCTCCAACAGTTGAATTTTCGTGTCAGCAGCGGTCTTTTCCTTCTCTTGAACGTTTTGTTCCTTTGCACCAGACTTGTCCTTCGCAGCAGGCTGACTCTGGTTGGCAGATTCCTGCGCAGCATCATTACCGCCGAACAGCACCTGATATTCATGCTCCAGGCGCAGTCCACCACCGCCATAGGGCATACCCACGTGATTCTTTTTCTTTTTTTCCGACTTTGGATCCTTGGAGTCCTCCTCATCGGGATTTGTATTATCTGCCTGCGCATTTGCAGACTGTGTATCATTAGTCTGTGCTGCCTGCGTCTGATTGGCAGGTGCCTGTTCCTGATTAGCAGGTGCCTGTTCCTGATTAGCAGGTGCCTGCTGCTGGTTGGCAGGTGCCTGCTGCTGGTTGGCAGGTGCCTGCTGCTGATTAGCAGGTGCCTGCTGCTGATTAGCAGGTGCTTGCTGCTGATTTGCAGGTGCTTGCTGCTGATTTGCAGGCGCCTGCTTCGCTACTTCCTGTCCCTTTTTCGGCATAGAAGTTCACTCCTCAATATATTCTCGTTTTCATAACAAGGCTCTCGCCGTCACTCTTTCGGCTGTTTGTCCTGTTCTTGTTCCGTTTCCTGCTCTTTCTTGCTTTCCGGTACTGCACAATACGGCTTCATCGTTACTTCGGTTTCCTTCAGGCTTTTGGGCAGCAATTCGTTCAACGCTTTCATTGCACGCTTGATATGCCACTTGGCGAGGGGCGAACGCGCTGTGTAAATACTCAACAGCAGTTGCGTATCCTCCGCATCAAATGTGACCACCATGGGGTTATGCCAAGCCGGTCTATACAACATAGTCAGTGTATCCGGCGCCGTATACAGATAGGCGCGACGACCCAAGCAAAAAAATGCCTTGGCACAATCTTTGCGCGTCTGCTCAAGCTCGCTTTCATTGACCGTATATTGGTGCATCTCAGTGTGCAGGCCAAAGTACCGCGCAAAGTCGGCACCGTTAAAAAAACTATCGTTACGCACCTGAAACAGATTCTGCGCCGCCGTAATCACATCACCGCCCATTTCCAAAGCGATAAATCCCGTCAAAATGCGGCGTATTTCCTTATTACGATCATCCATCAATCATCAACTCCATTATTGCATCGGCCATGTCAACAACTTCATCTCTCGACGCGTCATTGCCAATCAGCAGATAGCTGATATCATTGGCGTCCGACCATACCGCCACGCTGCTGTTTTCTGTGGTATACACATAGCCGGTTACCTGCCACGAGGCATAAAGGGAACCTGTATCCGTGGCGTTTTCTTCATAAGCAGCAGACAGATCCTCTTCACTTGCCATATCTGAGGCGTACAGCTGCCAAGTCCGTTCGCCTGCCGTGAAGTTGAGATAGCCCACGATATATGTGGTTTCATGATCCTTTTGAGAGGTCAGCTCTGTTGTGCCGCTATCGGATATAACAGCATCTTCGGGCAGCGGCGTTTGGCCAAATAGCAAGGCATAATTATTGCCACCCGCATTGTCACTTGTATTCTGGGTAAAATCCTGATCGAGGATATCCACGCGGTTCATGTTGTCAACGCTTACATAGATGTTGAACTGCTCGCCTGTTTCGGCGTTATACAGCATCACCACATCGCTGCCTGCGCGATTACCGTCGATCCAGTAGCGTGTTATATGTTTTTCCAGGTCTTCACCATCGGCTACAACACGCACCATGCTACTCTTCGTCTTTGTTTCCCATTCATTATCATTGGGATCGGTCAGGCAAACTGATGCCGTGCCGTCGCCCATCGCTGCCGCGCAGCAGCGGATACCGTCCGTTTCACAACTCAAAAGGCCGTTCAGTTCACGGTGACCGTTGCCGGTGATCGTCAGGACACCGTTGGCATCCACCTGTATCTCCGCTTCAATTTCATACACACGGTCAGGCAGTATGTCATCGTTGTTCTGCAAGCTGAAAACAACTGTTCCCATGCCGCCATTTCCCGCTATTATCTCGAAGTCGGCTTTCTTGGGGTTACGGCCTTTCTTCGCCACATAAGCGCAAGCGGCATCAGTCTGTGCTGCCCACTGATATCCCTCCGGTACCTCCCCGGTAATATGCATGATGACACCCTTTTCGGTTTTTTCATAGGAATAGGCATAACGGGAAGTGGTGTCGCCGCTCTCTATGATTTCCTTTGGCGCGCTCAAACGTACAATGAGTATAACCGCAATCACTGCCACCAAGGCGCAGGCGATGGTAATACCTATTTTCTTCTTCACCGGGGGTACCTCCTGATTTCTCTACATTCGGCAAAGCCGAATAGGGATTGCTCCCTATTCGGTCTGCCGCGTTTACTGATTATTGTTTGTGTCGTCTGCTGAGTTGTCATCAGCAGTGTTAACCGGTTCTCCGCCAACTGTGATGTTCAAGCTGGCGCTGGAAGATGCCATTTCCTGCGATGCGGCAGTCACAACATATGTGCCTGGTTCGGTAGCATTGAATACGACTACCGTATTGCCATCTGCGTCCATATCATAGGTAATCACACTGTTGGCCTCCCACTGAACACCGTTCTTGTTCTCCTTGGCACTCACATTATAGGCGTTATCACCCATGACGGAGTTCTGCACCGTTGCGGTAATAGTTACGGGCGATCCGCAAACGGTGGAGATGTTGGCCGTTCCGTTGGCGCCGGTCTGGCGCATCGTGGTTGTGCCATTTTCATTTGTCGACTTGGCAACCATGGAAACTGTCACCGTGCCGGCCACATTGAAGGTGAGCGGCGAATCGGCAGTCACAATTGTGCTGTTCTCATAATTGCAGGTTGCCATCTGATTGTTGACCATCGCCTCGAAGTAAATTTTCTGTACATCCCATGTGGCGCCGTTGCCGTTGGTGGTGTAAGGTGACAAGGTGATGGAACGAATGGAGCTGACATCAAACAGGCAGAATTCCACCGTGGCGCTACTTTGCGCATTGAAGTCACCGCTGGTGCAATAGTCTCGGATATTGTCGATGACATAGGTGTTCTCTGTATTACTTGCAGCAGAAATGTACTTCACCGTCATGCGGATCGGCGTATCGGTACCGGACACGGCATCCTGTGCCGCTGTATTATTGGTAATGACCATCTTAACCGGCACCACATTATCGCTGCTGACCGGAATCATGTACGGTGTGACAGTCAATGCGCGGCCCTTGAAACCATACCAGGTGGGCGTATCACTGCTGGCATTATAGGTGCCGACACACGCACCGGACAGCTTAGCGTTCAGGTTACCGACCGTGCAGACCGTAATGCCGATGATTTCCTTAACATACGGTTCGTTGAACGTAAGTTCTGCCGTCATGCCGGGTTTGATACGCGTGTACTTTTGCAGGCCGGTCTGTTCATCCAAAATGTTGCCGAGGAACATATTATAGGAGTCGTAATGTGTGTTGCCCAAGCCGCTGTCGTTAGTCGTCTTGTAGCGGATGGAAACCACCACATCGTTGACCTCGGGTCTGATATAAGCACCCACGGTATCTGCCGAGAAGTACAGCTTGACCACCTGTTTGTCGGCGGTTTCTGACGGGGCCTGCTGATCAGGCTCCATGCTGCACTTATTCTCCACGTTCCAACCACCGAAGTCGATGTAATACGAACTGATTGTCACACCGGAGCGTACATGCTGGATCACGGCATGATCCACATAGGCTTCGACTCTATCCGCACCGGAAGTCTGCAAGGTCAACGCATTCACGCAGTCAAGTCCAGAGGTCTTAATGCCGCGCGCGTAGAACATACGGTTTCCTGCATCCACACTCAACGACTTGAGGTTGTTCAGATAGTTCTTATCGCCTGCCACGGAGCTATGCCACGTGATGGCAGCATTCATATTGTAGTCATCCATCGGAGTCTGACTGCAACCGCTTTCCAGCGTGGTGGGATCCTTCATGTACACGTACAGATTCACCGTATCATTGGTGTTATTCGGCACGCGCTTGATGACAGATGTCCATTCGGAATCGTTTTCCTTGACCGTAATGTCGTTGGAGGAGAACTTGACCTCCACAGGCTGCTGCGGGCCCAATTCATCCGTCGAATTCGATTTCGGACCGTTCAGGCTCATCTGGTAGCCTGTCACACTGGTACTGGTGGCAACATCTTCACCCACCTTGCCGGTACGCTTATACTCATCATAGGCGGTCATCTGTACCTGACCATCAGTTTCCAGTTGATTGATGGTAATCTGCTTGAGATTCCATGTGGTGGTGATTTCGCTGCTGCCGACAATCTTGATGCTCTTGATCTGCTTGACATCCGCCAGGCTGACAATGAAACGATCAGTATGGTTGCCGCGCAACATGAACTTATCATTACTCTTGGCGCAATTCTGCTGCTCGCCGTCATCGCCAGAATAGGTCGTTGTGTAATATGCCGCGGATTTTTTGGCATATTCATACATGGCACGCACCACATCAACCGTCTTGCGGCACAGCATACCGGATTTATCATAGTACTCAATCGTACCCAACAACGAACCCCGCATTATCGGATCGTTGTCCTGATAGTTATCGGTAACCATCTGGAACAGCAGGTTCACACTGTAACATTGGGCATTGACCGTATAGGTATTGGCCAATTCGCCCTCGCTGCGACCACGGCGGCCCTTTGCGGACTGTTCTTCCGCGGCATCATAATAGTCCATATCAATCCAGCCAATATTATCGATCTTCCAAGTCTTAGACAGAGCACCGCCACTCTGCTGGGATACGATGATGTTGGAAATATTCAGTTTATCGTAGGGGTCTTGGTTATCACTATTGCTGTTGCCCTGAGGTACAATGGAGATGGATTCCAATGGGCCGTAATCCTCATTGGTCACCACATAGAACGTTTCTGTGCGGCCGGCACGGAATCCGTCAGCCGTCAGTTGCTGGTTGGCCAGCACATAGGCGCTGGAGCCACCTTCAAACGTCAATTTGAAGTAGAACAGATTATTAGAGCCGCAATCGCCGTCATCCATATTAGATTGGTCATCGCTGGCCACATTCACGTCCACTTCATAGGTATAAGCAGGCTTGGCAAAGCCCAGGTCCGTCTTTGTCTGCTCATAGGACATGGAATAGCGGATATCATTCCACTTGATAGCCGAATCGTCATCTGTAATATGACTGTTTCCGGGAGCGAAATTGATCGTCTTGGAATTGTCATCACCATCCAGGTAGACCTTTTCGTAATCGCTGATGCTATCGGCGTTGGCAGGATAGTGGGCCACCAGATCCGCCTTATCGAAATCAAGCGCACGCTGATAGATGCGATCGGTAAGATTCGCGTAAGCGTTGTCGCTTGTAATCCACTTGGCGGTACGTTTGCCGATGCTATCCACGTGGTAGATCTTGAAATCGCTCATCTGCCATTCATCTGTGGCTTTGGTATTCATTTTGAATGTAACACTCTTGAACTCATTGACATCGTTCAGGTCCAGTTTGAAAATCAATTCCTTGCCCGAACTCATACCCATAAGGTATGCCACATTGGCATCATCTTTAGCGGGCCAGTAGCCGTAATAGTCCTTGGCCGCTGCGTTCAACACACAAGGTTCGCTGGTCTTGGTTTCGCCGGTAATGGAAGTGTAGGTCAAAACCAAGGACACATCTTCCTCGGTGCCGGCATCGTTGATATTATCCGTCTTGATAACAGCAATATATGTCCCGCCATCATCGGCAGGCTTGCTACCGGAGCTTGTCAGTTTATTGGTCAGATCTATCCAGTTGCTGCTCTTTGTGCTGTCAGTTGCTGGTGCAATGGACATAGGCTCGGACAACTTGGGTACCGTGTAGGACAGCAGGGGTTTACAGCCTGTAAGCGACGGGAATACCAGGAAAGTATCGCTCTGCGTCGTTTTACTCTTACGGGCGTTCGCAATGGCATCGCCGCCATAGATCTGAACGCCGGTGATATTCAATGTATCCGAGCGCAATTTTGTCTTGCGCTGCTCAAAGCGTGTGGTGGGATTTTCACGCGTGATACCCGCTGCGGTATCGGCATCGGGACCATACAGGAACTGAATGCTCTTGATGCAGTTCTCCGTGCCCTTCGGGTCAATCTTCAGTTCCTGCGTCGTTATGCCGGGCAGGGCGCAGGGGAACTGGATGCTCTCACCCTGCTGGGCGATGCCCACCAGCTGGTTGGTCGGTCTGCTCTTGATCATGCCCAGTTCGGCAGCCCATGCCATCATGCCGGTAATAGCCGGGACTTTGACGCTGCGCTCCTCACCCAGACAATCGGCATAGGTAATCTTGACTGTCAACGCCTCCACCACATCGGTGAAACGCTTTTCGTCCGCCACCTCGGTAGCAAGGGCCTCTATGCCACCACCGGAGACATCGGCAATATCAAACTTGAACAGATACTCCGAGCCGGCGCTGTTATATCTCGTGTTCTCGCTGGGAATGGTAATATCCTTGTCTCTGATACGAAACAGCTGATCCACGTTGGCATCCAACGTAAAGCTACCATTCGCATCGGCCCATTTCGCCAGCAGTTTACCATCAAAGGAAATATAGTAATTGTTGGAGAAGCTACCGGCCATCTCCACACCGTAGACTTCATCTACCTGATAGAGACAGATACTCTTGCCGCTCCACTCCGACTTCTTACCGGACTGCATATAAATATCAAAGCCGATAACCGTTTTAATTTCATAGCTGCTTTGGAACAGGAAATCATCACTGTTGGAAGGTTGCAGGGCGCCATGGCTGTCCCCTTTCTCATTATCGGGTACATAGCCGCTGATGCGCTTGATGGCATCAAGCATCTCGCTGCGGTGGTCACCACCGGTTGCCTTCTCTTTTGCCAGCTTATAACCGTTCTCCAGATCTTTTTCCTGCGGGAAAATGTACTTGGTGCGGGTTGTGCCGTCTGCATCCTCATAGCGCACGCCGATATACTTCACGCCATTACCTGTGGCAGTACCGGTGCCTACACGCAGCAGATAGGTCTTTTCAAGTGCCGTTGTTGCGGTATTTGCTTGTTCCGCAGTGGTTTTCTCGCTTTGCGTTGCTGTTGCATTATCCGTCGTAACAGATTCCTGCTTATTAGCACCTTCGGTAGCATAGGCAGAGGTTGGGATTAAAGAAAAGGACATGACCAGGCACAGGGCAAGGGCAATCAAACGCCTTCCCCATACTGCACACATCACAGTATTCTCCTTGTTCTTCATATATCTCAGCATGTCTATGTCCTCCTGCGGTGACAACTTATAGTTCCGTCACATATAAAAGGGTAATTTCTGATAAAAGGTTTCATGCCTTTTGCCATCTATTGTCTTATCGGATCTTCAAAAGGCCGGCAAATCCGGTCATCTCGAAAACCTCCATAACCATTTTGTTGACATTGGTCAGCGTTAATTCACCATTCTTCTTGCGCATTTTCATGTGTAGCAATTTGATGATACGGAGACCGGCAGAGGAAATGTATGTCATATCCGTCATATTCAACACCAGACTGTCAAATCGATCTGCGACATCCATGAAGATTTTCTCCACCTCCCGTGAGGTGACAGCATCCAGCCGTCCCTCAAGCAGCAATTCACCTTCTGTACCACGATTGACTAACTTAATTTTCATACATTTTCTCCAGATAATGTGCTCTTAGGTCTTTTTCTTGATAATATAGCTTGTCAGATCTTCCAGCGAAATCTCAACAATCTTTTCGTCGTAGTCGATCATCATATCAATGGCCGACATATCCTTGACGTTCTCCGCTTCAGCCAACAGCATGGCCATGATATCAAAGCCGCTGTCGGTATCCTCACTATTCTCCGCAGTAGTATAAGTGTCAGCAACCTGCGCCTCTGCTGCGCGCTGCGCCATAGCATCTTCGTTGAAGATAGAACCAAGTGCTGTTTCCTGCGCGGGCACAGACTCTTCCCGAGCCGGCAGTTCCGTTTGCAGTTCTTCGCGCAGACTTCGGCGAATCTCCTCTTTCATGCTGTCGTAGGTGAAACGGTTCAAAAGTTCACTCAGGATCTTTTCCGTTTCGCCGGATGTGCTGGGCGCCTGCACGATAACCTGCGGCATAGCAGGCTGAATCGGGGTAGGCGCAACGGGTACATCCACCGAAAGTGCTGGCTCTGTTTCCTTGCGTTCGGGGACAGCAGGCTCCTCTACCTCAAACAAGACAGTTTCCTGCGGCGCCTCTTTCTGTGCCGTATCTGCAGCAAAGTCTTCTTCGCTGATTTCCAGGAAGGATACATGGCTACGTACTTCTTCCTCCTGTGCGGCTTCCTCTACGGTATCAGCCACAAGATTCAGCATAGCACGCTTTTCCTTGCTGTCACCCAAAAATTCCGCCCAATTGATTGCACCTTGTTCATAAGCGAAATAGTGACTTTGATAATGCGGCTTTCTGAACATGGCAACCGTGTCCTGAGGCACACGGATCTGGAAGGTAGTACGGCTTTGAGGACTCATCACCGCAAAGGCCTGACCGCGAGGTGCGTTGACGATCTGCTCCTGCTCCACCTCGTTGATTCCGCCCGCCTTTTCATACAGCGTACAAAGATCACCCATATCATTGGGAGACAACGGGAAGATAAAACTGTACTGACAGGCATTAATGATGGCTGTGGACTTACGTGCAATCTCTTCAGATCCCACAAAGTCCTTGATATTCTGCGTGATGACTATCTGCATACCGTTGTATTTACGGATGCGCTTTGCCAGTTGATACATAAAGTCCAGTGCCGCAGGATACTTGGTGTCAATGAACACATGGGCCTCATCAATGACCACCACAATCTTGCGGTTCAAGCCATATTTGATATTGTAATCACGATTCTTGATAATTTCGTTGTCGATGTACTTCAGCACCAGCAACATCTGCGCATTGGCGATGGTGGTATTGCGGTTGGCCAGCAGGCTTTGGAAGTTGAACACCGTGAAGTTCTCCGCCGTTGTCACAGAGGACGGCCCATTCCAGATGCTGGCATTACGGCCGCCCGTGGAGAATTTGGCCACATAGTTCATTAACGTACGCAGCATGGAGCGGATATACTCGTTATCCGTGGACTGGAATTCAGCCAATATGGCATCGTACAGATCATCGAAAATAGGATAGTCTGAAGGACGCAACTTGGACAGATCCGTTTCCGCAGTAATACCCATGTTGGTGTACATACGGTCCACCATGCTGTTAAGATACTCCATGGCGTCCTTTTCACAGTCGGGCATGATCTGGCGGAAGAACTCCTCCAGGAACTGCAGATGTGTGGCATAACTGCCTGACACCGAATTACCGTCAGCCTCGTCATCGTCCAATGCCGTAATGATATGGAACGGGTTCAGACGGCCAAACTTGGCATTGCCCACATTGATGAACTTGCCGTGCAGATTGTCGGCCAGTTCTGTATATTCATTTTCCGGATCAATAACAAAGATCTTGGCACCGTCAGCAGCCAAATTGGTGAGGATACTCTTGGTAGCATAAGATTTACCACTACCGGACTTACCTACAATAACCATGTTGGAGTTGACACGCTCGCTGTCACGGCGGAAAAAGTCCACAAAGATAGGCACACCGTCACTACTGCCCAGTCGTACGCCGTTTTCATCCGACACATAGGCGAATACCCAAGGATATGCCGCTGCAACGGAATTACTGGGCACACCTCTGCCCTTGCCATGCATGGGATCCCATGCGCTGACCTGAGAGCCGATAAACGCATTGGTCTGGTCAAACTCCATGCCGTTAAGCGTCATACCCTGTTCCTGATAGGTTCGGCGCACCAGACGCTTCATATTAGCGATACTGGCAAGGCAGGAAGGCGGCGGCTGCACCATGCCCTCATCGGCACGGGTGGCGTGAATATCGTATGCCGTAACATAGACATTCATCTCTAAAAGCGCTTCATTGTCACCTTGCAGCGTGGTAAGCAGATTGCCCAATGTCTGAATATGCTCCTGCAGTTCTAAACGTTTAGAATCCACGCCCGTGTTGACATAGCGGCTACGCAGTTCCTGAATAGAGTGGTCGATGGAACGGATCGCCTTGCTGCGGTCCATGGGTGTGCATTTAATCACGACCTTGGTGGCAGGCAGGGACAAAACACTGGCAAGCCATGCATCGTTGACCACGCTGGGATAGTTCACGATACGCATATTGTGCGTAATGATGTGATTTACTTCCGTGTAGCGGCCTTTGATGCGCACCTTCTCCGGCATCGCCCACAAGGCATAGTGATCCGGATCGATCTGGTCGATATCATGCTCGTTAAAATCTGCCTGATTGGTATACTTCAGGAAAATAGCCAATTCCTTATTATTCAGGCGATGGGGCTCCATCTCACCGCGCTGCAGGTTGTCCATAGCGCTGCGCACCATGTTCTGCAGTTGCTGGCGATCACTGTGGAACAGTACCAAATAGTAAAACGGCAACATCACCTTTTCCTGATCGCAAAGACGCTGGAGGTCATTGATTCGGTCGTACATCACCTCAACACGGCTCTTCAGTTCTTCCTCGGAGAGCATACCTTTTTCGTAGGCGCTGCGCAGCTCGTCCAGCTTGTCATACTCATTGTCAAGATACTGATTATAAATAACGGGACGTTCAATTTTGACGATATTGGCAGCATATTCTGCCGGAATAGTGCGCAGTATACTGCCCAAACCGTTCTCAATAGAATTTGCACGGCGCATTTCGGACATGAATCGGAACTCCACAGGCGGGATTTCAATAGCCGCGCCCAAATATTTACCGTCATATTCAATGAAATCATCTGCAATACCGGTGAATGCAATGATGTCCTTCATGTCATAACCGCTTGACTTATCAGTCTGCGTTGCCCTTGCCTGCTTTTTCGCTGCACTCTGCTGCGCGCGCTTGCGCCAGATCGCATCCTTTTCTTCTGCTGTTGCCTTTTTACTGCGAAGAATCTTGTCGTCTGCCTTACGCTCGGCACGCTCCGCCTTGCGACGCTGCGCGCTATCCATTTCGCTGACATCATTTGCTTCTTCCTCTTCCTCAAAGAGGCTTTCGAAGGCGACTTTATCTCTACCCTCTGCTTTCATCCGCTTGAGCGTGTCATCTTTGAATACGCGATCAAAGGAACGGCGGTAAGCAAAGTGATGCAATATATGCAGCAGATAGACATAATTCGGCTCCGAATCCAGACGCACCAATAATGCAACTGCAATAATCAGCAATGTGATCGCAATTGCCCATTTACCGGGTATGGTTGATGCAAACACCAGCAGGATCATAACTGCGGCAATACCGCCGACTATCATATCTCCTAAGGTTACACCCTTGAAAAACTCCACCTGTACTTTAGTTTTACCGGGTATAAGTCGCATATAGGTTCACCGCCTTACTTGAATGAGAATATCGTTGCTCTTTGTGCCAGGCACACATTATCATTTACCCTTACCGCGCAATATGGGTGGGTTCCTGAGCGGTTGCTGGTTGTTCCCGAGGTTTGAGTTGAGATTTGTACCTGCAGGACTCACCGGGGCACTGGTTTGGGCACTTGCTGTGCCTATGTTGGAGGATAGATTTGTTGCACTTGTCGGGCTTACCGGACTTGCCGAATTGGAGCCAGTAGCAACACTTGTATTGGTCGCGCTGCTGGTACCCGGAGCAATGCCACTCGCGCCGGCTGAATTGGCATTGTTATTCATGTTCGTACCAGTTCCTGCGCTTCCGCCGGCCATGGTAGTTGCGTCCGAAGTGAAAGCACCGTGGTCCATCGGACTTACTTCGCCACCCGGCTGCGTACCACTTCCGCCACCTGTGCCTATGCCGCTGCCCGGCTGCGTACCGCTTCCGCCACCTGTGCTTATGCCGCTGCCAGGCTGCGTACCGCTGACACCGCCTGTGCTTACGCCGCTGCCCGGTTGTGTACCGCTGACACCGCCTGTGCTTATGCCGCTATCCGGCTGCGTACCGCTGCTGCGGAGGTTTGTTCCGCCCGGCTGCATACCGCTGCCGCCGCCAAGGTTTGTACCGCTACCCGGCTGCGTACCACTTCCGTCGCCAGAACCTGTACCACCCGGCTGCGAGGAAGCTACCTGCGCGCCAGATTGGTCATTCTGCAGTGACTGATCGCTGGGCGAATTACGAACTGCATTGTACGCCATACCGGCCAGACCGCCCTTATCGGCAAAATTACCCCAACTCTGTCTGACCGAGTTTCCCCAGTTTTTGACACCTTGGTAAGCGCCCACGGCGGCACCGGCAACCTTCCTGCCCAGTGCGGTCGCACCGGTGGCATCGGAAACCAAGCCCAATGCACCACCGGCAACCATGCCTGCACCCTTAATGCCCATGCCTGCTGCGCCCATAGCGGCACCGCCGGCAGCCTTTGTCATGCCAACACCCCAGTCGAAGGCCTTGTCGCCCATGCGATTGGCCGTTTCGTGGCTGTGCATGGCGGTCATGGCACTGTTGTTGGTCAGAATACCGGTAACCATGTTGCTGAAGCCTTCCACCGCTTCCAGACCGCCCACAATCAGCAGTACCTTGGCGATGAAGTTGAGGGATACTGACTGGAAGAGTACCAGATCGGGGCTGAGAATAACAGGTGCAAACAGGATCACCAAGCGCATGGGAATAATGACACCCAAAACGCCCAATCCCTGCAGCACCATATTCAGCATCCATTGCTTGAACTTTTCACCGTCGTCCAGCGGCATGGCCGCGATGGTCAGCGGTGCAACAATATAGAGGGAAATCATGCTGAAAATACGCATGATACAACTGAAAATGCAGCGCATCAAATTACGCAGCGTGAAATACGCCAGAACCCAGATGAAAATATAGCTGATTCCCGTAATGCCGATATTAAAGGCACCGCTGACATCGTCAAGACTATAAATGCTCTTTTCGCCGGTGTAAAATGCTCCTCGCAGGCCGTCTGTCAGATAGGGATTTTCATTATATTTATTGTTGCGGGCAGCGCTGGTTGTGCCGGAAAGGAACAGCACGCGGTCCAAGCCCACCCCATTCGTCACGGAATATGTGCTCTTGTAGTTATCCAATGCCCCGAAGCCTGCATCGCTACGCAAGATATCCATGATATTCAAAAGCGCCGTGGACACCTCGTCATGTCGGATATCCAGACTTAGTTCAATCGAAGGATCGTGGGCATACACCAACTCCTGCAAGGCACTTTGCCATGTAGCAACCTCAACCTCCTTGCCGGAGTCCGAGATCTCTGTGGTGACATATGCCACATCAAAGATACCCTGCTGCTCCAGATAGGACAGATCCTCACGCACATCGTTATAGCAACTATTCAAATTATAATAACTGTTGTACGACGGATTGAGCGAGTAGTTGCCGATGGTCTTATAAACTCGTGCCATGGTGGCGTATTGCTCATCGGTAAACTGGATTTCCTGTGGCTGAGAAAAGGAATCCGCATTATCAAAAACATAGCTGATACGATTGATAGTCAGGTTGGTCAGGTTCAATGCTGCGCTCAAGGCAAAACTCAGAATCAACATACCAAAAATGCTCTTGAACATACTGGTCAGAATCGTACTCATGGTACGGTTCTGCATTTTATCATTCAGATCAAAACCTTTTCGAACAACGGTAATCAGCGTGAATACGATGACAAAAACAATGCCCAGCAACGTAATTGCCCAATACACATTGGATATGGACTTGTTCTGGAAAAACACATCCACCAGGTACATATCTTCGCCGCTGTACTTCACCTTTGTGGTGCCGGAAAAGACATCAAACAGCTGCTGCAGTACAGACACCAGCCACATAAACGCGTTGGTGATATAATACATGACCTTTCCGACGAAGTTGCTGATGGCGGTGGTGATCGAATCACCAATGCTGTCGGCGAGACTGCTCATTGCACCGGAAATAGTATTAATTGCACTATCGACTAATCCCATGATTTGTTCCTCTCTTTGATGATCTCATCATCTGTAGCTCAGCGAACTCGCAAATGCTTCCTCTTACGGAGCAGATACAGCGTAACACTCACAATCACCACAAAGGTTACTGCGAAAAATGCCAGGCTGCTGATGTTCAGATAAACCTGAATGACAAACTTGTAAGTGGTCTTATTCCCCGCCTGATCCTGCACAGTCACTACATAGCTGCCGCTTTGTGTCAGTTGATCCCGATAACTGATGGTATCTCCGTTAAGCTGGATTAAAGCGGTTGCCCCCTCCTCCAAATCGGAGATATCTACGGGGCCTTTCGCCACATCGTTTTCCACAGCTTCCAATGCAAGGGTCGGCGCGGTATGGTCTACCGCAATGTCCAACTGATAAGACGCACCGGTAGCCTGACAGACATAGGAAATCGTATAGTTTCCTTCCTCCTGCAAATCGACTCTTGTGGTGGTGGCATCCACGCTCTGTCCGTCACGCAATACGCTCTTGACCACGAAGCCCGCGGGCATTACATACTCATTGAGCGCGCCGGTGGTAGTACTAACAATAGTGAAACGGACAGACTGGGTAGCCTGTGCGCTGTTCTTAACGCTCAGCACATAACTGCCCGGCTCGTAAATATTGCTCAGATCCGCTTGATCGACCGGGTTGCCGTTGCGATAAAGTTCTGTTGCAACGCCTGCCGGTACATCAAACTTCACAGGTTCCGTCGTCACCATGCCGTCTGCTACGGACGATAAAATCTCCGCATCATTGGATGCCTTATACACAAACATATGATTGATTTGATTATAGTACGCGCTATCAGATACGACGACATGCTCGTTACTGCTTTCGCTGCCACCCTCCGTGCCAAGGGGCTGTCCGGAAAAGCTGTTCACCTCTCCGCTGTAATCCATGTCCACCTCTGTGGCATAGGCAGGCAGAATCAGCGACAGTAACAGCAATGATATAATTGTCAAACGAAACGTCTTTTTCACAGCGCGTTCTCCTCAACGACAGTTTAGTTCCCTAAAATGATTTGATTTCGTGTGTTGATGTCATAAAACACCTCATCGGCCAAAAACGCATGGGAACGGATATTGTCCATATTCATGCGCCCGAAGTGATAATATTTGCACTTATATGAGGGGGTGTACTTGGTCATCAACGGATAGTTACCAAAGGTAACGATGATGGCGTTACCGGTAGATTTTTTGTTGTTCAGCTTCTGCAGCTCGCTGGGATAGATCAGCGGGCGGGTCTGCAGCTGATTGGATACGTTCACATCGCCATCGCGACTGCCCGCATTGGACGAGGTGGATGTGGTGCGCACAGTCTTGTTGCCGCACAGTTCGCTGAACTCCTTGCAGGTTTCAATATCGTTGGAGCCAATGAACATCTTCATGCCGCAGTTGGACTTGACCACCTCTGCCACGCCCTCGCCGTAGATATTCTTCAACTGGGCATAGCTCTGTACCACCATGTTGAACCAGATCTTACGGGAACGGCCAACGGTGATCATCTTATCAAATTTCTCAATCTTCGGCATATTACCGAACTCATCCATGATGAAGTATACATTGCGCGGCAGGGACAGGTCCTCGCGAGCAGATGCCACCTTAATCAGGGCCTTATACATACTCAGAACGAACAAGGAGGCCAAACCGTGGCGGGTATCCTTCTCATCAGGGATCTTCAGGAACAGTGCCGTGGGACGATTGGCAAACTGATCGGCATGGATATCCGTTGCCGAGGTCAGACCACAGATGCCGCGGTCATTGAAAAGCGACAGCTTATCAAAGGTGATGGACATATAGCTGGACATGGTCTGGTCCGCTGCCGCCAGCACCTGACGGGACAGCGTAACCGCCTGCGACAGCGGATTCCTGCCATCGAAGTAGTCTTTCAGGGCCTGATAGTTGTTGTCGCTGTTGGTCAGAATCTTATTGATATTGAAGAAATTGAACTTCTCCTTTGTCATATGTAAACGGGGATCCGTGCTGTCCTCCAGCATGGCGATGCAGGTCGCCAGTACGATAGAGCGGGCACCCTTTTCCCAAAGGGGCTCTTTTTCATTGGTAATCGGGCAGATACCGGATACCAGATCGCTCAGATCCTCGTACATCTCGTCGTAAATTTTTTGCTTTGTGGTTGCCACATCATCGTGGCAATGGCGCAGATCAGCATAGGCTCTACCACGCCACTCGCACCATACCTCACCTGGTTCGGCTGAACCGTCCATCTGTTCCAGATTGGAATACGATGCCATATCATCACGGTGGGCAACAATACCCTTATCCGCCGCAAGATACTCCTGATACATATCCCAAATGGGCTCCAGCGGATTCCAACGTGAAGAGGAATAGGTGTCACGCAGATCCAGTACCTGCACATCATAGCCGCGTTCCGTCAGATACTTGGAATGCAGATCGAACAGTTCACCCTTGGGATCTGTCATAATCATGGAACTTCCGCAGTTGGTAGCGGCCAGCAGTTGGATCATTGGGTTAATAAATGTGGTGGTCTTACCGGAACCGGTAGCACCGACAATCAGTGAATGAGCACCGTTGAGGAAGTTAATACGGAACTGGCCCTTATTGTCCACCAGCGCACGGACCGGAATACCATCCTGCTTATGGCTGGAGAGTCCTTCCAGTTCTCCATATACAAGAGGTTTATAATACGTATCACGCTCTTTGTCTGTCATAAAACGGCTGTTTTCCAGCACGCTGTTGACATCAGCCTTCTTTTTAGCAGACAGCGCACCGCCCAGACCGCTGAAATAAAAGCCATGATTGATCATGCTGATCAGCGCAAAAATGGCCACCACCACCAGGCCAACTACCCATGTCTGCCATTCAATGAAAAAATGCAGGCGGAAGGCAAATCCTTCACCCATGATGAGGCCGCCAATACCGGCGATGGCACTGCGCAGCAGAAAGCCCACAATGCCCGAGGCCACGATACCAACCAGAATAAACAGGGTATACTTTCCGTTGCCCAAATCTTTTATTGTATTCCCCATTTTTTTCTGCAGATTGGTCTTGTCTTTATTCACCCTTGTGACCTCCCTTTTATGCGTTTGTGTACTGCACTCCCAAAAATTGCGTTTTAAGGAGTGCAGTACATCATATTGCTTGTTACATTTTTTGCTTATGTGCAAAATTTCTTCTTTACAGGCCTTCGCTGCCCAGATATCTGCCGGGATACGGCAGACCGGGGCGACCATGCCTGTAATTCCATTCATAATCGTCGCAGTAAACCGTCATGTCGCCGCTGTTGTCATCTGCCTTGCAGGTGAATGTTGCGCCGCTGGTAGATGTCACCGTCCACAGCAATGTACCGCTTGTCCAGCTGCTGCTCGCCTTATAATAAGCGGGCTCGCACTTGTAGGACGCACCCTTAAAGGCGCCCGATGTATAGGTAGCCGACAGGATATTACCGTTCACATCCTGCTTTTCCGTATGGTCGGGATAGATGTAGGTATAGCCTGTAACAGTTTTGCTGCCGTCCTCTGCGTCTGCCACCTCCATAGTATAGGTGCAGCGCTTGATGCCGTCCGCGCCGTAGACCTCACCGATCAGGTGCACACGGTCAATGACCTCGCGGGAGCCGTCATCGTACTTCCACTCAGTCTTGGGGCTACCGCCGTTGACAGGCTGGTCATAGGTTTTTCCGTCTACCGTCCAGTAGTCGGTGTAATAACCGTGCTTTGCCACGCTGTACACCGTCTTGGTGCCGTTCTCGTTTGTGGCGGTACTGCGGATAATATTGCCATTCACATCGTAGTCGACTCGCTTTGTCACTTCATCGCCGTTCATCACGATTTCCGAACTGGTGCCGTCATCACGTTTCGCCAGAAGCGTACCGTCAGCCAATTCGGAAATCTGGCTGAAAACGTTCGGTTCATTCACGACGTTCACTTTGCCGGAAATATTGACCTTCGGGAACGCACCAGTGCCTTCGATCTGATGTGTTCTGCCTGTGTCATAGTTTATAATAACAGGTGTAGCGGTATTACCGCACACCGCAGCATACGCGCCGTCCACGACCACACGCCAATCACCGTCAGCAACCATGCTCGTTCCGGTGATTATACTGATCTCACTGGGGTTCAAGCCCTTAAAATGGCTGTTCCATGTGTGGAAATCGCCTCGATCCAGCCTGTCAGAAACTTCTTTCTCGGGCAGGCTTTTTAAGGAAAACAGATTGAATTTCATTTCCATGCCGGTCAGCAAAACGCCGGAATTGCGGACGTGAATCTCCGCGTTGGACAGGCGAATGCTCTGCGGGCTGATCAAATAGCCGCCGCATTCCACGCAGGCGCCGTCGCTGATTTGCAGATTGTTGGCTGTATTGCTCAGCATCAAACGGGCATCCGGCATAATAACCAGATTGCCCTCACCCCGCACAGTAGTGGGAGCAGACCTCGCAGCCTTGCGATAGGTGGACTCGTTTTCCTTCAACTCGCTCTGCCGCGTCTTCAGCTCATCGGCCTGCAGCCGCTTCACGTTGTAGGCAGCCCGGGCTTCATCCACCGCGAGCCATGCAGTCTGCAGATCCTCATACTCTCCATGCAGGGTATCGTAGTCCGAGCCTTTGGCTTTGATATAATCCTTGGCTTCCTGAACTCTTTTCGCGCGTAAAGTGTCTTTTTCTTTCAGCGCTTCATCTAAAAAGTCCTGCACCAGCAGCAGGAAAGCCATCCGTTCCATAGAGGAAAGATCTTTTCCCAATTCCTCATCATTCAAGATACTTTCCTTTGTGGCTCCTTTCTGTCCGACCTTAACGCCGAGGGCAATGAGGGTTTTTTGGGCCTCTGGGCTCATAGTTCGCTTGCCGGTTTCGACATCTTCGTTGATCTTCTTTTCCCACTCTTTGCCGAATTCACCGGGCGAAAGAGCGAACTTATCTTCACCGTCCACAATGATGTTGCGAATATCACTGTCCTTGATAAGTTCGGCTTCGTGGGAATCAAGTTTCGCCTTTACCTCAGCGGCATATTTCTTCTGACCACTTTTCTCGTAATAGGCCAGATCCTCGGTTTCTTCCTCAATCAAGGCGGTAAGGCGTGCGATCTCATCCTCTAATGTCTGCAGAATCCCCATGAGATCTTCGGCCAAACCCTCACAAATTGAGGCACTTTGCTCACGATGCTCGACCCAGCCTTCTGCTTCATTTGCCTCTTCATTGGCAGTTTTCAGCTCCGCCTCAAGCTCTGTCAGGTTATTCTTGCAATTGTCGGCCTGCTGTTCATAGTAGGCCTTCAGATCGTAATCCGCACCGCTGCAGTTCAAATAACCGTCGGACTCAAAACCCTTGGTCATGCAGGCACCTTCCCGCATCACGATGGTACCTCGGTTCTCGATGGTACCGCTGTTGAAAAGATGGCCATCCACCACCAGCGTACCGCCGGGACTGACAGAAAGAGTCTGCCCCTCCCTGATGTAGCAGTTGCCGGTGGTCTGCAGTGTCTGGCCTTCGCCGATGACCTGACCGCCGATCACATTGAATGTTTCCTTATGGCCGATATAGACCGCAAATTCGCCAAATGTGTTGTCGCTTAGAGCGCTCATACAGCCGTATCCCTTGCTGCCACTATACGTAAAGCCGGTATCGCGACCGAAAACATTGGCAAAAATGACCACGCGCTTTCCGTTGTCGATACCATCGGCATAGTCGCCGCCCAGTTCCTTGGTGTAGAAAGTCCAGCGCTCGTCACGGGTATCCTTCGGCTCACCGGTCAGCCAATCCCAGTCATCGTAGCCGTCCAGATGGTACTTTTGGTTCTCACCGAAGCGGACAAAATACTGATGGGCATTCTCGTTGTCCTCGTCGTCCCGGACATACTGGATTGTCCAATCCGTCATGGGGCCATCCGTATAGAAACTGGCGCAATCGTCCTCACAGGGAAGGGGATATTCAGCGCCATCGGAGAACGCTGTGCCGCCAATACAATCCCAGTAGGTTCGGCTATCGCTGTTCCATACACTATCGCCGCTTTTGCCGCTGCCGGTGAGATAATAGTTCTTCTCACCGCTTTTCCAGCAGATCAGCACAGGGTGCTGTTCCTTATCGGTGGGCAGGTCCTTTTGGGAATACACGCGGTCCCATTCATAAATTTCCTTTGTGGTTCCCTCGTCATTTGCCGCATGGGCGGCAGCGGGAATCAGGGAAAGGCACATCACACCGGCAAGAAGAAGGGATACCGCTTTCCTCGTCACGCTATTCAATTTACAGGTAAAGCTCGTCATATCCGTTCTCCTCTTTCGGTTATCCTATGTATGATGTATTAGTTTGCGTAAAGTGCTGTGATTGCAAAAATTACTTGGTGAAGATCACCTTGCCGGCAGACTTGTTGACCCAGTTCTTCATGACGGGCAGCAGCAGGTTCAAAGCAAGAATCAGCACAAAGATCAGCACAAAGCCGATGATGGCATTCTTCAGATGGGTTTTTGCCTTCTCGCGCTCCTGAGGCTCCTCAGCTTTAGCATACTTCACACCCAGCAGCACGCAATACAGCGCACCAATAGCACCCACGATAGCCAGCAGGGGACCAAGCAGGCTGTTGAGCAGCTCCACGATGGGAACATACACCGTAGAGAAATCGGTTGCAAACGCTGTGGTGGTCATCATGACAACGGACATCATAGCCGTTGCTACCTGTGCGCAGACACGCTTTTCGTTGAAGTTGATTTTTTTCATTGTGTTTTCCTCCATTATAACAAAATATTTTTAATTGCTTATTTTCACGCCGCCATGCAGCATAGTGAACTGTTTTCATTCTCCGCTCTGTCACAAAGTCGGGCCGCTGTTATCCTTGATGATTTCCGGGGCAGCTTGCTTTTGCAGCGGTGTCTGTCCGCTTTGCAAAATCATCTGCTCGCTCAGCTTGTGTAGAAACATACCGTTCTTGACTTCGGCAAGGAACTTCTTCGGTGGCTGGTCTGTCAGGCGGCAAAACGCATTGCTTTGCTGCAATTGCCTGCACATCATGTCCACTGAAACATTAGCAGGAGGCTGTTGCTTTTGCATTAAACGGCCCACCACGCATTGTGAAGCCAAATTCATATATTCCGCAGGGGACAGTGCGCTTTCATGTTCCAGTTGTTGTTCCGCTTCCCGTCCGGCAACGATCGCCTGAGCACGTACTACTGTCCGCTCCACCAATCCCGGCGGCGCAGACGGTTCACATAGCGCTGCGGCAAGCTTTCCTTTGATCGTCATATCATTCATATATTCAATCCTCTAAATACCTTCGAAGTTGTTCCCTCGCCCTGAAAAGCATCGTTTTCACAGCACTCTCGCTCTTATCAAGAATATCTGCGATCTCCTTAATGGAAAGTTCCTGTAAATAAAACAAGGTGATGACTTCTTTTTGGTAAGTAGACAACTTCTCGATAGACTCCCGCAAGGCCAGGATATCATCCTGCGGGGTTTCCTGCGCCGTACCGAGATTGTAATCCTCCAACTCTTCGTGGTACATTCGCTCGCCCAGCAGCTGCTTGGCACAATTGATAGTCACACGAATGAGCCACGCTTTGCGGTGCTCCTCACTTTCAAAGGTGCGTTCCTTTTTGAAATACCGCAAGAAGGTTTCCGAGAAGATGTCGTCTGCGTCTGCAGAGTTCGCTGCATAGCGATACGCGATTTTGTAAACCATATCTGCGTATTCCCGAACAACTTGTTCTGCATTCATATACAACACCTCCTCTTTCCTTAATAGGTTACATTCCGTTTGGAATTTTTTCGCTAATCCGCTTATATATTCTTCAGATTTGCATTCTCCCCCTATTTTTGACACATTATAGCAAAGCAACCACAACAAAACCCTAACACGCGCCTCACAAAATCCTAACAAATCATAGGAATGACGGTTTATTTTTTTATTTACTCCTTTTTCTATATAGCATTTTATATTTTGATACGGTATAATGATGCCAATGTTATGCAAGAGAAGCAGCGATGGCACAACCGATTCTGTTTTTTTCGGCTGTCTGCTGCGACATTTCTCATGTGGAACAGACATGATCTGATTCGATAAGGAGGTGGAAAATGATGATTGCGTTGTGTGTGGACAACGAGCATATGTCGTTGAAAAATCTGAAGCGCGAGATAGAGAAATCTCCTGACATCACAGAGGTATTCACTTTTGATGATGAGTTGGATGCATTGGAGTGGGCGCAGAGCCATCCCTTCGATATCGCCTTTCTCGAAATCAGCATGCGCGGGATCGGCGGACTGAGGCTCGCCTCGACGCTGCGCCAAATTGACCCGTCCTGCTATATCATTTTCTGTACCTCCTGTCCGGAATACGCTCTGGACGCTTTCCAGATCCACGCTGACGGCTATCTGATGAAGCCCATTGGTTCCGAGCGCATACAGGCAGAAATAGAGTATCTCACCCGGCGGCATATCGCCAAGCCGTTGCTCACCATTCGCTGCTTCGGCGGTTTTGAAGTCAGCAATATGCACGGCCAGATTCTGAACTTCAAGCGTACCAAGACCAAGGAATTGCTGGCCGTGTTGGTGGATCGCAAGGGCATGGGCATCACCTCCAAGGAAATCTGCACCCTTCTGTGGGAGGACAGTTCTAATCAGGATCAGAAGAATATGCAATACTTGTGGAATCTCTTCAGTGACCTGTCCAAGGCTTTGAAGCAGGCCGATGCACAAGATGTATTGATCCGTTCGGGCCGCAATTATCTACTGGATATGCAAAAGGTGCAGTGCGATTACTACGATTATCTCAAACACCCCGACGCCAGCCACACCATGGATGAATATATGCCCCAATACAGTTGGGCAGAAATGTCAAAAGCAGGTATTATCAAGTGATACGCGGCATCGTATGGTCTGATGACAAAACGCTGACAGCAAAAGAAGCGAGGGTTTAAACCCTCGCTTCTTTTATTATGTTCGCTGTGTTATGTACGCCTCAGGCTGTCGGCCCCTGATTGACTTTCTTCGGAGCGGCTTTCTGCTGTGGAACCTGCAGCTTGACTTCATTCTTCGCTTGTGCCTGAAGGGCCTTATCGAAGTCTATGTTCGGATTCTTCTCTAAAGCCTGATTACAACGCTTCAGGTTGTCATCACTGAGGCTGACGAGTAGTTTCTTGCTCTCGTGCGAGCCTGTGCGCATCACCTTTTCTGCCGCAGCAACCACGGTCTTGAATTCCGTCTTGTCACGCAGTTGGTTCAAGCGCTCCCCAAAGCTATTGAACGTCTCCTGCTCCTTGCGGACTTCCAAGCGGCGGCGTGCTTCGCCGGCCTGATTATCCTTGATACGGTTTGTCCAGTCCAAAGTCATGCGATGCGTGCCGGCGCATCTGACTTCCTTAAAAATCGCGGCACTGCCTTCATGGGCCAGAGCTTTACGCTTTTCAGCGGGAAGCATACGGTTTGACAGATCTCTGAGATAGAGACCGTCCTCCAAAATATTCTTTGCCGTGGGAGAGAATTCTGTCTTGCCGGCACCCGCCTCACCATTCTGGAGCTGCACCAACCTCATGCCATATTCTATAAGGCTTTCATTGGCGCGCTTGTTGTAGGCCGCATCGCTTTCATTGGGCAGACGCTCCGGCTTTTTCCATTCGCCCGCTTCTTCATCAGTCACTTCTTTGCGGCTGCCGTTCACATCTGCCTGAACAGCCTTGAGCAGCATGATCTTGTTGATGCAGTCCAGTCGCTCTTCCTCTGTAAGTTTCTTCGTTCCCTCATGGTCACGGCGCAGATCGTCCTCTGCGTTATGGGCCGCGTTGGAGATCTTACCCATGGCGCTGACGATTTTGATGTTTTCCAGTTCCTGATCTGTCAGACCGTTTTTCTTGAGCATATCCATCATGCCGTGCTTCTCGGCAAAGTCCATCACCTTGTCGCACACTTCCGCCATAACGGAATGTGCCCGGTCGGACCAGCTGAATTCACCGATATGCTTGACATAGAGCTTCAGCGCATCTGTCAGATCCTTTGCCAGCATGTCCTTTCCGGTGCCGAGAACCTCACCGTTTTCTTTCGTATACAGCGTATCCTCATCCATGTTGGAGAGGTAGTCCAGCAGTTTCTCTCTGGTCGGCTCAACGATCGGCTCGAGGATCTGTCTGCTGTTGGGACGGGGCTCACCTTGGGTACTGACAATGTCCTCAAATGGCATGGAATCGGGCATATGTGCGGGGGTTTTCATGTTTTCAGGCGTGAAAAAGTCGGACTTGCGCAGGCTCAACATCATGCCAAGGGCGGCGAAAGTCTTATCGTCCATAGGCTTATCCTCCGGACGAAGCGTCGTGATGTCGATGTCTTTTTCCTGCATCTTGCGCCAGTCATTCATGTCGTAGACGGATTTGCCCGTACAAGACCGCATCCAGTCAGGACGCATTTCACGCTTGGCACCGTAAAAAGACTGAATGCTTCTCCAAAGATGTGCATTGTCGCGGAATTTCTCCATCTGGGCCTTGTCATTTTTACTGACAATCTGCCCCTCCTGAACACTTTCAGCGGCTTTTTGGGCTATATCTTTCGCCTTTTTAATCTGCTCGTACTCATCGCTGACCGACTTATTCCAGCGGTCTGTTTGGTTGACGGCAAAATTTTCTTTGAATCTTTCGCTGATTTTCGTCAGCGCGGCATTTGCCTTTTCCATATCACCGCTCTTCAGATCCGCAACCAGTTCAGGATTGGATTGGCGAAGTCTCCATGTAAATTCCCTGAACTGATCGCTCTTCCTGAGTTTGTCGGTCGCGTTGAGTTCCTCGAATTTCGGGTCAAATGCACCCAGCATTTCAAACATGGTGGTGCGGAACATACTGTCGCTGGGATCAGCAAAGGCCTTATTCACCAGCATATCACCCAGCGTATAGTCAAACATATCCGCATCGTCTTCGGGAACACGGGTCATCGCGATCAGGTCATTTTCCACGTTGCGCAGGCGAGTCGGCCTCTGCTCCGCGAGTTTCTGATTCTTCTCTGTGATTTCATACTTCAGCTTTCCGACAGCCTCAGGAATCTGCTTCCCGATCAGGTGCTTCCTTGTATCGTAAAACTGTTTATCGACATCATACTTTGCCTTTGCCTCGCGATATTTTCGCATGGTTTCTGTCGGAACACCGCGTGCTCTTTCGGAAATCCAGTTGGCGAAACTTGAAAGCAAACCCGGTGCAGCAGGCTCTTTGGGCTCAGGTGTCCTGGCTGCGGCGATCTCCGCCGTGCCAATCAAGGGTTCAAAGGTATCCTTATTCTTATTTAAAAGAACCGGCATCGGCTGCATATCGCCGAACTTGCTCATCACATATAATTCACCACCCGTTTCGTCCAACATTGTGGTGGCGTTTTTGCTGTGGATATCAAAGGTCTTTCCGTTCCTGTCGCAGTAGACCATATTGTCCGTCAGTTCATCGTAGGTCATGCCCAGCCTGGTGGCAATTTTCTGATCCAATGCGAGGATTTCGCCAAAGGCAATATCGAACACAACGCCGAGAACATTTTCCGTATCCGGTATGGTCTTATCGTATTTAGCTTCCCCACTGACATGAGAATATGCATCGCCCGTTTTCGATGCGGCATCTACGCTGTCATCCACGCTGTCATCCATACTGTCATCCTGTGCTTCACCTTGTTGTGCTTCAGGCTGTACTTCAGGCTTTCGACTTTTCACTTTGATGCCCTCTTCTGCCAACCAATCCCACACATTGTCGTTCAAATTGCTTAATTTATTCGGATTCGCATCCAGGAGGGTTTCCAAATTGACAGTCGGATAATAGGGATCTGCCATCAACGCCATCCTTTTTTCAATCACGGACGCGTCGGTCATCAGTGCGTTAACTTTCTTGTCGCACTCTTGAATCTGCTCCAGCGTAATATCTTCATACTGGTGCTTTTTTACTTCCTGGAGCAGGCCGTGTGCCTCCACAATAAGCTTAGCTTGTGTCACCAGATTAGGATACTGCTCAATCAACTCATCGTCCGTAAACTTGCGGGACAGCGCATCGCCGTACTCATCTATTGTGCGTTTAATAGAATTAAAAATAAGGTGCGCAATCTCTTTCTTGTTTTCCTGTATTGCCTGATCGATCTGCTCTTTGGACATATTTTTATCGCGATAATACGATCTGTCTATTTTTTCGTGGCATTCTGCATAGCGTGCCAGCTCATCTTGCGTCATGCAGCGGCATGCTCGCTGCTCTTCACGCGGACGGTCAAAGTCTCCATATCCGGGCTGATAACCGGCGACCTTTACCTGGGCGGCTGCGTACGATCTTGCCGCGCGAATTCGTTTGTCCGCTCTTGCCTGGCGCTCTGCCTCGGGTACCAGTTTAATGGTAGGAATCATCCTTTTATAAACCTTTGTGATGATTGCCGGATCAATAGTAGGCGTGTCCCACAGCAGCTCTGCCCGCAGTGATGTTTCCAGTTCGGCATTGAGTGCTTCCCTATCTTCATGCGACAAAACCGCATTCTGGTTATTCCGTCTCAGCTCCTGCAGGCGGCGTTCCGCCAACTCAGAATATTTTTTGATGGCATATTGGCCGATGTTGTTAGAATTAAGCATGCGCATTGCCTCCTTAATTTATTGGAAATGTAGTCATTATTTCAGCATGCACGGTCTTTGTATCGTAATAATATTTTATCACGGCAAGCGCAAAAATCAAGTAATCCAGCAAATATAAGAATTTTTTCTCGAATTTTTGCAGAACACCGTGCTTCTTTGTCACAGACTCATCGGATTTTTTTCTATGGTCTTGGCGGGAATCTTTTGCTTCTTCGCGGTTGGCCGGCTCAGCCCGGCGCCGTCCATCAGTTTTCTTTTGCCGCCGGAACCGTTCATACCGACGAGTATTTCAGCACGTTTTTGCACATCGTTGCTGCCCAGCAGTATTTGCTCCACGTACTTGCTGAAAATCACATCTTCTTTCGCCTTTTCGTACGCGTTCTCATCACCGTCCACGTGCTGCAGAATATCCTGTCCTGCGAGGCCTTTGCGGAAAATCTTGCCGATCTTCACAGCGCCCTGCAGCAGCCGCATCTGCTCGTCCGTGCATTGTGCCTGTGCGTCAGGCTGCGCCAGCAGCCGTTCGGCCTGTCGGGCAATGGTAAGGAACACCTCTGCCGTACGCAGCTCCGAGCAGAGCAGTGCATTGCACAGCTGAGTCGCTGTCAGCAGCGGAACAGTGCTGTCCTCCTGCGCCTTAATGGTAGCCAGGAACTCCTTGAATTCGCGCGCAAAATCAAGGATCCGCGTCGGTGCGTCAGCCACATGCAATGCGTTGACCAGCTCCGGTGTACTTCTCCGATGGTATCTGGTTTTATGATGGTGGCGCTCCATATCATACCAGATGGCCCATGCCATCCAGCGCTGGAGCCGACGTTTTCTCTGCTCTTCTTCCGCTTCATGGCGGGCTTGCTCCAGCACCCGATCTAACTCGGCAAGTTGCCTTTCACATTCCATCAAATGTGCTCGTATTTCGTCCTGCGATTCCGTTCCCTGCTGCTGGCGTGCCAGCCATGTCTCCAATTCAATCTCAACTTGTCGACGGTATTCCTGCCAGCGTTTTTCCTCACCGTTCATATTCCCGGTCACCTCACTACATTTTCTATATTTCGCTTTTATATGTAATACCTCTGTGTAAAGCAAAAGGTTTCTTTCGACAATATCCTTTTTCATCATATACGATTATCCCGTCATTTGCAAGAGAGCTGTGAACAGTTTCCCTTTGATAAAGAAATCCAACTTCTTCGCAGCGCAAGACAAGGAGAACTTTCCTGCCGCAGAATCTATTTCCGTATTCACGCCGGAGGAAATTCAAAGACTCAAAGAGGAATGCTTCTGCACATGGCGTAACAGCGCTCGTATCTATCAGCAAGTCAGCGCTTCCATTTTTGTACATCTTTTTGCAAGTTTTGCCGATAAACTTGCCTTCACGAACAACAAAAAGGCTTGCCTACGGCAAGCCTTTTTGTTGTTTATTTCCGTTTGGCAGCGACACGCTGACAAGCCTTGACAATCTCCACAATCGGAATTACCAGCACAGCTAACCCCAAGGCAATGGCATACTCCATAAAACTCACAGGGGTAAACCCGAAAGCATTTGCTATAAACGGCACTTCCAGTACCACCGTCGCCAATGCCAAAGATCCGATCATTGCGATCCAAAGCACTTTATTGTGACTAGGGAGAGAAAATACACTCTTGCGCTGAGAGCGCATATTGAAACTATGGAAAATCTCGCACATATTCATGGTCAAAAATGCCATGGTCATGCCGTCTGGAGAGATGCCCTTGGGCATCTCAAAATATCCGATTTCCATGCAATGTCCGATAATGTAGGAGGTCAGAGTGATAATAGTGATCAGCAATCCCTGATAGGCAATATCCCAGCCCAGGCCGCCGGCAAAAATGCCATCCTTACTGTCACGGGGAGGCCTCCGCATGATGTCCGGTTCCTCTTTCTCAAGTCCCAATGCCAAAGCAGGGAAACAGTCGGTAATGAGGTTAATAAACAGCAGGTGCACGGGATTGAGCAAAGTGAAACCAAGAAGTGTGGCAAAGAATACACCCAGCACCTCGCTCATATTGGAAGCCAGCAGGAACTGAATGGCCTTGCGGATATTGTCGTAAATACGGCGTCCCTCACCCACGGCATTGACGATGGTAGCGAAGTTGTCGTCGGCCAGCACCATATCTGCCACATTTTTGGTCACATCCGTGCCGGTGATACCCATACCCACGCCAATGTCGGCGGACTTGATGGACGGCGCATCATTGACGCCATCACCAGTCATGGCAGTAATTGCCCCCTTGCGGCGCCATGCGTTGACAATACGCACCTTATGCTCCGGCTGTACACGAGCATACACGCCGAAATTTTCCACAGCCTCATCCAGTTCCTCGTCACTCAAATTATCCAAAGCACTGCCGGTAACAGCCTGAGAGGCATCTTCGATGATTCCCAATTCCTTGGCGATGGCAACAGCGGTATCCTTGTGGTCGCCGGTGATCATCACCGGACGGACTCCGGCATTGCGGCATTCCACGATGGCCGACTTGACCTCGGGACGCACCGGATCGATCATGCCGGTCAGTCCGATGAAGCACAGATCCTGTTCCAGCACCTCTGGCTCAATATCATCGGGCAGGCGATCCCCCCATAGCCGCTGCGCCGCCGCCAGCACACGCAACGCCTTATCGGCCATGCTCTTATTGGCGGACAGAATCTCGCCCCGTTTTTCCTCGCTCATAGGAAGGATCTCGCCCTGTTCCTCATAATGAGTACAGCGCTTGAGCACCTCATCGGGCGCACCCTTGGTATACTGGATAAAACCGTTATCCATCTGATGAATGGTAGACATCATCTTGCGCGATGAGTCAAACGGCGCCTCTGCTACACGGGGTTGCAGTTCCTCCAATCGATGTTTAGGCAAACCACTGGCGGCGCCGAAATTCACCAAAGCGGCCTCTGTAGGCTCGCCTTCGGCAATGCCCTCATCGTTCAAATCAGCATCATTGCACAGTGTCATAGCGGTGGCGAGCAGACTCGTATCACCTATATGTTCCACCACAGTCATTTTATTCTGCGTCAGCGTGCCGGTCTTATCCGAGCAGATGACCTGCGTGCAACCCAAAGTCTCCACAGCGGTCAAGCGACGAATTACGGCATTATGATGGCTCATCTTGGTCACACCAATCGACAGCACCACCGTCACCACCGTGGCAAGGCCTTCGGGAATGGCTGCAACCGCCAAGGATACTGCCACCATAAAGGTCTCAAGAATACTCTCCAAAGAGAAATCGCGGGCAACGAGCAAATCAAACGCAAAAATAAACACACAGATACCCAGCACCAGCTTACTCAGCGTGGTACCTAACTCGGTCAACCGTTTTTGCAGCGGTGTTTCCTCCTCGGCAGTGCTGGCCAGTACACCGGCGATCTTGCCCATTTCGGTATCCATGCCGGTGCGTGTCACCACAGCGCGGCCTCGGCCATAAACAACCGTAGAGCCCATGTAGCACATATTCTTACGGTCACCCAGCGGCACTTCCTTATCCTCTCCCATGCCCAACACTTCCATAGCCTTGTTCACGGGAACGCTTTCACCGGTCAGCGCAGCCTCCTCAATCTTCATAGATGCGCTCTCCAGAATGCGTCCATCGGCAGTCACGGCATCGCCGGCCTCCAGAATCACGATATCGCCGGGCACCAGTTCGTCACTATGCAGCGACACCTGTTTGCCGTCACGCATAACCTTGCAGGTAGCCGCTGTCATAGTCTGCAATGCCTCAATGGCGGCCTCAGCCTTACTCTCCTGCACTACGCCCAGAATTGCGTTCAACAGTACCACCAGCAAAATGATAAATACCTCGGTAAAACTCTCATGAGAGAGGAAGTTCGTAACTGCGGATACAGCGGCGGCTGCCAGCAAAATCAGCAGCATGGGGTCCTTCAGTTGTGCCAAAAAACGCTGTAAAACGTTGGGTTTCTCCGCCTCCTTCAGTTTGTTGGCGCCGTACTTTTGGCATCGTTTTTCCGCCTCGGCGGTACTCAGTCCCATAGGTGATGTTTCCCACTCATTCATGATATCTTGGGCGGAGCGGTTATACTCTCTGTCCATCGCGTATTCTCCTTCTATTATTATTTTTTGTAGACAAAACAAAAAACTCATACATAGACCCTAAGCGGATCTATGTATGAGTCTCATTCTTTCAAAGCATCCCGGGCGTAAACGCCGTTCTGACGAGTATGCTTCGCCCCGATACTATATCGGTGCGGAATTACTCCCTCAATACAAGGTATTTATTTTATATCCTATGTCAGGGCATTTGTCAAGTATATTCTCGCTGTACCACGGCTGCAGCAACTTGGTGGTCTGTCCCTTGAATCAGTCATATCCTACACCGTCAACGGAAAACACATCTTGTTTATTAAACTCACGAACCAGTTTGGTGCATGAGTATGTAATGGAGGTACAGCACGAAAGAAAATACATATACTGTGTAGCATACTCTTACAACAAACTTACCACTTTATTCAAGTGAAATTATATCGTGCAAATTTTGAGATGCGTAAAACAAAGAACACTCTATGGCCGGTAATTTATCCAACGACTTTTTTACCTTCGGACCAAACGGCAGCAATGGATGTTTTGTCCATCTGATATACGGCACGTTCAAAGCGTTCGGAAAGCGAGAGCGGTCGAGTCATTTCAGTAAAAATAGAGTCATCCACTACGATTGCGTGCAACTTATTGCCCTTTACAAAACCGTCATGGTCGCCAAAGTAGCGGTGCCCGGAAGATGTGCCGAGATAGTACCCTTCGTTGACGGAAAGGAATTTTTCTTTTCCGTCCGTCATCATATGGCGGAACTTGCTGGCACGAATAGACATGGTAATCACCTTATTCATCGCCAGCAGTGCTCCACCGGCAATGTCACTACCTATCGTGACCCAGTTCCCCTCGTCAAGCATCGTACGCACTGGTGCAACGCCGGAGCAGATGTTGATATTCGACCCCGCACAATGCGCGGTGACCACACCGTGTTCACGCATTGCCTCACGTTCGCGTGCATCGGAATGGACGCAATGCGCCATAATCGTGTGATCTTTCCACAGTCCATATTTGTCGTAGCTCTCCCAATACTGCGCGCAGTCGGGGTGCAGCTCGCGTACCCACGCGATCTCTCTTGTATTTTCGGAAAGATGGGACTGAACATATAGCCCCCGTTCATTGGCAAGTTTGCCGAGCCACGCCATCAGCTCATCAGTGCATGACGGAGTGAAACGCGGTGTAAGGATCGGCTTAATTGTTTTGAAATCCGAACAGGCGTCGAGCCAACGCAGGGTTTCCCGTTTGCTGTCCTCCGTCGTTTCCTGTAAATATTCACCGCTGTTCCGATCCATGTTGACCTTACCAACATAGCCGGTCACACCCGCCTCCTCCAAGCACTTCATGAGGACAAGCGTTGCGTCCGTGTGCAATGATGAGAACATAACCACGCGCGTGGTTCCTCCGGTTATGAGGTCCTCTGCCAGCTTGCGATAGATGCGTTGGGCATAGTCAAGGTCGGCAAATCTTGCCTCAGTCTTGAATGTATAGGTGTTGAGCCAATCAATCAGCGGCAAATCCATGCCCATGCCCAACATGGGATACTGAGGCGCATGGAGGTGCATATCCGCAAATGACTGCATAATCAGTTTATCGCCATAGTCGATCACTTCTCCCGCAAACCCCTGAGGTACAGCAGGAGTGATTTCACATATGGTGCCGTTATCCTTCAACACAAGACATCCGTTTTCCACGGTTTCGATCTTCCCGCATAGCGGTGCGTGCACAATGTTGCCCTTGAGAATTTTCATACAGATACTCCTTTTCCCGAAATGAGCAAAAGAAAAGTGTCTGCCTTGAGTCTTCCTCAAAGCAGACACTCATAGTAGAACTTTTTCGGCGGTTCCGTAGAAACTTTCGCACCATACATACGAAATTATATGAGCAATTCACTTTTCCGTGCCTTTTCGACATTCCGTTAGTCAATATAGCACAAATAGTTGTCGTTTGCAAGTCTTTTCTATTGGCTATTCTTGTCAAATTTTGAGATACTGTAAACAAAGAATAGGCTGGTTCGCCACAGGGCAGGATGCAAGAAAAGGGCGCGTTGCAAAATGAGTAATTTGCAACGCGTCCTTTTCTTAATTGTTCTTTTTTCTCTACCTTCTTTTGCTTGATAGGTACAGGCAGAAATACTAATTTGGCATTTTTAGCGCTGGCCCTTATCGTAGGGAATACCCTCTGCCTTGGGTGCTCGGGATTTCTTCGAGGTAAATGCCAACACCACCAGAGTGATGATATAAGGCAGCATGCGGTACAGGTGGGAGCTGATGCCAATCTCAGCCAACCAATACACGCCATCGCCGTTAATGTCGATGGAGGAATAGGCGGCAGCTATACATTTGAATAGGCCGAACAACAAGGAGGCTCCCGCAATGTTCAAGGGTTTCCAGTTACCGAAAATCATAACTGCCAAAGCGAGGAAACCGAAGCCTGCTACATCGCCATTGGCGGTGCAGTTGGCGGTAGTCAGGGAGTAGACAAAGCCACCCATGCCAGCCAGAAAGCCAGAGATCGTTGTGCCAATATAGCGCATCTTAGTGACACTGATACCCAGAGAGTCAGCCGCTTGGGGATTCTCGCCGCAGGCACGCAGGCGCAGGCCAAACTTCGTCTTATACAGGATAACAGACAGCACCACAAACAAAATGATGCAGATATAGGTGGCAATGTAGGTCTTGTTCAAAAAGGTTTCGCCGAAGAAACCCAAATCCGTGTTTTTATCAATGCCAAGCGTGGACTTCTTGATCATAAACCAGCTGGCGGAGTCACCTGTGACCATCTGCAGCGTGTTCTGATTGGCAACAATACGGACAAGGAACAGCACCAGTGCCGGTGCCATCATGTTCAGTGCCGTACCGCCGATAGTCTGATCGGCACGCAGATTGATGGAGGCGAACGACAGAAGCAGCGAGAAGATGGCACCCATAATGCCCGCTACCAGCATGACCAGCAGCTCAAGGCCCTGCAAGGCTACCCAATCGCCAGCCGCCTTCGCCGCCAGTATGCCGGCATTACCCTGCATGAGGCGGACGAACATGACACCGATAAATGCGCCGAAAATCATGATACCCTCGAGGGCAAGGTTGATGATACCGCTGCGCTCAGCAAATACGCCTGCCAGTGCCACGATCATCAACGGAATCGCATAAATCAAGGTCTGCTGAATCAGAAATGTCATTTTTCCTCGCCTCCTTCCTCCGCCGTGGCTACCACATCCGGTAATATGTCATCGGTTTTTCGTTTTTCCTCTGCGATCGTCGCAGCTTCCTTATGCTTTTTTCGACCGGTCAGCCACATACGGATCACCAGCGAGAAAGCGGACAGATACACGATCACCGCAATAATTACATCGGTGATGTACTCATTATAGGCGGTGAGGTTCGTCAGTTGCAGGCCGACAATGTCCAGCATCGCCATGAAGATGGCAGCAAACACGACACCGATGGGATTATTCAGCGCCAGCAACGCCACGGGGATGCCGTTGAAGCCTGTTGCCGGCAAAGACTGGTAGGTAGACCAGAAAAACTCCGTATTTCCGGCGAGGTAATAGAGGGAGGCACCTGCCGCAGACAGCGCGCCGGCAATTGCCATGGACAGCACGATGTTGCGTTTATCCCGAATGCCGGCATAACGTGCGCCGTGACGGTTGGCACCGCAGGCCTTCAGCTCATAGCCCAGCGTGGTCTTATTCATCAGAATATACATGGCTACAGCAAGCAGTATGGCAATCAATATGCCGCCGTTGACCTGCGAGCCGGGGAAGATCTTATCCAAGCCGAGCTTAGGCGTTGCCACACCATTGTAGGTGGTTTTATAGATATAGCCGGACTTGGTGTTTTCCACTACATTCTTGAAATTGCTAATATCAAACATCCATGTGACCAGATTGGCGGCAATCCAGTTGGTCATAATGCAGGCCAGAACCTCATTGATATTCAAAAATGCCTTGACCAAGCCGGGAATTGCGCCCCATATGGCGCCTGCCAGCATACCGCCTAAAAATGCAAGAATCCAAATAATGCCCGTGGGCACCGTAGCACTGGGAATACCCAGCGCGATCATCAGCGTTGTCATGGTACCCATGAGGTACTGACCCGGTGCACCGATATTGAAAAGGCCCGTTTTGAAAGCAACCGCCACAGATAAGCCCGTCATGATAAGCGGCGTGGCGCGGAACAGCATATTGCCCCAGTTGGCGGCATTGAAGCCCCATGTCAGCACGCCTGCGCTGCTGCGTCCGGTCGTCAGTATACCGGCAAAGATAATGCGGACGCCGTCCCATGCACCCGAAAGAGAAATCTTCGGTGTGAACAGGCCGACAAGGAATACCACAATTGTGCCGAATACCAGGCCGATCAGTATAGAGACCAGCGAGGCAAGAACCTTCTTTGTGCCGTCCTTACCGTAAAGCGTTGATAGCTTATCTCTCACGCCGTCTCGCCTCCCCTCTTCTCGCGCTTGGCGCCTGCCATATACAGGCCCAACTCCTGAACGGAAATCTTCTTGGGATCAAATTCGCCCACGATCTCACCCTCATAAATGACCAGTATACGGTCACTCAGGCTCATGACCTCATCCAATTCCAGTGATACCAACAGCACCGCTTTACCTCGGTCACGCTCTGCCACCAGCTGGCTGTGGATATATTCGATAGCGCCTACATCCAGACCGCGGGTAGGCTGGACCGCCACGATCAGCGATTTATCCCTATCGATCTCTCTGGCAATGATGGCCTTCTGCTGATTGCCGCCGGACATACTGCGTGCCACGGTGACAGGGCCCTGACCGCTACGCACATCGTACTGCTCAATCAAATGCTCGGCATAATCACGGACGGCATCAAAGCGGATAAAGCCGCCCTTCTGGAATTCCGGTTCCTGATAGCGCTGCAAAACCATATTCTGCTCCAGCGTGAAATCAAGAATCAGGCCGTGCTTGTGACGGTCCTCGGGAATGTGGCTCATATTCTCGCCGCGGCGTTTGATGGGCAAATGGGTAATATCTTTACCACACAGTGTGACAGTTCCGCCGCTGATCTTATCAAGGCCGGTCAGTCCGTGGATCAGCTCTGTCTGGCCGTTACCGTCAATACCGGCGATACAGACGATCTCGCCGGCGCGCACATCGAAGCTGACATGCTCAACGGCGTTCTTTTTATGCAGATGGGACGGTACACACATATCCCGTACGCTTAGCACGGTATCTGTGGGAGTTGCCACATCCTTGACGACCTCCAGTTGCACGGGACGGCCCACCATCATGTTGGACAGTTCCTGCTTATTGGTATCGCAGGTATTGACGGTACCCACATATCTACCCTTGCGCAGTACCGTAACACGGTCAGCCACCGTCATGATCTCATTGAGCTTATGAGAGATGAAGAGAATCGACTTACCCTCTTTGCTGAGGTTTTTCATGATCGACATCAGCTCATCAATTTCCTGCGGAGTCAGTACGGCGGTGGGCTCATCGAAAATCAAAATTTCATTATCGCGGTAGAGCATTTTCAATATCTCCACACGCTGCTGCATACCCACTGTAATGTCCTCGACCTTGGCATCAACATCTACCTTCAGGCCGTAGCGCTCGGACAGCTCCTGCACCTTTTTCCGCGCTTCCTTTTTCTGCAGAAAGCCCATCTTTGTGGTCTCCGCGCCCAGGACAATATTATCCAGCACGGTAAATACATCCACCAATTTGAAATGCTGATGCACCATGCCGATACCCAGTGCCGTGGCATCATTAGGATCGTTGATGGTAACAACCTGACCGTTTTTGCGGATTTCACCGCTTTCAGGCTGATAAAGGCCAAATAGGACAGACATTAAGGTGGATTTTCCGGCTCCATTTTCGCCCAACAGCGCATGGATCTCGCCCTTACGCAGCTGCAGCGTGATATCATCATTGGCCTTAATGCCAGGGAATTCCTTCGTAATATGATTCATTTCAATCACATACGGGGATATATTCTCCATTCCGTCACCTGCTTTCTTCATTTTTTATCGTTATTTCAATAATATCGCAGTCGTTGATCTGTAAATTGAAAGAATGGCATTTGTTTTCGGCTGTTCTCGACTTAGCTACATAAGAATAAAAGAGGGCATGCGCCCTCCTTTATTCTTTTATTATGCAGATCAGATGATGTTCAAAGTGACGTGGTCGGTAGATGCCAGCTTGCTGAAGTCGGCATCGATAGCAATGGAACCATCCACGATCTTGGCGAACATGGCGTTGTAATCATCAACACTCCAGTTCTGCAGGGACCAAGTTGCGGTGGGCAGACCCACAGCATTCTCGGCAGCACCCAAGTTGGCGCAGTTTGCACCGCCGAACTTCTCAACGAAGGTACCGTCATAGACAGCGGTCAAAGCCATCTGTGCAGCCTCACCAATGCCCTTGAGAGCAGAGGTGATAACAGTTTCAGAAGAGAAGGACTGGTCAACGTCAACGCCGATCACGGCTGCGTCGTTAGCGGAAGCAGCAGCAGTGATGGAATCGAAGATAGAACCGCCGCAGGAGAAAATGACTTCTGTGCCGTTCTGATACCAGCCGGCAGCCAGAGCCTGCAGCTCAGCAGAGGGCTGGAAGTTGGCGCCGTACTGCCAGGTGTAATTCATTTCGACCTTTACATCCTTTTCAGCAGCGGCTGCCTCAGCACCCTGAACATAACCGTAACCGTAACGGCAGCAAGCATCATTGGTGCCGCCGCCACCGCCGCAGAAGCCCAGCTTGGTGTAGCCTTCCATAACAGCTGCATAGCCGGCCAGATAGCCGCACTGCTCTTCATGGAAAACGATACCGGCAACATTGTCCATACCCAAGGACCAACCGTCAATGAACACGAACATAACATCGGTGAATTCAGCGGCAGCCTTTGCCAGAGCATTGCCCTGCATGAAGCCGGCGCAGACGACCACCTTGGCGCCGTTCTCAACAGC
>JAZLIB010000174.1:0-8129 GCA_045617185.1 Vescimonas sp.
ATAAAGGGACGGGCATTGGCGCCGCCTGCAATGGGGCTGAGTACGGGAGTTTCCACTTCCATAAAGCCCATGTTGTCGAGGTAACGGCGCAGATAAGCCACGAACTTACTGCGAATTTCGAAATTGCGCTTGGATTCGGGATTCATGATCAGATCCACATAACGCTGACGATAGCGAATTTCCTTATCCTGCAGGCCGTGGAACTTTTCAGGCAGGGGCTGCAGGGACTTGGAAAGCAGGGTGATTTCCTTGCAGCGGATGGACATCTCGCCGCGCTGGGTGCGGAACACCTCACCCTTAACACCCACAATATCGCCAATGTCGTATTTCTTAAAGCGGTTATATACGTCCTCATCCATCTCGTCCTTACGGGCGTAGATCTGGATGCGGCCGGACTTGTCCTGCAAATCGCAGAAAGATACTTTACCCATGCCGCGTTTGCTCATCAGACGGCCGCCCAAAGTAACCTCAGTACCTTCCATTGCATCGAAATTATCTTTGATCTCCTGCGCGTGATGGCTCACATCAAACTTGGTGATTTCAAAGGGATTACGACCTTCTTCCTGCAGTGCCTTGAGCTTATCGCGGCGAATCTGCAGGATTTCACTCAGTTCCTGCTGGGTATTGTTGTTGTTCTTCTCTGCCATGATGCAGTATCCTCCTTATCGTTCAATTTTTTCCACGCGGTAACGAATCACGCCGCGGGGTGCTTCCACGCTTACTTCGTCGCCAACACGTGCGCCCATCAAAGCCTTGCCAAAGGGGGAATCCTCAGACACGGCACGATTCATCACATCAGCTTCCTGAGAACCGACGATTTTATAGACGGGCAGTTCCTTGCCATTTTCCAGATTGGTCACGGTAACACGGCAGCCAATAGAGATCTTATCGGAATCCATCTCGGAATCGTCAACGATCACAGCGTGCAGCAGAATTTCTTCCAGTTCGGCAATACGGGAGTACAGTTTACCCTGCTCATTCTTTGCCTCATCGTATTCGCTGTTTTCGCTCAAATCACCAAAACCTCTGGCTTCCTTGATCAGTTCTGCGATCTCGTCGGCACGAGTGGTTTTGCTGTATTCCAGTTCTTTTTTCAGTTCGTCGAAGCGCTCCTGGCTCATTTTAAATTCTTTCACCATGACGTCACATTCCTTTCTATTGCTCGGTGTACCCTATCGGGCCACATGGTATACTTATTTAATATAATATGTCATGTTGCATTATAGAGAGTTTCTCTCGGTCTGTCAAGCGTAGGATTCCACAGATTTTATATCAATCGCCTCAATAGGTAGTTTCCCCTCTTCAAAAAGGACACTCAAAAGCGCCGGATTATTCTCCACACGACTATGCAAGCTCTCATTTATCCGGTAAGTAACGCATTGATGTTTTTCACAATCATGTCCCAACCACAATGTCGGAATGTTCTCACCCTTTGCATCATCGCAGCAGATCTGCATTATGGCATGGCGTTTTCCCTCTCCTGCGGACAGTCCATATTCCCACCGCAGCCAACGGCTGATTTCATTCTGTCCCATACCTACCGTCAAAGAAACATAACGAGCCTTTGTTGCCAGCAAATCCGCAGCACGCCATACGGTTTGGTTAGCCTGCTGCGCATATAATCGCACTGTACTGCAGTAGATGTCCAAGCCATTCTGTCTGCAAAAACAATCCAACAGCGACTCCATCAGTGCCTGACGCAAGATCGCATCTGATATAGGTTTCATTCCCACGGCGCGGCAGTTTCTCGCCAAATGCGACGGCACGATTATCCGCCGCACTCCGTGTTGCGTCATGTATCTGAGCAATCGGTCAAAACGCCGATCTTGCCACCAACCATTTATTTCGCCACAACGCAATGTCCAAAACCGCACACCGACTATTTCCTCCATGGAAAGCTGTGGCCTCTTGCCATAATCTTCCTCCTGCCTGATATATCCAAGCATAAAAATTCCTCCCGCACCAATCCTATGGTACGGGAGGCGTTTTTATTCATTTTGTCATTACCAGTCGTAAGGAATATAACCGGGCAGATAAGGCAGCGGATCCATCAGACTGTCGCCTTGATACATGGAGTAATGGATATGGGCACCGGTGGAATTACCGGTACTGCCACACCAACCAATAACCTCACCCTGCGACACCTGCTGTCCTGCAGATACGTTCCAGTCGCACATGTGACCGTAGAGGGTTACGACTCCGCCTTCATGTTGAATCATTACGCTGATGCCATAACCGCCGTTCCAGCCAGCCTGAATTACCGTGCCGGATTTTGCTGCCAGTATCGCGGTGCCGTAGCCTGCACCGATATCACAGCCATTATGATATTCCTCTCCGTGGAACGGGCAGATTCGATAGCCGTAAGGACACGTCACGTAGCGTGTAGAATTAGTCGGCCAGATAAAGCCGCCTACGCCGCTATTGCTGCCGCCACCACCTGAATTGTTGCTGCCGCCATCGGAATTGTTATCGTTGTTGCTACTGGAACTGCCGGAATTGTTATCGTTGTTGCTGCCGGAACTGCCGCCATTGTCAGAATTACCGCCATTGTCAGAATTGCCACCATTGTTGGAATTACTCGAACTCTGTTCGCTCGCCTGACGGGCAGCCTCTCGGATCAGTTCCTCGACGCGAGCTTCATCTTCTTCCGCAATTTCCAGCAATTCTTTCTTACCGGCTTCTGTAGACTCATATTCTTTGATCAGTTTTTCAGCTTCTGCAATCTGATTCTCCAGTTCCTGCTGCGTGCTCTCCAGTTCAGACTTCTGTTCCTGAAGTGCTTCCTTATCTTTTGCCAGCTCTTCGCGTGTAGCCCGCAGTTTTTCCATCAACTGATGGTCATGTTCCATAACCTCGTTAATGAAATCAATACGGCCAAGAAGATCTGCAAAACTGGTTGCCTTGAAGATTACCGCCCAGTAAGACACGGTACCTCGCTCTTCTTCCTGACGCATTTGCTTGCAGAATAACTCATACTGTTCTTTTTCCTGCTTTTCAAGATCTTTGATGCGAGCCGTAGTTTCGTCGTACTGCGTCTGTACCAAAGATAGTTCCTTGCGAAGTTGATCGTTACGCTGATCCATCAAAGACTTTTGGTCCAGCGCCTTGTTTTTGTCAGCCTGAATCGATTCAATTTCCTTTTCCAAAGCGGCCTGCTCCTTGCGTGCCTCCTCCAGTTGTTCGTTCAAATCGGCGGCATAGGTCGCTGCAGGACGAACAAAGCAAGCCGCCGTCACAAGCATCAATCCGGCGCACAAAAGCGATATTACCCGTTTACGAATTGACATGGAGTCCTCCTTACACACGCAGGAATTTGCGGATAGCCGTCAGGCTGCCGCCCACACCTACTACAATGCCTACTACAATAAATGATACCAGCACAGGTACCCAGATACCACTGAACGGAGACACGCTAATCAGCTGCAGGGTATCGGAATTGGCAATACCTTTGGCAATTGCTTCGTACAGCAGCCATTGCAGTCCGAAAGCAACACTTGCACTGATCAATCCCAGCAGCAAGCCCTCATAAACAAAAGGCCAGCGGATAAAACCGTCAGTTGCACCCACCATCTTCATGATGGCGATTTCATCACGGCGATCAAATGTAGTCAGTTTGATCGTGTTTGAGATAATGAATACAGAGATAATCAGCAGAATGGCAATCAATGCGATACTGATTACACCTGCGATATTGCGCAGCGTAACAAATCCCGTAGAAATATCACGGTCTGCACGGATTTTTACAACGCCTTCTACTTGGCCGACCCGATCGGCGACCTTATCCAAATCAGCCTGATCAGCCAGATGAATCACATAGCGGTTACGGAAAACCGAAGCATCAACGCCGCTGTACAGGTCATCTTCGTCATACTTCTCAAGATAGGAGTTCTTTGCCTCCTCACGGCTCACAAATGTGCAGTCGGCTACGCCGTCAACAGCCGCTACCTCAGATTGCAGTGCCTGCGCATCGGAATCGGACATACTTTCGTCCACAAATGCCAGTATAGCATTTTCCTTTTGCATATCCTTCAGGTTTTCGTTGGCATTATAGGCCACAAGAGTGAAGGTTCCCATAATCAGCAGGCACGCCACTGTCACGCCGATTGCCGCAAAGGACATAAATCCGTGGGAAAACATATTACCCGCGCCCTCGCGGAAAAAATAACTAAAATTATGTTTCATCGCTTAAACCTCGTATGTACCCATGCCGTCACCAGCCACAACACCCTCATCGATCATAATCACGCGCTTGTCAAAGTGGTTCACAAGTCCCTTTTCGTGGGTAACAACCACCACGGTGGTTCCCAGCGCATTGATGCGCTCGAGCAGCGTCATGATTTCCAGGGAACGACCCGGATCCAAATTGCCGGTAGGCTCGTCCGCCACAATAGTACTGGGGTTATTCACCAATGCGCGGGCAATTGCCACACGCTGCTGTTCACCGCCGGACAGTTCATCAGGATAACGTTCCTCCTTGCCTGTCAGGCCCACCAGTTCCAGTACATAAGGGATGCGGTTTCGGATTTCCTTAGAAGATGCACCCACCGCACGCATGGCCAATGCCAGATTGTCATATACGGTCTTTTTCCCGATCAGGCGGAAATCCTGAAAGATGACACCGATGGTACGGCGCATGTAGGGAATCTGCTTGTCGGAAATGTTGCCCATGCTGAAGCCGTTGATCATAACACGACCGTCACTGGGCAGAATCTCACCGGTCAGGAGTTTGATAATCGTGGATTTACCGGAACCGGAGGGGCCCACCAAGAACACAAACTCACCATCATCTATACCAATCGAAATGCCGCGCAAGGCTTCCGTTCCATTCTCATAAGTCTTTTCAACATCTGTCAATCGAATCATGTTATTACCTCAAGTTCGTCGCCGTCATATATTTTGCAGCATAATTCGCCGAAATTTTCATACATAAGTATTATAGCGAAAAGGTTACAAAATGGCAACAGGAAATATATGAAATAATTGTAAAAATATCCTGCGTCTATATGCGGAAAGATCGCATCAAATCAAAAGTTTTCCCATAATTTTCATTTATTTTCGTTTATGCAAAAATACAGAGAGGGGCTATTCAGGATATAGCCTCTCTCTGCTTATTTTCATCTATTATTTACGCCTCGATACCGCGGCTGGTCAGATATTTCTTGACCATCAGTGCTACCTTAAAGGTGATAGCATCATCAAATTCACGCAGATCCAAGCCTGTCAGCTTTTTGATCTTCTCAAGACGGTACACCAGCGTGTTGCGGTGTACAAACAATTTACGTGCGGTTTCGGAAACATTCAGATTGTTCTCGAAGAACTTATAGATGGTGAACAGGGTTTCCTGATCCAGTGCATCAATGGGATTTTTCTTGAACACTTCCTGCAGGAACATCTCGCACAGCGTAGTGGGTAACTGATAGATCAGACGGCCAATACCCAGGTTCTCATAGTTGATGATGTAGCGCTCGGTGTCAAAGACCTTACCCACTTCGATGGCAATCTGTGCCTCCTTGTAGGACTTAGCCAGATCGCGCAGATGCATGGCCATAGTACCTACACCCACAAATACACGGCTTTCACCATCAACACGCAAAGTTTCTTCAATCTGTGCAGCCACCTTTTCCAGATCCTTGGTGCCTGCGCCCTCATTCATTTGGTGAATCAATGCAACATCTGCTTCGCCCACACTCAGAATAAAATCGTTCTGACGGTCGGGGAACAGACTCTGCACCAGATCCAGAGGAATATTTTCCATCCGCTCATCGATCAGGCGGATCACAAACACACCGCGTGCCACCTCAGCGGCTACGTGCAATTCTTTGGCGCGCATATAAATATCGCTGATAAGAATGTTATCGGAAATAATATTCTTGATAAAGGAAGCCTTGTCATGCTTTTCCTCATAGTAGGTCTTAGCAGAATTCAAAGCCACCGTTGCCATGGCGCAAACCGTCTTACCCACGCTGTCATCACCGCTGGCAAATACAGCATAGTCAAATCGACCGCCCCAACCTGGCATGGCCTTAAAAGTCTTACCGTCCAATGCAACGCAGTTGCCGTCAGCAGCTTCAATCGCTTCTACATACTTAGCCCACTTCTTGCCGATGCCCGTCAGTTCATTGCAGGCAATGACAGTACCCTCGCTGTCAATCACACCGATTGTACGGTCTGTGGTTTCCTTAAACTGTAATACAACATTCTGAAAAATTCGTCCTGACATGATGATCCTCCTGCCAACTACCTCTATGGAAGTTTTGTGCAAACTGTCAAGTGCTTTTCTCCATTATATCGTCAGAATCACGATTTTGCAAGTATTTATTTATATTTTTTACAAAATTCATTGTCTATTTTTTGTCATTCTGTCGATAACACTTCACTTGCCCAGCGCGGCAATTTCTTCCGCGTGCAGTGGCCGGAAGGCTCCGCACTGCAGATTCTCGTCCAAAACCAATGGTCCCATACGCAGTCGTTTTAAATACAGCACCGGTTTTCCCCGTGCAGCCAGCATACGCTTGACCTGATGAAACTTTCCTTCATGCAACGTCACCAGCGCTTCATTATTCGAAAGTATTTCCAACCCGGCAGGCAGGCATTCCAATCCGTCACCTAAAACCATACCAGTAGCAAAAGCCTCAACATCGGAAGTTTCAAGGCAACCGTCCACACGGGCATAATACACTTTATCCACGTGGTATTTCGGAGAGAGCAACTTATGGGTCAACTCACCATCGTTGGTCAGCAACAGCAAGCCTTCTGTATCCTTGTCCAACCGCCCTACCGGCGATAAGCCCCGTTTTTGCAATTCTGGCGGCAGCAAATCCAACACCGTCTTTTGCTTACGGTCTTCCACGGCAGACAACACGCCTGCTGGCTTGTGCAGCATGATATACGTAAATTTTTCATAGTCCAGCGGCACACCGTCCAGCAAGATTTTCGCCTGCTGCGGGTCAATTTTCATGTCCGACGTGGCGACAATTTCCCCATCTACCAGAATACGCCCCTGCCGTACCATTTCCTTGACCTCGCGCCGCGATTTTTTACCCGTTGCGCTGATAATCTTATCCAGTCGTTCCATTGCTGCACCTCCTCATTGTATATATATCATATCATATTTTTTATGAAAACGGAATATACGATATACTGAGGTGAAAAAAATGCTGGTTTTCCATGTAAAACACGCCAAACGCAAGTTATTGACGTTGACCGTCACCGTTGCCATGATACTGTGCGCGGTCCTTCTTCTGCCCGGCTGCTTGGGAAAAGGTACCGCAACTTCCGATCCTATCAACGCACCCACGCCGGAGCAGCAAGTTGCCTATCTGGCAGAACTGGGTTGGCAGGTCGATGCCAGCCCCATTGAAACGTTAGAATTGCAGTTGCCGGACGATTTGAAAGCGGATTATGCCGAATACTGCAAAATGCAGGATGAGCAAGGTCTTCCCTTTTCCCAGTTTGCCGGCCAAACAGTAACGCGCTATACCTATACAGTGACAAATTATCCCAACATTACACACGGTGTGCAGGCGAATCTATATTTATGCGTCGGACAGATTATTGCCGGTGACATCATTGCGACCGGTGAGAACGGTTTTCAGGCAGATTTAACATTTCCCGAATCGTAAGTTTTATAGCAAGAAAAAAGCGGCAGGACCTGAGTCCTGCCGCTTTTAAAGCGTACAAATGTCAGCTTATAAGAGAATTACTCCTCGATGCCGATAACAACACCGGAACCGACGGTACGGCCACCCTCACGGATAGCGAAACGCAGACCGTTCTCGATAGCGATGGGGGTAATCAGCTCAACGTTCATGTCGACGTTATCGCCGGGCATGCACATCTCAGTGCCTTCGGGCAGAGTGATGACGCCGGTCACGTCGGTGGTGCGGAAATAGAACTGAGGACGATAGTTATTGAAGAAAGGCGTATGACGGCCACCCTCGTCCTTGGTCAGAACGTAAACCTGGCCAACGAACTTGGTATGAGGATGAATGGAGCCGGGAGCGGACAGAACCTGGCCGCGCTCGATCTCGGTCTTAGCAACACCACGCAGCAGAGCGCCGATGTTATCGCCAGCTTCAGCGTAGTCCAGCAGCTTGTGGAACATTTCGATACCGGTAACGACGGTCTCG
>JAZLIB010000175.1:0-3337 GCA_045617185.1 Vescimonas sp.
TGTGATCCTGCATGTACTCAATGGCCGCGACATGCCCTCTTGCAAGGTCTACAACATGGATGTAGTCACGGACTCCGGTGCCGTCATGGGTATCATAGTCGTCACCGAAAATACTGAGGTGGTCGCGTCTGCCTATGGCGACCTGCGAGATGTAGGGCATCAGATTGTTCGGAATGCCTCGGGGGTCCTCCCCGATGAGACCGCTGCTGTGGGCGCCGATGGGGTTGAAATAGCGCAGCAGGGAAACGGACCAGTCGGGAACGGCAACGGCCGTATCGCGCAGGATCTGCTCCGACATATATTTTGTCCATCCGTAAGGATTTGTGCACATACCGGTACGGGAGCTCTCGCGCAAAGGCATATCGTTGTCGCCGGAATAGACGGTCGCAGACGATGAAAAGACAATGTCCTTTACACCGTGATCCTTCATGGCGCGGCACAGGGTGATGGTGGAGTTCAGATTGTTGTCGTAATATTCAAGCGGCATGGCGACAAACTCACCGCCCGCATTCAGCCCGGCAAAGTGAATGCCGCAACCGATGTCGTGCTTTTCAAAAATACGGTCAAGCGCGGCGCGGTCACGCACGTCGATCTCGTAGAAATCCAGATCTTTTCCGCAGATCTGCTGCACCCGCTCCAGGGATTTTGCGTTGGAGTTCACAAGATTATCCGCTACGACAACACCGTAGCCCTTATTCAGCAGCTCAACGCAGGTGTGGCTGCCGATATATCCGGCACCGCCGGTAACAAGAACGTTCATTTTTTATACCTCAATCAAGCAGTTTTTCGGGATAACGGCCATTGTCGTGCATAGCCTTGATGGCATCCTTGACACTGTGCATATCCTCTTTGTAGGTCATGCCGTACCAGACCTCGTGACAGTTGAGGACGCGAACGATACCGCTGCCGTCCTTGATAAGCGCATTAACGACATAGGGAAGGAAGTATTCCGCTTTCTCAGGATTGGTTTTCAGGTTTACATCCAGCCATGCCGGAAAACGATCCTCCAGCTGCTTCATCATGGATTTACCGAAAGCCCAGCAGTTCATGGAAACGGAGACCGCACCGGAGAGGGGAACATAGTTTTCTCCGTCTTCCGTGTAGGCCGCATCCTCGCCGCGCTTTTCAATATGCGTGCGCTCCACAACATCCGTGAGAAGGTCATTCTCGGTCTGACAGATTCCCCGGGCAACGTACCCGTTTTCCGTGACAGTGTTTTTCAGGAGATAGGCGACCATGGCGTGTTCATTATCAGGCCTGTCCTGCGCAAGAAAATCATACAGAGCAGTGTAGGCGGACGGACCGTAAAAGTCATCGGCATTAATGACGGCAAAAGGCCCGTCAACAGCGTCCTTACAGCACAGAACGGCATGGGCGGTACCCCAGGGCTTTACGCGATCTTTCGGGAGCTCGTAGCCATGCGGAAGCTTGTCCAGCTGCTGATAGACATATTGAACATCAAAGTATTTTTCCATACGCCTACCGATCGCAGCTTTGAAATCATCCTCGATCTCATGCTTGATAATAAAAGCAACCTTGCGAAAGCCAGCTTTATAGGCGTCAAAAAGGGAATAATCTATGATGGCGTGCCCATGATCGTCAACAGCCATGATCTGTTTGAGCCCGCCGAAGCGGCTACCCATTCCGGCAGCCAGGATCACCAGTGTGGGTTCCTGCATAATACTCACCTCACGATTTATTTATGAATTGAATTATATCAGCTTTTTAAAAATTTGTATATAGGATTTGGAAGAAGAAAAAATATCCCATATAATTCCTGTTCCTTACTGTGTTCATACAAATAAGCAGAAATTGTATATCAAAAGCTTTCGTTTATAACAGGAAAGGGAATTGATTATTCAAAAAAAGTATGTTATAATTACGACAAGTTTATCATGCAATGTGTCGGATAAGCTTTCCCGGTAAAAAACGGATTATGGACGTAAGAGAGTTGTGAGCCATTTCCGTAAAATAGTAAAATAACAAAAAAGGAAAGGATGTATTTCATGAACGAACAATACAGCGCCCTCTTTACCCCCTGGAAAGTCGGCAATGTAGAAGTCAAAAACCGCATTGTTCAGTGCTCTATGGGCGGTACTTCTCTGTTCGGTTGGCTGGAGCCCAACCACTTCGATAAGGAGGCTGCTTACTTCCTGCTTAACAGAGCGCAGGACGGCGTTGGCCTCATCCTCCCCGGTATGCAGTGTGTCCGCGACACCATGGGTATCCCCGGCAGAAAGTGGCTTTGGCAGAATGACCGTATGTTCAAGCAACTCAAACCCTATATGGACGAGTTCCATAAGACCGGTGCAAAGCTCTTTATTCAGCTGGCCGCAGGCTTTGGTCGTTCCATGGCTATCAATGGCTGGATGACCGCTCTGGCAAAGAATGACCTTCTCAACAAGCTGGCAAGCCCCATCGTTGACGTTCAGTATTCCTGCGCTTCCGCTTCTGCAACTCCCAACCGCTGGGTCGAGGATCTCAAGTCCCGTCCTATGACCGTGGAAGAAATCCAGGAGATGGTCGAAGCCTTCGGTAAGACCGCGAAGAAGCTGAGAGAAGCCGGCGTTGACGGCGTTGAGATCCATGCTGTCCATGAAGGCTATCTGCTTGACCAGTTCACCATGGAGAACTGGAACTACCGTACTGACCAGTACGGCGGATCCTTCGAGAACCGCTTCCGTTTCCCGGTCGAGATCGTACAGTGCATCAAGCGCGAAGCCGGTGCAGACTTCCCCGTATCTCTGCGTTACTCCGTCGTCTCCAAGACCAAGGGCTGGGGCAAGGGCGCCATGCCTTATGAGACCGACTTCGAAGAGTGGGGCCGTGACATGGAAGAGTCCGAGAAGGCTGTCAAGTATCTCGGCGACGCAGGCTACGATATGTTCAACTGCGACTACGGCCCCTACGATGCATGGTCCTGGGCACATCCGCCTCAGTATATGCCCGATAACTGCAACCTGAGCTATGTCGAGCACATCAAGGCATTTACCGACAAGCCCGTCGTCTGCGCAGGCCGTATGGATCCTGTCAAGGCTGCTGAAGAGATCGCTGCCGGCCGACTGGATGCAGTCGCTATCGCCCGTCAGAACCTCGTTGACCATGACTGGATCCACAAGATCCTCGAAGGCCGAGAGGATGAGATCAAGCCCTGTATCCGCTGCCACAACGGCTGCTTCAACTTCTCCAAGGCAAAGGGCACTCCCAACATGCAGAATACCATGGACTCTCTGCACCTTGCACGCTGCGCTCTGAACCCCACCACCATGCAGCATAACAGATTCTACATTGCTCCCGCCAAGAAGGCAAAGAAAGTCGCTATCATCGGCGCCGGTAT
>JAZLIB010000176.1:0-4021 GCA_045617185.1 Vescimonas sp.
CGTCTTTGTAACAGTTGCTGCTTTCTGCTGAACAGACTTGCTTGCCGTTGTTGTCTTGTTTACCGTCGATATGCGCGTCTTGCTGGTAGATGCAGTCTGTTTCTTACTGCCGTCGGACAGTTTGGAAATCAGGAAAAACAACCCGATAGGCCATGCTATGGCAAACATCACCGCAATAAAGATCCACGAACCGATATCGTTGTCTTTTTTCGGCGGCTGCGGTGTAACAGTAGATTTGTATTCACCCTGCTGCTTGTTTTCGGTGTTTTTCTCGTTGTATTCACTCATCAGGATCTGATCCCTCCCCGCTTTGTCAGCTTGCGCTTGTTGCCGTTTTCATCTACCACATAGGTGTGTTCCAGTTCATTGCGCAGATTACCCACTACCGAATCAATATACTCCCGCCGCAGCACATCGCGTTCAGCAATTTCCTCGGCACTCAGGCCCTCCGTCTTTGCCTTGCGGGCCAGTTCATTGATGCGGTCTATTTTTTTCTGATCCATGGTATTCACCTCATATATATCGTTGCAGGGTCACAAATACGCGGCCCTTTTTTGTTGTATTCCCGACACGATTCAAACGGCACTTACCCAAGCCGCGCACACTGAGCACATCACCCTCAGTTACAACGGCATCACTTTTCTGGCAGGTAGTCCAGTTGATCTGTACCCGTCCGGCTGTTATGGCCTCCGCCGCCTTTACACGACTGGTGGAAAAACCTGCAGCCACAATGCAGTCAAGCCGCAGAGACGGCACCGTATCCCGAATTTCTTTGGTGTTCTGCTGCGGAATGTGCAAATGATGCAGATCCTGCCGCGTCACTTTTATTTTGATGCGACCTGCAGAACTCCAGTTTGTCAGCAGGAAATCCGCTACCGAATCGCTCACCAGAACATCAGCACTGTTTTCCATTACCAGTATATCGCCAATTTTCTCACGGGTCAATCCCAACCCCATCAGACTTCCCAAAAAATCACGGTGAGATAGCGCACCCTCTTCATAAAACCGGCAGCGCAAGAGATGAATGGAATCCTCCTCTCCCTCTTGCCAGTCGGGCAGGAAATGCAGCTGACGGCGCTCTGCTTCATCATAGCCGCCCCAGAAAAGGAATCCCGACATAACACCCATGGCACTCAATAGCCGCTGCGCTATAGCCTGCTCCTGCGGGGACAGAAAACCGGTCACGCTTGGTACATTCCGTTTCTGACACTGTTCCCATTTATCCCAGATACGTCCCAGCAAAAGTCGTTCATCACTTGTTGTGGATATGCGATCCAGCAGTTCACGCTTGTCCATATTGTTCTCCCAGATTCTGTGTCCGATACAGTTTCGCATAGGCCCCGTTCTCCGCCAGCAGTTCCCCATGGGTACCCTGCTCCACGATTTCGCCGTCCTGCACCACCAGAATACGGTTGGCGCTGCGAATCGTGGACAGACGGTGGGCGATGATCAATGTCGTGCGCCCCACAGCCAGTTCATCGAAAGCGTGTTGAATCCTGGCCTCTGTCACGCTATCCAATGCAGACGTAGCCTCGTCCAGAATTAAGATAGGTGGATTCTTCAGGAAAATACGTGCAATAGCCACGCGCTGTTTCTGACCGCCGGACAGCAGCGCACCGCGCTCACCCACATAGGTGTCAAATCCCTGCGGCATCGCCATAATGTCATCGTAAATTTCCGCACGGCGTGCCGCAGCCGCCACCTCTTCATCGGTGGCATCGGGCTTTCCGTATCGAATATTTTCCCGAATGGTATCGGCAAACAGAAAGACGTCCTGTTGCACAATACCGATAGTTTTGTGCAAGGAGCGCTGGGTTGCATGGCGTATATCAATGCCATCGATGGTAATCTGTCCCTCGTTGGTATCATAAAAGCGGGGTACCAGTTGGCACAGTGTACTCTTTCCTCCGCCGGAGGGGCCGACGATAGCAATGGTCTCACCTGCTGCCACGGAAATATTCACATCGCGCAGCACCTCAGTATCGCCGTCATAAGTGAAAGATACATTCTCTACATCTACTCTGCCCGCCACATTGGTAAGATCCACCGCGTCCGTATCGTCCTGAATCGTTGGTTCTGTTGCCATCAGCTCCACAAAGCGATTAAGTCCGGCAAAACCATTAGAGAACATTTCAGCAAAGTTCGCCAGTTTGCGGATGGGATTAATAAATGTGGTGATATAAAGGCTGAAAGTAATCAGGTCGATATAGTTCATGCGGTCGGACATAATGAGCCAGCCGCCCACAGCGATGACCGCCACCGACAGGATGCAGATAAAAAATTCCATAGAGGAGAAGAAGTAGCCCATCGCCTTGTGGAAATCACGCTTAGCGGTCTTGAACACCTCGTTGGCGCTGTCAAAACGCTGGCGCTGCTCGCTTTCGTTGGCAAATGCTTTTGTGGTGCGGAATCCCGACAACGCTGACTCAATCTCTGCGTTGATAGTACCCGTTTTCTGCTTGGCACGCTTGGACGCCTCACTCATATTACGGCGGCAGCGCATAACCACCAGCATGAAGATGGGTATGATCACGCACACCACCAATGCCAGACGCCACTCCACCGTAAACATGACAATCAGTGCGCCCACGATGGTAATCACGGAGATAAACAGATCTTCCGGGCCGTGATGTGCCAGTTCTGTCACCTCAAACAGATCTGTTGTCAGACGGCTCATCAACTGGCCGGTACGGTTCTGATCGTAAAAATCGAAACTTAGATCCTGCATATGATAGAACAGATCTCTTCGTATGTCCGCTTCTACACGAATGCCGAACGTATGTCCCCAGTAACACACGACAAAATACAGCAGTGACCGTATCACAAAAGCCACTACCACTATTGCCATCACCAGAAAAAATACACTGTAGCGCTTGTCCGGCAGCCATTGATACATGGCCGTACGGGAAATCAGCGGGAACGCCAGATCCACTAATGCAATCAGCAGCGCGCAAGCCATGTCCAGCACAAATAATCCACGATGCGGTTTAAAATAACTGAGGAAAATCCTCAGCAATGGTTTGGTTTGAAAATCCTTTGTCGTCATATCTTTTACACTCATTTCCATAATACATTCTTAAAGTATTATTATAACAATTTTTCCCTTTTACCGCAAGAGTTTACAGCAGAATCAAAACCACCGGTTGAACCGGTGGTTTGATCAAGCCCTATAAGGGCTTATCTCCTGTGGTAGCCCCTCAAGGGGCGTCGAATGATTTGGCAATCACATCGTTATCTCTGGCAGCCCCCTATTCGGGGGCTGTCTTTTTTAGCCCCGTTTTACTGGCTCACCCGTAAACGGGTCCACGAATTCTTTTAGGCTGATCTGATCATTGGCTATATCTTCTTGCAGTTGATTTTTTATGTAGTCCTGTATCATTTTCGTGTTCTTTCCTACGGTATCTACATAGTACCCTCTGCACCAAAAATGTCTATTCCCATACTTGTATTTTAAGTTTGCATGTCGGTCAAATATCATCAGGCTGCTTTTGCTCTTTAGGTACCCCATAAACTGCGCTACACTCATGTGCGGTGGTATGCTCACCAGCATATGTATATGATCCGGATAGCATTCTGCTTCTATTATTTCTACTCCCCTGCGCTCACATAATCCCCTCAGTATTTTCCCAACATCTATCTTTATTTTCCCGTATATTATCTGTCTTCGGTACTTTGGTGCAAAAACAATGTGGTACTTGCACCTCCACTTGCTGTGTGATAAACTCTTTACGTCATCTTGCATGACAAAACCTCCTGTTCTCTTGATGTGGTCGCCAAACCATCAACAGAGTATCACAGGAGGTTTTCTCTTGCATATACTTAAGTCTTTTATTTTTGACCCCCAGTTGAACTGGGGGATTTATAACGCCTATTCGGCTCCATAAAAAGCGCCCGCCCAATAGGGCGAGCGCTCATTTTTACTTTAATCAGCGAACAAGAGCCTTGATTGTCTGGCCATCTACCGTTGCAGTAATATTTACCTCACCGTCAGCAACACGCTTAATGGTACCGTCAGCGCTGA
>JAZLIB010000177.1:0-2692 GCA_045617185.1 Vescimonas sp.
AGGCTTGAAAGTGCCGCTCTTGTAGTGGTGATTCATGTAGGGCAGAATCGGAATTCTGCCCTCCTCAAGGATTCTCTTTGCGATCCACGGTGTCTTATACGCCGCATCCATTACAATATACTTTGCCTGCGGTCGCCGCTACCGCCAACACAAAGCCGTGCTTGTTGCAAGCGTGCAAACTGCCGCTCATGTTGCCCTTTGACAAACATCCCGCTGTCCGGATTGGTTGTGGAAACCGTGCGGGTTACGGTTTCTCCACCTTGTGGAGGATCGCTTTTGTCATCATGATCCTCGTTCGTTTCTTCTTCAATCGGCTCTTTGCCCAGTTTTTCACGCTCGGCGTTGACTTCTTCCCGAAGTTATTCTGCGTATACCTTGGCTGTTTTGGCTACCTGTTCTTTTTGGAACTTCTTTTTGTTTGCGCTTGCCTTGATATGCGTCCCGTCTATGAATACGACGCTGGGGTCTATCATGCGATTGTTCAAGGCCTTGTTGAGAGAATATGCTCAAATATTTCCTCCGTCAGCTCGGCGGGAATTCTCTTGCAAAAGGCATAACTTACCGTAGCAAAATGAGGAATCTTATCTAGAAGACTATACCCAAGGAACCAGCGATAAGAATTCGTGTCCTGAATGCGCTGTTGAGTCTGCCGGAGAGAGGGTATACCAAACAGTTGTTGAATAAGTACCAGCTTGATTAATACAAGTGGATCGATCCCTGGCCTGCCATTGTCATGGCAGTAATACGGACTAAGTCTTTTATATAGCCATTCGTAATCCATTACGCGTTCTATCTTCCGAAGAAGATGGTCTTTCGGCACAAGAGAGTCCAAGTCTATGATGACCGGCTCCTTCCGTGCGTCTCTTTGCCATTACTCCATTAAGAACACCCCCGTTCCTTTTATTAGGGCCTGCTGAAAAAGTCCAAATGCTGCAAATAATAACTCAAAATGTGCAGTTTCCTGACTTTCCTATAAACCCCGCCCAATATTTCCACAGACATAATGCAACCTATTTCAGCATTGCAGGCATACGATGATACCCAAAACACCCCAGATTCGTAGCCTTAGTCAGATTGCCCCCAATTATGGGGGTGCAACGATACCATGAATACTCACATATGCTCTTGTTTTCGCTTGCTCTTGTTTTCGCTGTTTATCTCTCTTTTCCTACTTTTTCAGCAGACCCTTATTATACCAGAAACGAGGGCGTTTGGATAGGTTTTTTGACAGCCTGAGTATACTTCTGGAAGTATACTATACGGCGCACAACCGTCCCCCATGTTACAGGGTAAAGGAATTGATGCCGCCGGGAGCAACATAATTGGGGTCTTCCGCGCCACAGATCGTGCAAACGCCGTCAACGAAGTTGTGGCTGTGTGCCGAAATTTCCTCAAATACCACTGTGACGGTGACATCGTAGGCAGGCATGGTGAAGGAATATTTCGTCTTGTCCTGCGCGTCCTGCGTCGGGGTGATCGTCTGATTGGTGTCATAGGTCACCGTCAGGCTTTTGAGCAGATATATCTCACTCGGCACTATGGTCAGTGTCACCGTCTCATTGGGGGCAGCCTTGTTCTTGTCGGATGCTACCGTGCCGTTGGTGATGCCTTCGGCAACGGTGACGGAGTTTTTCAGACCAAGCTTGATTTGCTTGTTGGTGCTGTCATAAACGACATACAGCCCCGCATTGTCCGAAGAGAAGCAAGCAGAATAATCCTCGACATCGGTGCTGATTGCCACATTCGTATCGCGGCTCCGGATGCCGACGCTCATTTTCTCCGTCGGCGCATTTGTTCCGCTTTCGATCTTCACATAGTCATCCATTGAACGTACGCTGGTCTGCACATTGCATTCCGTATCCCCATCGTGAATATACTCTGCATTTGCCGCATAATTATCTCGGATCACGGCGCTGCCGCCAACAGTCAGAGTCCCGCATTCTACATATACGCCGCCGGCTACAGGTTGACTTGATACTGGGGTAATGGTGCCGGTCGTATTATAGCGGATATCCCCGCCGTAAATATAGACCCTGCCACATCGGTATGTGGAATAATTGACTGCACCAGTGTAGATACCGCCGCCCGATGCCTGATTCAGTTCGCTGACGCAGGAATTGCCGACGATGCTGCCGCCGTACATGGTGAAGCTGCCACCGGTAAGATAGACGGCACCGCCCCACGCATTCCCGAACGCGGATTGATAGCAATAGTTTCCGACAATATGGCCGCTGTAAAGTGTGCAGCTTCCGCCGGTGATCTTGATCGCGCCGCCCTTGTCCGCCTTGCCACCGGTGATAACGCCGCCAGTGAGGGTGTGCGTGGTGCTGCTGTCCTTTGCGCTCTGGAGCTGCCAATAGCTGACTCCACGCACATTGACCGTAGTCCCGTTATAGCTTGTCGAATCTGTAAAATGATGTTCCGTCGTACCGCAATCGTAGATATTCAGTGTTCTGCCGCTGGTGACGGTGATCTGCTTCCCATTGAGATTCAGCACATGACCGTTCAGACAGAGGTTGGTCGTACCAGTCGGAACCGCCCATGCCTTCTCCAGCGTCACGTCCGTGGTGAGATAGTAGTTGCCAGCTTGGGTGGGGAGGCTGTCGGTACTCGCCCACTCCTTGTCAAAGGTTATCGTGGTGCCGCCTTCGCTATGGAAGTGGTTGCCATTCTCATAAGACACTTCCTCGGC
>JAZLIB010000178.1:0-2962 GCA_045617185.1 Vescimonas sp.
CTCCCGTTGCTACCGGCGAGATGTTCGAGATCCCCTGCGATCTGGTTATCTCCGCTGTCGGTGAGCAGGTTGATGACGCTCTGATGGCCGCTAACGGCATCGAGGTCGACAAGAAGGGTCGTCCCTCCTTCCAGACCAACATTGAGGGCGTGTACGCTGCCGGTGATGCTACCCGCGGTCCCGCTACCGTGGTCGAGGGCATTGCTGACGCCGCTCGCTTCGCTGAGGAAGTCATCGGTGAGCCTCATGTCTATGAGATTCCCGCCGCTGCTTACATCACCACCGCTGACGCCGTGGCTAAGAAGGGCATTTTGAAGATGTCCGAGTGCGCTTGCTGCGAAGGCAACCGCTGCCTGCAGTGCTCCACCGTTTGCGAAAACTGCGTGGATTCCTGCCCCAACCGTGCCAATGTGGCTATCGAGATGCTGGACGGCAGCCATCAGGTACTGCACGTCGACAAGATGTGCAACGAGTGCGGCAACTGCACTCAGTTCTGTCCCTATGCTTCCGAGCCCTGCCACGACAAGTTCACTCTGTTCCAGACCGCCGAGGATATGGTCGATTCCAACAACGCCGGCGTTCTGTTCCTGGGTGGCGATATGGTTCGCGTGCGCACCTTCGGTGAGCCCAAGGATTACGATCTGAGCAAGGATAACGATCTGCCCGCTGAGCTGGAGGCACTGATTGTCACCATCCGCGACAAGTACAGCTATCTGTTCAACTAATCCATTTCCCAACAGCACAAAGGAGTGGCCTTCGGGCCACTCCTTTTTTGCGCAAAAATGTAAATTTTTCTTCGTTTCCGTATAGCATTTTCCCGTTTTTGTGTTATACTGTAATTTGATTAAATGTCTTCCAGAAACGGAGGTTTTTTACTATGAAACGACTGCTCAAAGGCGGCACCGTGGTGTCCGGCAAGGGTACCAAGCGTGCCGATGTACTGATCGATGGCGAGAAGATCGCCAAGGTGGGCCGCAACATTATTGCCCCCGATGCTCAGGTCATTGACGTGACCGGTATGCTGCTGATGCCCGGCTTTATCGATGCCCACACCCATTTTGATCTGGACGTGTGCAACACCACCACCGCTGACGACTTTACCAGCGGCTCCCGCGCTGCCCTGCGCGGCGGCACCACCACTGTGGTGGACTTCGCCTGCCCCAACAAGGGTGAAACCCTGCATGATGGCCTCAAGCTGTGGCACGAAAAGGCTGACGGTAAGACCTATTGCGACTACGGTTTCCACATGACCATCGACGATTGGAACGAAACCATCGAGCGTGAGATCGACGATATGTACGCCGAGGGTATCTCCTCTTTCAAGATGTACATGACCTATCCCGCCATGATGATTGGCGATGAACTGATGTACAATGCCCTGAAAAAACTGAAGGAAAAGGGCGGTATCTGCGGCGTGCACTGCGAGAACAGCGGCGTGATCGATGCACTCGTCAAGGAGAAGAAGGCTAACGGCGAAAACCGTGTATCCTGCCATCCCCAGACACGTCCTGACTATCTGGAGGCAGAGGCCGTTTCCCGCCTGCTGCGCATTGCGCAGGCTGTGGATATTCCTGTGGTCATCGTGCATACCACCAATGCCGCCGCTATGAAGGAGATTGAGGCCGCACGCAAACGCGGTCAGAAGGTGTATGTGGAAACCTGCCCCCAGTATCTGGTACTGGACGACAGCGTGTACTATAACCCCGATTATCTGGAAGCAGCCAAGTATGTCTGCTCGCCTCCCATCCGTAAGGTCAGTGATCAGAAGGCGCTGTGGTCTGCCCTGCGCCGTGGTGATATTCAGACCATCTCCACCGACCATTGCAGCTTTACCTTGGCACAGAAAGAGGCCGGTCGCAGCGACTTCACTGCCATTCCCGGCGGTATCCCCGGCGTGGAAACCCGCGGCGAGTTGATTTACAGCGCCGGTGTTGCCACGCGCAAGATTTCCCTTGCCACCATGTGCAAGGTGCTCAGCGAAAACCCCGCCAAGCTGTACGGTATGTTCCCCCGCAAGGGTATCATTGCCAAGGGCGCTGACGCGGATATCGTGATCTACGATCCTCAGGCCGATCATGTGATCCGCAGCGAGGATATGGTGGCCAATGTGGATTACAATCCCTATGAGGGTTTTGTGACCCGCGGCAGTATCGCACAGGTCTGGCTGCGTGGTTCTTTGGCTGTGGAGCGCGGCAATGTAATCGCCGGCTGCAACGGTATGTATATCCCCCGCGGCAAGAACACACTGTAAACGGAGGAAACGTCTATGCACCATACGTTTCAATATATTCTGATGTGCCAGTCCCCCGCGCTGTTTCTGGCCGCCATCGTACTGCTGATCACTTACTTTGCCCGCAAGCGTAATCACCACGTTCTGGCAGTAATGAATCTGATTTTTGCTATCGCCTGCGCCATTGGCGGCATAGTGCTGTACTATGTGGGTATGCTGCACGATTATTTTAACATTCACGATTTCTATCAGATTCGTACATGGGGCTGGATCGGTCTGTCAATCGTAGCCATTCTATCCGTCTACGCTTTTTGCCGCAGTTTTAAGCGTGTGTCGGACAAGCGCAAGGCAGAAAAGGAAGCTAATCGCTCCGAAAATGTGCGCCAGCAGGAGTTGGAAAAGGCAAAAGCCGAGGCCTATGCGGCCGGCAAGGCAGAGGCGCAAGCAGCCGTTGCTCCCATTGCCGCATCGTCTGAGCCGGCAGAGATTGCTCCCGATGCAACCATCTTAACTCCGGTAGAGCCTTACCCCACCCCCACCTCCGGTGAGTTAAAACTGTAATATGATAAAAAGGCCTGCGTTATACAAAGCAGCGTCCCATAAGGGAGTTTTTGACACAAGAAAACCCGCTGAAGAGATTTGTGCTCTCTTCGGCGGGTTGATTTTTGCTGTTCGGTAAATTGGGGTTTATTGAAGTGTAGTTGAGAAGATTGTTTCGCGGTTTCGACCGCG
>JAZLIB010000179.1:0-7213 GCA_045617185.1 Vescimonas sp.
GGCTTATAATGAAGAAAGTACTGAAAGAACCTACATTTATCCAGCAGATCACAGCTATCATCAGAGGTCATTATTCGGATGCGGAAATCATTGAAAAACTGCAGGATTTCCATGAGAAGGATATCGCACAAAGCCTGGAGCTTTTGACTAAGGAGGAGCGTATCCATCTGTACAATCTGCTTGACGCAGAATGGATGTCCGAGATTTTCTCATTTTTAGATGAGCCAAAGGACTATATCAAGGAGTTGGATATTGATAAGCTTGCCGCGGTCATCAATGAGATGGACTCGGACGATGCCGTGGACTTGCTGGAAGAACTGGACGAGGATACCAAAAACAGACTTCGCCCCATTCTGGACGAAGATGTCAAGGCGGACATCAAGCTGATCAATTCTTACGAAGAAGACGAAATCGGCAGCCTGATGACTACAAATTATATCTGTATCGATAGCACGCTGACCATTCGTCAGGCGACTCGTGCACTCATTGAGCAGGCCGGCGAAAATGACAACATCTCTACCATTTACGTAGTAGATGAAAAACGTCATTTCTGCGGTGCTATTGACCTGAAGGATCTGATTATTGCCAGAGAAAATGACGAACTGGATGAACTGATCACCTATTCCTATCCGTACCTGTTTGATCATGAAAATATTTCCGAATGTATCGAGCGTATCAAGGACTACGCAGAGGATTCGCTGCCTGTCCTGAATGAGCAGCACGAAATCCTCGGCATTCTCACCGCACAGGACGTGATTGAAGCAGTAGATGACGAGATGGGTGACGATTACGCCAAGCTGGCCGGTCTGACCGCAGAGGAAGATCTGCGCGAAACCACAAAGGAGAGCATGAAAAAGCGCCTGCCGTGGTTGATTGCGCTGCTGTTCCTCGGCATGGGCGTATCCACCGTGGTCGGCGCATTTGAGAGTGTGGTAGCCGTACTGCCCGTGGTAATCTGCTTCCAATCGCTGATCTTGGACATGGCAGGTAATGTGGGTACGCAGTCGCTGGCTGTCACCATCCGCGTGCTGATGGACGAAGAACTGACCACTAAGGACAAGCTTCATCTGGTGGTAAAGGAGATGAAAGTTGGCTTCAGCAACGGAATGCTGTTAGGCATACTTGCGTTGGTATTCCTCGGGCTGTATATCGCCTTTTTCAAGGGCTATTCTCTGTTCAACGCATTTTTGATCTCCGGCTGTGTTGGCGCTGCTTTGTTGCTGGCCATTATCATTTCCAGCCTTGTGGGAACTGTGATCCCCATGTTCTTCCACAAGATCCATGTCGATCCTGCGGTTGCCTCCGGCCCGCTGATTACCACGGTCAACGATCTGGTAGCCGTTGTTACCTACTATGGTCTGGCATGGATTATGCTGATTCGATTGATGCAGATTGTGTAATAGAATAATTACAGAGCCCCCTTCGCAGTAGCGAAAGGGGGCTCTGTATCTGTGTTGCATTAGATTTTCGAGAAGTATTTTTCTTTATATCCTGCAAATCGCTCATCAAACACCCCTTGGCTGTTCTTCACTGCTCGGAGCGATTCGTGCAAATGGAGATTGCCTGCACGCATATCCATGATGCAACCGGCAATATTGGAACAATGATCCGACACACGCTCCAGATTGGTGAGGAGATCCGACCACACGAAGCCTGCGTCTATACTGCACAGTCCTTGCTGCATACGCAAAATGTGATGGGTACGCAATGTTTCCTTCAGCTCATCGATCACCTGCTCCAGCGGTTCAACTAATTCAGCAGCAGACAGATCATCTTTCAAAAATGCAGCGAGCGACAGACCCAGTATCTCATTGACAGCGTCGGTCAGCGCGGCGAGTTCTTTTTCTGCAGGTGCTGATAAATGTAATTCCTTATCTCGCAGTTCTTCCGCGGATTCCACCAGATTGACCGCATGGTCGGAGATACGCTCGAAATCGCCAATCACCTTCAAAAGCTTTGCCGCTTCGTGACTATCCTCGGAGCTGATCTGTCTGGTACTCAGCTTAACGAGATAACTGCCCAACATATCCTCATAATGGTCGGTCTTATCTTCGGCAGCGCGTACATTTTCTGCCAATTCCGGCGTATAATCGCCTAACGCATTGATGGCATCATGCAAAGCACCTACGGCACAGCGTGCCATGTCTGCCGACACCTCACGGCATCGTGCCAAGGCGATAGGCGGTGTGGTAAGCAGGCGCTCGTCCATTTCCGATTCACTTTCTGCCTTCTTGCTGTCCGGCACAAGACGGCATACCAGCTTCTCCAGCATACCCGCCAGCGGCAGCATCAGCAGCGTACACAGTACGTTGAACAATGAGTGCGCCACCGCAATGCCTAACAGCGATGCGGAGCTGTCCAGCAGCACGGGGCGGAAAATTGCCTTGATGCCGCAGAATACCACCAGCCACACCGCCGTGCCGATCAGGTTAAAGCTCAGATGCACCATGGCGGCGCGCTTGGCGTTCTTATTGGCACCCACCGAGGAGAGAAGTGCGGTGACACAGGTACCGATATTCTGACCCATAATGATGGGAATCGCTGCACCGTAGCTGACCTGTCCGGTAGAGGCAAGTGCCTGCAAAATACCTACCGAAGCGGAGCTGGATTGGATGATTGCCGTCAGAATCGCACCTGCCAGCACACCCAGAACGGGATTCTTAAACAGCAGGAACAGCTGTGTGAATGCCGGCACATCGCGCAGTCCCGAAACGGCACCGGACATAGCCTCCATGCCAAACATCAAGGTGGCAAACCCCAACATGATCATGCCGGTGTCCTTTTTCTTGGCATTCTTGCAGAACATATAGAAAATGATGCCGATCAGCGCCAGCACCGGCGTAAAGGACGACGGCTTCAAGAGTTTCACAAACACATTGCCACTGTCAATTCCGGCAAGGCTTAAAATCCACGCCGTGACCGTGGTGCCGACATTGGCACCCATAATCACATTGATAGCCTGCTTGAGGCTCATAAGGCCGGAGTTTACAAAGCCGACCACCATCACCGTGGTGGCAGAGGAGCTTTGGATCACTGCCGTGACGCCAAGACCCGTGGCAAGTCCGGCGGCCTTATTTGTTGTCATTTTACCGAGCAGACTGCGTAAACTGTTACCTGCTCTGCGTTCCAGCGCCTGTCCCATGATGTTCATGCCGAACAAAAACAGGCACAAGCCTCCTATCAGGCTCAACACATTGAAAATATTCATACTTTAATCCCTTTCTTCATTGTACGGGATTATTGTACCGAGACAGTATCAAATCCGTTATCATGGCTTTGTAAAATCTATGTAAGAAAAAGGCCTTGCTCTTGTGAGCAAGACCTTTTTCTCTTAAATTAACTGCTGTTCGTTGATCATCAATTTGAATTGCAGTCCCAGTTTTTCCGCCGCCTTACGGCACAAAATCATACGCTGCATGAATATCTCGAAATAGTCCATCACCGAACTGAAATGGGTATCAACCGACAGCTTCAGCTTGATAAGCGTGTGCGCCTCGTTGATCTTCAACTCAGACTTGGTGACGGAATAGTTCACGCGGTCGTGGATGTCAAAGCTGCTGATATCCTGATTGCGCACACGGCTGCGGCGCACATCGGATTTATCTGCCAGAATCAGCGCCGCCGCCAGCTCATTGACCGGCTGACCGGTGCCCTCATCGTGGTTGCCGATGGCGGTGACGATCAGCGCAATCTCCTCGGGAGGGAACCCCATCTCGTCCAGCAGGCGAAACGCCATAACGGCACCGCTCTGGCTATGATCCACACGGTTAACGAGGTTGCCGATATCGTGGAGATAACCGGCAATCTTTGCCAGTTCCACCATGCGTTCGGGATAACCGAGTGTTTCCAGAATGTAGCCTGCTTTCTCCGCCACCAACGTCACATGGCCGAAGCTATGTTCGGTAAAACCCAATGCGATCAGCGAGGCATCAGCCTGCGCGATGTAGGTGCGGATCACTTCATTTGCTCTAATCTGTTCGTAGTTCATATATTCTCCTCTTTCTTTGGGAAACTGACCGTTACTGTCGTGCCGCCGTCCACCACACTATGAAGTTCAATCGCGGCATGATGCAGTTTGGCGGCGTGTTTCACAATGGACAATCCCAAGCCGGTACCGCCCACCTCTTTGGAGTGACTTTTATCCACCCGATAAAAACGCTCAAAGACGCGCTGCGCGTGCTCTTCAGGAATACCGATACCCGTATCGCTTACCGAAAGAATCACATTCTCTTCCGTGTCGCGGATATCGATGCTGACAGAGCCGTTTTCCCGATTATACTTGATGGCGTTGTCGCAGAGATTGTAGATAATGCCGTTAAGAAGGGCCGGAACTCCCACCATATTGGCAGGCTGTCCCGTGATGTGCAGCGTCACCTTGTTCTCTTCAGCCGACGGCTGCAAAATGCGTACTGTTTCCTTTGCCAATGTGTAGAGATCAACATCTTCCCACTTGGCATCTTCCGCGCCTTCGTCCAAATGGGACAGTTTGATAATATCATCCACCAGTGCAATCATACGCTGTGCCTCTCCATAGATGCGGCCGGAGAACTGCGGAATATCCTCGGGCTTGACCATGCCATTTTGCAACAGCTCGGCATAACCCGAAATGGAATGCAGCGGTGTTTTCAGCTCGTGGGATACGTTGGCGGTAAACTCGCGCCGCATCTGCTCCGCTTTCTCCTTTTCGGAGATGTCGAAGATCAGCAGCGCAATACCGCTCACCGCACCGCTTGACACAATGGGGCTGGCATTGATCTGATAGTCGATACCGGCAAGCTGCATAGTGATTTCGCTGTGCTCGCCGCTCTTTGCCTGCCGCAACAGCTCCTGCAAGGAAAAACTGTTATTAAGGAGCAGGATATCCTTTCCCACACAGTATTTACTGACCGAAAACAGGCGAGATGCCGCCTTATTGATACTCAGGATGATGCCCTGCTCGTTGAGCAGCATCACGCCCTCACTCATGTTATCTGTGGCGGTTTCAAACTCCAACTGCTTGCGTTGCAGCTCGTTTGCCTGTGCTTTTAGCTGGCGCTGCTGGCTGTCAACACGCTCCAATAGCGGTTGCAGTTCCTCGTATCCCTTATTCTTTTTCGGTTCGTCCAGATCCAGTTCATTCAGCGGCTGAACGATCCGCTTTGCCAGACGGAGTGCCAGCAACAGAGCCAGCACCACCGCGATGACGGCAACAATCAAAATCGGCTGAGTCATCATCAGTGCAAGGGACGGCAGTGACAAATGGGCGCTGGACAGACGAATCACCGTACCGTCCGCCAGACGGTATGCTGCATATAACTGACGCTCCATCAAGGTAGAGGAGTAACGGGAACTCTCGCCGTAACCCGTAGCTAACGCCTGACGGACTTCTGCACGGTCCAAATGGTTTTCCATCACGCTGATATCAGACTGACTGTCGTACAGTACGCTACCGTCAGCGGCGATCCATGTCACACGGGTCTTATCCATATTCAAACTGTCAAAATAGGCGCTGCCCTCATGTTCCACCGCCTGCGCCACCAGTTGAGTCTGTGCTTTGAGCTGTGACTGCTGGGTATGAGAAAAATAATCATACAGCACGCCCATAATCAGCACCAGCGAGGCAAGAAATACGCCAATGGCAACAAAGCAGATGGATCGAAATATCTGTTTTTTCATGCGCGCGCCTCCATGCGGTAGCCCACGCCGCGCACCGTTTCAATGTACTCTCCGCAAACGCCCAGTTTGGTACGCAGCGTGCCGATATGCACGTCCACCGTTCGGGTTTCGCCCACAAAATCGTTGCCCCATACGCTTTGCAGCAGTTGCTCGCGGGTAAAAACCAGACCGAGATTTTCCATAAACTTGCGAAGCAGTTCGTATTCCTTCAGCGTCAGGCTGACGCGCTCGCCATCGGATGCCACCGTGTGTTCACCGATATTCATAGCTAACTTCCCTACACAAAGGAGCTTTGCTTTCTCCTTCGGCGCTGTGCGGCGCAGCACGGCCTTGACACGGCTGATCATCTCCATCATACCAAAGGGCTTTGCCAGATAATCGTCTGCGCCCAGATCAAGGCCAAATACTTTGTCATATTCCGTTCCTTTTGCCGTGGCCAAAATGACAGGGATATCTGCCGTAGCCGCCTGCGCGCGGATTTTTTTCAAAATGGAAATACCGTCCTCACCCGGCAGCATCAGATCAAGCATGATAAGTTCTGGCACCCTTTCGGAAAGTGCCTCCCAAAATGCCGTACTTTCGGAAAATCCCTCCGCTTCGAACCCGGCGGTATTCAAGGTATACAGCATCAGATCGCGGATAGCCGCATCGTCTTCTATGCAAAAGATCATCATATCGTTTCCTCCGTTACAGTAGACTTCTCCTTTTACGGCTCCATCTTATCGCGAGGATATAAAATCTGTTATCGCAATCATGTAAAATCCATGTAAAATGATTGTACCACATTGAAAGCCATTCTGCCACTATTTACTTTCTTCTGCATACAAACCCCAGAAACTGTGAAACCATGTATGCAACACTCTTTTTTCATCATTTTTTCGTCTATAACGGATATACAAAAACCTTTCGTCATGTTATAATGACTTAAATTGCCAATAACATGACGGGAGGTTTTCCTATGTCTTATCTGAGTGATATCGAAATTGCCCAGGCTCACACCATGCAGCCGATTGCCGACATTGCCGCGCAGTGTGGCATTGACGAAAGTTATCTGGAACTGTACGGACGCTACAAAGCCAAAATCGATCTGTCCCTGCTGGATAAATCTGAACGCAAAGGAAAACTGATTCTTGTCACCGCCATGACCCCCACTCCTGCCGGCGAGGGAAAGACTACCACCACGGTAGGCCTTGCCGACGGTCTGCGTAAGATCGGCAAGAATTCCGTCGTCGCTCTCCGCGAGCCTTCTCTCGGCCCCGTTTTCGGAGTTAAGGGCGGAGCAGCCGGCGGCGGATATTCGCAGGTCGTTCCTATGGAAGACATCAACCTTCATTTTACCGGCGACTTCCACGCAATCGGCGCGGCAAACAACCTTCTTGCCGCAATGCTCGACAATCATATTCAGCAGGGTAACGCTCTCCGCATCGACCCCAAGAGAATCACATGGAGACGCTGCGTAGACATGAACGACCGTCAGCTCCGTAATGTTATCGACGGTCTCGGCGGCAGAGTAAACGGCGTTCCCCGTGAAGACGGCTTCGATATCACCGTTGCAAGT
>JAZLIB010000180.1:0-5067 GCA_045617185.1 Vescimonas sp.
GACCTGCTTGAACTGTGCAAATGCCTCGGGGAACTTCTCTTCCATCTGAGCGATGGGCATGGGGGTACGGACACCGGCCACCACGTCTTCGCCCTGAGCGTTGGTCAGGAACTCACCCATCAGCTTCTTCTCGCCGGTGGCGGGATCGCGGGTAAAGGCAACACCGGTACCGGAGTTGTCGTTCAGGTTACCGAACACCATGGGCATGACGTTGACGGCAGTACCCCAGGAGTAGGGGATATCGTTGTCGCGGCGATACACATTGGCACGGGGGTTATCCCAGGAACGGAACACGGCACGAATGGCCTCGTACAGCTGCTCCTTAGGATCGGAGGGGAAGTCCTTACCGATCTGCTTCTTGTACTCTGCCTTGAACTGCTCAGCCAGTTCCTTCAGATCAGCAGCGGTCAGCTCCACGTCGTAGGTGACGCCCTTCTTAGCCTTCATCTCGTCGATGAGCTGCTCGAAGTACTTCTTGCCGACTTCCATAACCACGTCGGAGAACATCTGGATAAAGCGGCGATAGGAGTCGTAGACGAAACGCTCGAACTTGGGATCGGGATTGCCCTGAATCATGGCGGCCACGACCTCGTCGTTCAGACCCAGATTCAGAATGGTATCCATCATGCCGGGCATGGAAGCACGAGCGCCGGAACGCACGGAAACCAGCAGGGGATTCTTCAGATCGCCGAACTTCTTGCCGTTGATCTCTTCCATCTTTTCCACATACTCCATGATCTCGGCCATAATGCCGTCGTTGATCATGCGACCGTCTTCGTAGTACTGGGTGCAGGCCTCAGTGGTAATGGTGAAGCCCTGGGGTACGGGCAGACCGATGTTGGTCATCTCTGCCAGGTTGGCACCCTTGCCGCCCAGCAGTTCACGCATGGTAGCGTTACCCTCTGTGAACAAATAACAATACTTTTTGCTCATGCGATTATCCTCCAAATATAAAATATATATAGTCTACTTCAACAATTATCAACAAAATTCAACACTTGTCAACATCTTCTGCAAAATTCTTTTTCAATAATAAATTATTATAATGAATTTTGGAAACAAAAGCAACCCTAACAGGGGACATTTACCTATTTTTGCCGTTTTACACGAATTTTAGACGGCAAATGAAAATTCTTCCAAACATTTATCCAAAAAAGCCGTTCGGAAGCCTTGCGAGAGGCCTTATTTTTGTGTTATACTATTGTATCATCATATATACTGGGCGAGAAATTGAAGTATATATACCGAAGGAGGCAAGCGGATGGAACAGTTGATTTCGCAGCAAAGTACGATTGCAAAAACCATCTGTGAAGCGGCCCGTCAGGGAACGTTGAGCCATGCGCTGATCCTCACCGGTGCAGGGAATCTCACTGCTGCCGCCCGCTATGCCGCAGCCGCCATGCTGTGCCGCAGCGAAACGGGAAAGCCTTGTATGTGCTGCGCCGCCTGCCATAAAGTGGCGGAGGATATCCACCCCGATGTGCGCTTTGTCATCGATGAAGAGCATAAGGAACTAAGCGTGGACACAGTTCGAGATCTGCGCCGCGATGTGTATATTCGCCCCAATGAGGGAGAGCGTAAGGTCTATATCTTCTCCCGCTGCGATCAACTCAATGAGCGCGATCAGAATGTGCTTTTGAAGATCGTGGAGGAAGGTCCGCCCTATGCGGCGTTTATCTTCTGCACACCAGGTTCATCGGATCTGCTGCCTACGGTGCGATCCCGCTGCGTGACATGGAAGATGAATGAAGAGGAAGAAACGGCAGAAAATGAGCAGGCGGCGGAACTGTGCCGCCATCTGGCAGAAGGAAACCTGACAGAACTGGCTATATTTACGGTGTCGCTTGAGAATCGCCGCATCAAGCGTGAGCAGTTGCAGGAGATGCTGCGCTGTGCATGGCGCATTACGGCGCAGGCGTTACTGCTGCAATGCGGTAAGACCGCTGGCGGTGTCAGTGAATGTGCTGCGCTGATGAGCCGACAGTTGTCGATGGGGAAATTACAGAAACTGACGGATATTTTGAAAAAGTACGCCGGCGAGTGTGATTATAATGTGGGCGCAGGCCATGTGCTGGGCGCATTTACGGCGGAGTGCGAGGAATTACTGCGCAGGAAGTAGTGTACCGAAAGGAATGACGATAGATTATGACGAGTGTAATCTCTGTCCGCTTTCGCAGCGGAAGTAAAACGTATTATTTTGACCCGAAAGGTATTGAAGTAAAGGCCGGTCAGGACGTGATCGTGGAAACGGCACAGGGGCTGGAGTTTGCCCAATGCACGGCAGGTAATCACGATGTGGACGACGCTCAGGTGGTGCAGCCTTTGCGCCCGCTGGTGCGTATTGCCACGGAAAATGACCGCCGTACTGCCGCCTATCACCGTGAGCGTGAGAAGGAGGCCTTTGATATCTGCCAGAAGAAGATTGCGCAGCATGGACTCGATATGAAACTTGTGCGAGTGGAATGCAGTTTTGACGGTAATAAGATTCTGTTCTTCTTTACCGCCGATGGCCGCGTGGACTTCCGCGAACTGGTGAAGGATCTGGCCGGCATCTTCCGCTCCCGCATTGAGTTGCGCCAGATCGGCGTGCGCGATGAAGCCAAGATGCTGGGTGGTTTGGGCATTTGCGGCAGACCGTTCTGCTGCGCCCAGTTCATGGACGACTTTATGCCCGTATCCATCAAGATGGCAAAGACTCAGAATCTCAGCCTGAACCCCACCAAGATCTCCGGCACCTGCGGAAGATTGATGTGCTGCCTGAAGTACGAGCAGGATGCCTATGAGGACGCTATCAAGCGTATGCCGAAGAATGAATCCTTTGTCATGACCCCCGATGGTCCCGGCAATGTGAGCGATATCAATGTGCTCAAAGAAACTGTGAATGTTCGCTTGGACGAGCGTCCCGAGTCCCCTAAATGCTATCATAACTGCGAAGTGTGCGTGCTGCGTAACGGTAAGGGCAGCCGCGACGGTATTGCCATTCCCGATGAACGGCCCGAGCGTTATGTGGAGCAGAATGCAGAGGAAGAATTCAATATACCTCCCATCATTGCTGCCTTTGATATGGATAGTGACGACCCGAGCGCAGAGAGTAATGAAAAGCGCAGCCACCGTTCCCATCGCAATCGCGGCCGTGGCGGTAAGAAGCCGACAGAGCAGAATGCAAAGACAGCAGCCAAGCCGGAGGAGAAGAAAGCGGACAAACCCTCCGATAAACCCAACCATAACCGCCGCCGTCATCGCGGAGGACAGAAGAACGCCACCCCTGAAGCAAAGACTGCCGTTCAGGCAAAGCCTGCTGCTCCGCAGAAAGCCGAGGGCGGCGAGGCGGTACGCAAAAAGCCGCGTCATCGCGGTGGCCGCCGCCATAATCACGGTCATAGCAATGCCCCGAAGGCGGAGAACTGAGCCATGGGAAAATTTGACGGTGTATTGATTGCCAGCGATTTTGACAATACGATGGTCTACACGGAGGGCGCGCTTCGCTACGGCGGAGAGATGCCCGCGGTCTCGCAGGAAAACCGCGAGGCAATCGCCTACTTTATGGCGCAGGGCGGTACCTTTTCCGTGGCCACCGGCAGAGCATTGCCTTCTTTCGAGAAGGTCTACCGCGACATTCCAATGAATGGCCCCACGGTACTGTTCAACGGCGCGGCAATCTATGATTTTACAAAGAAAAAATATCTTCACACGGCTTTTCTGCCGGAAGATATTCGCGAACATATCAAGGCGCTGCTTGCACAGATGCCGGGACTGGCCTTTGAGATTTATCATGATGATAACTCTATCCACGCCATTAACCCCAATGAGTTGACGGCAAAGCACCTGCATCTGACCCACTCACCCACGGTGACATTGGACAGTATTGATGAGGCACCTCTGCCCATTTCCAAACTGCTTTTTGAGGAGTATGAGCCGGTACAGAAGGAAATTATCAACTTTTTCCGCAGTCAGGATTGGGGCGAGGATTATGAGGTAGTCAGTTCCAGCAACTTCCTGCTGGAGGTCACCGCCCGCGGTGCCAACAAGGGCGGTATGGTGCGTAAACTGGCAGAACTGCTGCACATCGAGCAGAAAAACGTCTACTGCGTAGGTGACCATGCCAATGATGTGCCTATGCTGGAGTTTGCCCATGTGCCATTTGCACCGCAAAATGCCATTGAAGTGGTGCATCAGGTGGATGGCGTACATATCCTGCCTGACTGTCGTGAGAATGCTATTGCGGCAATGATTCGTGAAATCGACAGTATGTATTCTTGAATAAAACAATAAAAACTGCAACATAGTGTGTGGAAAACGCACTATGTTGCAGTTTTTGCTTATTCAGTTTGCATCAGATCGGCGATCGTCACGCTGTCAAGGTACTCGTTGACCACCTTGTTCAATCCGCTCCATAGCGGCAAGGTGCGGCAACTGTCGGAACGTTCGCAGGGCGTTGCGTCATTCCCTATACAGCCGACCGGCGCCAGATCACCTTCGGTCAGTCGAAGAATTTCTCCAGCGGTGTATTCTTCCGGCTTGCGGCATAGACGGTAGCCACCGCCGCGACCTTGTATGCCCTCAATCAGATGATTTTTGGTCAGTACGGGCAAAATCTGTTCCAGATACTTCAGCGAAAGTTCCTGCCGCTGCGCTACCGCTTTCATGGGAATATATCCCTCACTATGCTCGGCAAGATCAATCATCACGCGCAGCGCATAGCGCCCGCGGGTGGAAATCATCATACAGCACACCTCATTTCTTTTCTTATTTTACTACCAAACGAGTATGAAAATCAAGGGGAGATGTGCGGAGATGGCGCAGAGATAATATGGAGTCAGTGACAGTCTTCGCAGCAATGTTCGGCAGGGAAGAGGGAGGCGTCATAGGCGATGCCGTTCTTATCATAGTAATCCTTCAGCGCAGCCTTGATAGCCTCCTCGGCCAGCACGGAACAGTGTAATTTGTGGGCAGGCAGACCGTCCAGTGCCTCGGCAACTGCCTTGTTGGTCAACTGCAGCGCCTCGGAAATCGGTTTGCCCCTGATCAGTTCCGTAGCCATGGAACTGGAGGCGATGGCGCTGCCAC
>JAZLIB010000181.1:0-2053 GCA_045617185.1 Vescimonas sp.
GACCTACGGCGCTCGTATCGTCACTTTCTGCAATCCCAACGTGATTGAGATTTCCTCCACCGAGGTGCGTGAGGCTCTCGCACGCGGTGAGGGTCAGCAGTATCTTTCTGATGCGGTGTACGGATATATCGCACGGCAGCATCTCTACGGTACGAAGGTGGACTGCAAGAATCTCACTATTGACGAACTGCGCCCCATCGCCATGAGTTATCTCAAGCCCAAGCGTATGCCCCATGTGTTGGGTACGGAGCAGGAGGCCATTCGCCTCGCGAAGCAGTACGGCGCAGATGTCCACAAGGCGCAGACTGCGGCGCTTTTACACGACTGCACCAAAAAGCTGAACATGGACGAGCAGTTAGCGCTGTGCGCACACTACGGCATCGAACTGGACGAACTGGAGAAAAAGGCGCTCAAACTGCTGCACGCCAAGACCGGCGCGGCGGTGGCCCGCGATGTGTTCGGTGTGGACGATGAGATTTACAACGCCATATATTGGCATACCACCGGCAAGGCGGATATGACGGTATTGGAAAAGGTCATTTACATGGCCGACTACATTGAGCCTAACCGTATGTTTGACGGCGTGGAGGATCTGCGCGATGCGGTGCATACGGATCTGGATATGGGCCTTTTAATGGGCCTTGAGGACTGCATCGCCGAAATGGTGGAGCGGGGCAATCCCGTACACCACCGCACGGTGGAGGCAAAGAAATTCCTGGAAAAAGAGGAGGAACTATGATGAAAACACCTAAGGAACTGGCTTTGATGGCAGCTCGTGCGCTGTCCGATAAAAAGGGTAAGGAGATTCAGGTGCTGGAGATCAGCGACCTGACCACTCTGGCAGACTACTTCGTTCTGGCTACAGGCTCGAGCAATACGCAGATCAACGCATTGGTGGACAATGTGGAAAAGGTGCTGACTGAGGAGGCCGAGGAAGAGCCTCTGCACCGCGAGGGTTACCGCGGCGGTACATGGGTGCTGTTGGACTACGGCTGCGTGGCGATCCATGTGTTCAACGCCGAGGCTCGTGAATTCTACGGCCTGGAGCGTCTGTGGCGTGACGGCAAGCAGGTAGACCTGACCGGAATCGTGGACGAAAAGGAATAAAAAACCTTGACAAACGCGTGAGAAGTATTTACAATAAGTGCAATGTTGTAAAAGACTGTGAAGGGAAAAGGGAAGAGCAAAGCCTGCCCGAAGAGAGTCGGCGGTTGGTGTGAGCCGATGGAGGCGCTTTTCTGTACTGGCCCCGGAGTTGCCCATCTGAACAGGGTGGGACGGTTGCCCTCCGTTATGTGTGGCACCTCTTATAAATGAGAGGAACTGAGATGGATATGGATATGTCCGAATCAGGGTGGTACCGCGTTTATTTACGCCCCTGACCTTTATCAGGTCGGGGGCTTTTTATTTTTTCTAATTATTTAAAATTTTACGATAAAAGGAGAGCGAGTATGAATTACGATTTTGCGGCCATTGAAAAGAAATGGCAAGCCAATTGGGAAAAGACCAAGCCCTATGCCGCCGTCACCGGCAGCGATAAGCCTAAGTTTTACGGCCTGATCGAGTTCCCCTATCCCTCCGGTCAGGGTCTGCACGTGGGTCACCCCCGTCCCTTTACCGCTATGGATATCATCACCCGTAAAAAGCGCATGGACGGTTACAATGTGCTGTTCCCCATCGGCTTTGATGCTTTCGGTCTGCCCACCGAGAACTACGCCATCAAGAACCACATTCACCCCGCCATCGTTACCAAAAAGAATGTGCAGAACTTCACCAGCCAGCTGAAGATGCTGGGCTACGGCTTTGACTGGGATCGCTGCGTGGATACCACCGACCCCAAGTACTACAAGTGGACCCAGTGGATCTTCATGCAGCTGTTCAAGAAGGGTTTGGCCTATAAGTCCACCATGCCCGTGAACTGGTGCACCAGCTGTAAGTGCGTGCTGGCCAATGAAGAGGTTGTCAACGGCGTGTGCGAGCGCTGCGGCAGCGAAGTTATCCGCAAGGAAAAGAGCCAGTGGATGCTGAAGATTACCGAGTACGCCGACCGTCT
>JAZLIB010000182.1:0-17671 GCA_045617185.1 Vescimonas sp.
TTTTTTCACTTGTAAAATAATGATTACATAATGTTATTTATGCAGTATAAAAACCGACCGAGAGGGCAGATGCTCTTTCGGCCGGTTTTGCTATGAAATGAGAAACAGACAGTAAAAAGCCCTGCGCTATTGCACAGGGCTCTTGCTTGTCCAAGTTTAGATCGCTCTGGTAACTTTACCGGAACGCAGACACCGGGTACAAACATATACATGGCGGGGCGTACCGTTGATAACAGCCTTCACGCGCTTTACATTGGGCTTCCAGGGACGATTGGAACGTCTGTGAGAATGGGAAACCTTAATGCCGAAAGTCACGCCCTTGTCGCAAAATTCGCACTTTGCCATCCGTTGCACCTCCTTGCTGTGACATACTATCTACTTGCTTTTCGCAAGCATTAGATATAATAGCAGATGTTTACACAAAATGCAAGCATTATTTTGAAAAAATCAAAAAAATTTCTAAGAGTGGGAAAGTGTTGCGAAAATGGCAGCAATAAGTTATAATATAAGAGAATATATTAAGGGGTGGCAAAGTACCTTTCGTCACCGCCGGAAAGAGGATATCATGACGGAAAAAGTGAGAAGAACACCGGCAAAGCTTTATAAGCTGGTGAAAGATATGGATTTGGAAGTATTGGTGTACGGCAGTGATTTTGATACCCGCGAGGTTACCGTTTCCGATGTGAATCGTCCTGCGCTGCAGCTTGTGGGTTTTTACCAGTATTTTGAGCCGAAGCGTCTGCAGATTTTCGGTAAGTCCGAGGTCACTTTTCTGAAAACCATGCCCATTCAGCAGCGTCGCCGTGTACTTGATGATCTGTTGCGCTGTGAAATTCCTGCGCTGATCATTGCTCGTGATTTGGAGATTTTTCCGGAACTGCTGGAACTTGCGGAAAAGCACAGCCGTACCATATTGCGCTCGCAGGGTACTACAGTGGAAACCACCAGCCGTATTATCGGCTACCTCAACCGCCAGTTAGCGGCACAGATTACCCGACACGGCGTTCTGATGAATATTTATGGTCAGGGCGTTTTGATACTGGGTGACTCCGGCGTGGGTAAGAGCGAAACGGCCATCGAACTTTTAAAGCGCGGCCACCGTCTGGTGTCGGACGACGCGGTGGAAATCCGCAGAGTGGCGGAACTACTATACGGTACGGCGCCGGAACTGATCCAGCACTACATTGAGATCCGTGGCGTTGGCGTCATTGATGTGCAGCAACTTTTCGGTATGGGGGCGGTGCAGTTTGAAACAGAAATCGACCTTGTGATCCAACTGGAGCAGTGGGAGGACGGCAAGTTCTATGACCGTCTGGGTCTTGGCGAGGAAACTGTCGACATTCTGGGCGTTTCCCGTCCTATTATCACCATTCCGGTGCGTCCGGGTCGAAACCTGGCCGGTATAGTGGAGATTGCCACAATGAAGAACCGCCAGATGAAATACGGTTACAATCCGGCTCGCGATTTTGTCGCAAATTTTGACCGTCATGTAGACGAAATGATGGCTCAGTCGAAGGAGAAATAATGTACTACATTGGTATTGATGTGGGCGGCACCAATCTCAAAGCGGGACTGGTGGACGAACAGGGCAATATATTAGCCACACAGAAAATAAAAATTGCCTCCGTTTCTGATCAGGATACGTTGGCATGGACGCTGGTATCCATGACGCAGGAGCTGGCGAAAACGGCAGGCATTACCCTCGATCAGATTGCTTCTGTGGGTTTGGGTGTACCGGGTGCAGTAGAGATCCGTTCGGGCTCTATTTTGTATACCTGCAATCTGCCTCTGCGTAATGTGCCTATTCGCAAACTTTTCCATGGCTATCTGGGTATGCCTTTATACGTGGAAAACGATGCCAACTGTGCCGCACTGGCGGAATACTTTGTAGGTGCTGGACGCAACAGCAAGCGCTTTGTCACCATTACTCTGGGTACCGGTATCGGCGGGGGTATTGTCCACAACGGCAAGATCTATCACGGTGCCAATGGTATGGCAGGTGAGGTGGGCCACATGAGCATCGTTCACCACGGTGAGCCATGCCCCTGCGGACGGCAGGGCTGTTGGGAGCGGTATGCCTCGGCCAGTGCACTGAAACGCCTGACGAGTCGCATTATGGCGGAGAATCCCGGCAGTATTTTAGAGCAGGTCGTGCAGGAAAATGACGGCCACGTGTCGGGCCAGTCGGCCTTTATTGCAGCGCGACGCGGTGACCCCGTGGGACAGCAGGTTTGCGATACATATATCGATTATCTTGCCGCAGGCATTGTGAATGTCATCAACATTTTCCAGCCGGATACACTGGCAATTGGCGGCGGTGTCAGTAATGAGGCGGAGGAACAACTGCTGATTCCTCTGCAAAAACAGGTACTGCAGGAGAGTATCCCCTGCAACCGCGATAAGATGACCAAGGTGGTCAAGGCAGAACTGGGTACGAGAGCCGGTATTATCGGCGCGGCTCTGCTGGGCAAGAAAAAACGCATTTGATGGGAGAGAAATATATGCTCTGGTTTGAGAGTCTGGATAAAAAAATAGAAGAAAACCTGCCGGATCTGGCCTATGAAAAGGATGTTGCCATGTCGTTGCATACCTCGTTCCGTATCGGCGGCCCGGCCAAACGTATGGCCTTTCCGGTAAACGGTGAACAGATGGTTTTGCTGGTCGACTTTGCCAAGCAGTCCGATGCCGCGGTGTTGGTGATCGGCAACGGCACCAATCTCCTCATCGCCGATGAGGGACTGGACTGTCTGGTCATCAACACTACAAAGATGAACGGCATCGAAACGCCGATTTATGACGGTGAGGCCGCAGAAGACGAGGTGTTTGCCATGGCAGGTGCCACCCTTGCCAGTGTGGCCATGTATGCCTGCAAGCAGGGCCTGACAGGCTTGGAGTTTGCCCACGGTATTCCCGGCACGGTGGGCGGTGCGGTGTGCATGAACGCCGGTGCCTACGGTGGTGAGATGAAAGATGTACTTAAGGGTGCGGCGGTGCTGTTTCCCGATGAGGGCGTGAAGTTCTTAAGCGCCGAGGAACTGGAGTTGGGTTATCGCCACAGTCTGCTGACGGAGAAAACCGACGCCGTGGTATTATACGCGGTGTTCAAACTGCAGAAGGGCGAGGAGGAGGTTATTCGCGAGTCGATGCGGGATCTGATGGCGCGCCGTAAAAAGAGCCAGCCGCTGGAATACCCCAGTGCAGGCAGTACCTTCAAGCGCCCCACCGGTTACTTTGCCGGAACACTCATTGATCAGACGGGGTTGAAAGGCCTGACGGTAGGCGGCGCGCAGGTATCGGAGAAACACGCCGGTTTTGTCATCAATATCGGTGGCGCCACCTGCGAAGATGTGAAGAATCTGATTGCCAAGGTGCAGGAGGAAGTGTATCATGCAGCCGGTGTGCATTTGGAGCCGGAGGTCAAAATTATCGGATAAAGGAGGAGCAGCATGGAAATTTTAATCATATCCGGTCTTTCCGGCGGAGGAAAGAGCCGTGCCGCCACCTATCTGGAGGATATCGGTTACTATATTGTGGATAACCTGCCTGCGGAAATGATGGCAAAGTTTGCAGAGTTCTGTGCTGCATCTTCCGGCCGCTATGACCGTGTGGCACTGGTTTACGATGTGCGTGCAAATGAGCCTTTCGATCTGCTCATCGAGACGCTGGAAAATCTGAAAACAAGCGGCGTGAATTGCCGTATGCTTTTCTTAGAGGCGGATACCAATGTGATTATTAATCGCTATAAGGAAACCAGACGCAACCATCCCTTGGCCACCAACGGACGCAGTCTTGAACAGGCTATCCAAATTGAACGTGAGATGCTGCAGCCGGTACGCGACCATGCGGACTTCGTGATCAACAGCACCTCTTTTTCCACCGCCAAACTGCGCAGCGAACTGATTAGTCTCTTCGGTACGCAGGCAGACCGTCAGGGCGTGAATGTCAACGTGATGTCTTTCGGATTCAAGCACGGCATTCCCATTGAGGCGGATCTTGTCTTTGATGTGCGCTTTATGCCCAATCCCTACTATGTGGCGGAATTGAAGCATAGGACTGGACTGGACGAAGATGTGCATGACTTCGTATTCAACTTCCAGCAGACCCATCAGTTTATGGAGCAACTGGAGAAGATGATCTCGTTTCTGCTGCCGCTTTACAGTGAGGAGGGCAAGAGCGTCCTTGTGATTGCCATCGGCTGTACCGGTGGTCACCACCGCAGTGTGGCGGTGGCTCACGAGTTGGCAGAATTTATTACACGGGAAGGCTATCAGGTAGTGGAAAACCACAGAGATATTTCGCGTTAACGGAGTAAGAATATGGATGCTTGTTTGTATCGGATACCGCCGGAAAAAGGCCCTCGCGTTGTCGCCATTGGCGGCGGTACGGGACTTTCTACCTTGCTGCGCGGTTTAAAACTGTATACTAAACATATCACCGCCATTGTGACGGTTGCCGATGATGGCGGTGGTTCAGGTATGCTGCGCCGTGATCTGGGTATGCTCCCGCCGGGGGATATCCGCAACTGTCTTGAGGCTTTGGCGAATACGGAACCGCTGATGACCCAACTGATGCACTATCGTTTTACGGACGGTGCTTTGGCAGGGCAGAGTTTCGGCAATCTGTTTTTAGCGGCGTTGGACGGCATTATGCCCAGTTTTGACGCGGCGGTGGAGAGTTTAAGTCAGGTATTGGCCATCACCGGCCGTGTACTGCCGGTGACCAATGAAAATGTGCAGTTGGAAGCCACCTTTGAAAATGGCGCCAAGGTCATAGGTGAATCGATTATTTTCAAATGCAAAAAAGAGCAGGACTGCCGTATCAAGCATGTGCGCCTGCTGCCGGAGCACCCCAAGGCACTGCCTGCGGCGTTGCAGGCCATTGCCGAGGCGGAACTGATCGTTTTTGCGCCGGGCAGTCTGTATACCAGTATCATTCCCAATCTGTTGGTTGACGGCATTGTAGACGCCATCGACAAGGCAGATGCTTTGAAGATCTGTGTGTGCAATGTGATGACGCAAGACGGCGAAACAGAGGGCTATACGGCCTCTGACCATCTGCGGGCGCTATATAAGCATTCTCATCCGGGCATTTTTGATATATGCCTTGCCAATTCTACACCGATTCCCGCCCTCGTAGCGCAGAAATACGCGCAGGAGGGGGCTGAGCCGTTGCTATATGATATTTCAGCCTGCGAGGCATTGGGCGTGGAAATGATTTCCCGTCCCGTTGCCATGCTGGAAAATGGCTTGGTGCGCCATAATTCCGGCCATCTGGCCCGTGAACTTATGGATATTTACCAGAGCCGTCGCCGTACCAAGCTGCGGCAATATACGCCAAAAGGATAACGACAGAACAGAGAGGGAGTGAGGGGCGATGCAGTCCTTTGCCTATAAAGTGAAAAGCGAACTGTGCCGCACGGCTGTGCAGCGTCTGTGCTGTGCAAGAGCAGAGGCCTACGGTGTGCTGCTGTATGGCACCACTTTTTCATCTTGTGAAATACGTATTATTACGGAAAATTCTGAATTTGCCGCCCGTCTGCCGCGACTGTTTCAGCGTGCGTTCGGCCTGCGGTTTGACCGAGTGCCGGAGGAAGATGCCGGGCGCGGCAAATTGATTTTTCAGATTACCCAACCGGATAAACTCAATAAGATCATCAACCTCTTTGGTTATGATCCCAAGCAGAATCCGGTGCTCCATGTGAATTTCGGTATACTGGAGGAGGAGTGCTGTCGTACGGCGTTTCTGCGTGGTGCGTTTCTCTCCGGCGGCAGCGTGACTGACCCTGAAAAGCGCTATCATCTGGAACTGACTACCTCTCATTTGCAGGCCAGCCGTGAGGTGTCGGCTCTGCTGACGGAGTTGGGCTTTATGCCCCGCAGCGTCATGCGCAGCGGCAATGCTGTCACTTATTTTAAGCAGTCCGAACATATTGAGGATTTTCTTACCAAGATCGGTGCGCCGGCGGCTGCCATGGATATTATGACCGCCAAGGTGGACAAGGAGATTCGCAACGGGGCCAACCGCGCTATGAACTGTGATATTGCTAATGTAAATAAAACCTTGGACGCGGCGCAGGAGCAGATGGCCGCCATTGAAACACTGCAGCAGGAGGGGAAACTGGAGAACCTGCCTGACAAACTGCAGCAGACGGCGATGTTGCGCTTGCAGCATCCGGAACTGTCCTTGACACAGTTGGCGGAGCGCTGCGATCCGCCGGTGACCAAATCCTGCATGAATCACCGTATGAGAAAATTAATGGAAGAGGCGAATAAATAATGACAAAGAGAGATTACTGTGAGCTGGCATTGAAATACCACGGTATGGGTATGAACTGCGCTCAGAGCCTTCTGCTGGCTTTTCGCGATAAGACCGGCATGGACGAGGCAACTTGCTATGGCGTTGCAAGCGGTTTTGGCGGCGGCGTGCGCTGCGGTGGTATCTGCGGCGCTATCAGCGGCCCTGTGATGGTGCTTGGTATGCTCTATCCCCATACGCCGGAAAACGGCGGTGAGGGCAAGGCCTACTCTGCCAAACTGACCAAGGAGTTTGAGCGCCGCTTTGCCGAGCAGTTCGGCTATATGAATTGCCGTGAACTGCTGGCAGAAAAGGATTTAGAGCCTCTGCCTATAACGAAAGATCTGGGTGTGAGCACCCATTGCGGTGTGTTGATCGTGTCCGCGGCTGAACTGCTCTTTGATATGCTGGAAGAACTGGAAAAGGAGTAAAACCTATGCCTTTCGCACATCTCCATGTCCATACAGAATATAGTTTGCTGGACGGTGCCTGCCGTATCCGTGACCTGCCCAAACTGGTCAAGGAGATGGGACAGACGGCGGTGGCGATTACCGATCATGGCGTCATGTACGGTGCCATCGACTTTTACCGTGCCTGCAAGGCGGAGGGGATTCATCCCGTCATCGGCTGCGAGGTCTATGTAGCGCGCCGTACCCGCTTTGACAAGGTGCATGAATTTGATACCGAATCCCGCCATCTGGTGCTTTTGTGTCAAAATGAAACGGGCTACCGCAACCTTTCCTACATGGTGTCGCAGGCATTTGTGGAGGGCTTTTATATCAAGCCCCGTATCGACCTTAACTTACTGCGTGAGCATTCTGAGGGCCTCATCGGTCTGTCTGCGTGTCTGGCAGGCGAAATACCCAAGCGCATTTTAAACGGCGACTATGAGGGTGCAAAGGCGTATGCCATGGAGATGCAGGAGATACTGGGCGAGGGGAACTTCTACCTTGAATTGCAGGACCACGGCATTGACGAGCAGACCACGGTGAACCGTGAGCTTCTGCGCCTGCATCAGGATACGGGAATCCCGCTGGTCTGCACCAATGATGCCCACTATCTGCGTAAAGAAGATGCCGAGAGCCACGATGTGCTTTTGTGTATTCAGACCGGCAAAACGGTGGACGATGAAAACCGTATGCGCTATGAGCCGCGGAATTTCTACCTGCGCTCCACTGAGGAGATGGAGGAACTGTTTGCCGCCTATCCCGACGCGGTGGAGAACACCCAGCGCATTGCCGACCGCTGCCAGATGGAGTTTACCTTTGGTAAATACCACCTGCCCGAATTCAAGACGCCTCCGGGTTATGATTCCCGTGCCTATCTTCGCAAACTGTGCGATGACGGTTTTTTGGAGCGCTACGGCGCGGAGAAGGAGAGTTATCGCAAGCAATTAGAATATGAACTCAATATGATTGAGCGCATGGGCTTTACCGACTATTTCCTCATTGTGTCAGACTTCGTGCGTTATGCCAAGAGCGTGGGCATTCCCGTAGGTCCCGGCCGTGGCAGCGCCGCAGGCAGCATGGTGTCCTATTGCCTGCATATCACGGATATCGATCCCATGCAGTTCAGCCTTTATTTTGAGCGTTTTCTGAACCCCGAGCGTGTGTCTATGCCCGATATTGATATGGACTTCGGCGATATGCGGCGTGGGGAAGTGGTGGACTATGTCCGCCGCAAGTACGGCGATGACCATGTGGCACAGATCGTCACATTCGGTACTATGGCGGCTCGCGCTGCCATTCGCGATGTGGGTCGTGCGCTGAATATCCCCTATGCCGAGGTGGATACTGTGGCAAAACTGGTGCCCAGTGGACCTGGTGCGCTGCACATGACGCTCAATGATGCCCTGCGCCTGAGTAAGCAGTTAAGCGATCTCTATAATGAAGATGAAAAGGTGCATCGGCTCATCGACATGGCTCGCGCCTTGGAGGGTATGCCGCGCCATGCCTCCACCCATGCCGCCGGTGTGGTGATCACCAAGCGCCCTGTGTATGAATATGTGCCCTTGGCACGCAACGATGATTCCATCGTCTGCCAGTACACCATGGTCACGCTGGAAGAACTGGGTCTGTTGAAGATGGACTTCTTGGGCCTGCGTAACCTGACCGTACTGGACGATGCGGTGAAGATGGTGCGCGAGCGTGAACCGGACTTTGAGTTGGACAAGATTCCTCTTGATGACCCGGCGGTCTATGAGATGCTGGCATCGGGTCATACTTCCGGCGTGTTCCAGATGGAATCCACGGGTATGACCGGGGTTTGCTTAGGGTTAAAACCACAGTCCATCGAGGATATCACCGCTATCATAGCGCTCTATCGTCCCGGCCCTATGGAGTCGATACCCCGCTTTGTGGCGTGCAAGCATGACCCAAAACTCATTACTTATAAACACCCATCTCTTGAGCCGATTCTGAATATCACCTACGGCTGCATCGTCTATCAGGAGCAGGTCATCGAGATCTTCCGCCGTCTGGCCGGCTATTCGCTGGGTCAGGCCGATATGGTGCGTCGTGCCATGTCCAAGAAAAAGGCCAAGGAGATCGAGAAAGAGCGTGTATCGTTCATTAACGGCGATGAAACGCGCAATATTGCCGGCTGTGTGGCAAACGGTATTCCCCGCGAAACCGCTGAGGCAATCTACGATGAGATCTACGATTTTGCCAACTACGCCTTCAATAAGGCCCACGCCGTCAGTTATGCGGTGGTGGCCTATCAGACGGCATATTTCAAGTGCCACTATGTCCGCGAGTATATGGCGGCGCTGCTGACATCGGTGCTGGATAATTCCGATAAGGTAGCGGAGTATATCAACGAGTGCCGTGAGTGCGGTATTGCGCTTTTAAAACCCGATGTAAACTGCTCTTATGACCGTTTTACCGTAGAAGAGGGCGGTATCCGTTTTGGTTTGGTGGCTATCAAGAATATCGGCCGAGGCTTTATCCAGTCCATGGTACGTCAGCGTGAGCAAGGCGGTGTATTTACATCGTTCCAGGATTTCTGTGAGCGTATGTATGAGTGCAACGACATGAACAAGCGTGCTGTGGAAAATCTGATTCGCAGCGGCGCCTTTGACAGTCTGGGTGCACGGCGTTCACAATTGATCAGCGTGTATGAAAAGGTACTGGACAGTATTGCCAACTCCCGCCGCAAAAATGTGGAGGGACAGTTGGACTTCTTCGGTATGGCAAGTGCCGGCGACAGTTCTGCATCTGAGATCGATCTGCCGGATATCCCGGAGTTTTCTGCCACAGAGCGGATGTTCATGGAGAAAGAAACCACGGGTCTTTACCTCAGTGGTCATCCTATGTCCGACTATCATGATGCTGCCAGACGCGCCGGTGCAGCGCCGATCCATGCGGTTATAGAGAGTTTTTCTTCGGAGGAACCGGGTCATTTCCGTGACGGGCAAAATGTGACTGTGGCGGGCGTGGTCATCTCCAACAAAACGCGTACTACCAAGAATAACTCCTTAATGGCCTATGTTGTGGTGGAGGACGAACTGGCCTCTATCGAACTTCTATGCTTCAACCGTGTGATTGAACAGTGCGGAAGTTATATGCAGGTCAATACGCCGGTATTGGTTAAGGGAAAACTGTCTGTGCGCGATGAAAAGCCGCCTCAGATCATGTGCGACGCAATCTATCCTTTGCAGATGACTGAGGGAATACCTGCCGCCGAGAAAAAGACAGAGCCTGCCGCAGGTGCGACCATCTATCTGCGCGTACCCAGTACGGATTGCCGTGAAATGCGGCAGATCAAGCGGGTCATGTCCATGTTCGAAGGCGAAACCCCAGTGAAGATCCGCGTGGCAGACAGCGGAAAGTTATTGGGCGCTCATTGTTTGAATCACCCCGCACTTTTGCAGGAACTGCGTGAGTGGTTGGGCGATGAGAATGTGGTCGTTAAGACGAAATAAAAAAACACCTCAGTATCCGTGGATACTGAGGTGTTTTTTATGGAATCATTGTTGTGCGGCGGCTTTTTCCTTTTCATAGCGCTCCTCACATATTACTGTGTAGTAGGCCCATGCAATCAGCGGCAGGCACAGGAGCGAGCCACGCACAGAGAAGAATTTGCCCGCGAAGAACGCCCATGCGGCGCCAACGTGGAAACTCAGCAGGGTGCAGGCGTAGAAGAACGTTTTTCGTAAATGTGTCTTATCCTTGTCGCAGATATATTCTGCCAGCGACAACGAGGCCTGCTTGGTATTGTTGGTGGAGAAGATGGTGGAACTGTAAAATCCTTGCGCGCCGGAAAAACTGCTCCACTGTACGCTCATGGCGAAGTAGATGGGGTAGAGGCCGACCACCACATTCATGTCCTCGGGAAAGAAGGCAATGCCGACAGCCACCAAGCCATCAATAATGGGGGAAAGGCGGTGCATATCCGCATGGCAGTAATGGGGCAGCAGCACCGTGAGCATGGTGCCGAGGATATAGATAGCGAAGGCAACTACATGCAGCAGTGCCTTACTGCCCTCGCCAAACAGCGCATCGATGACCATTTCCAAAAGGTTCATGGTCTGTGCACTGCCCATCACGCCACAGCGGCACAAGATAGCGTATGCGCCGAAGAAACCGCCAACGCAGGCAAAGGCGAGATGACGGTAAAAATCAATATGAGGATTCTTATGTAAAGGCATGAGTGGTACTTCCGTTTCTTAATGAGTTCGACATGGATAAGTATATCACATATTCAAACCATCTCAATAGAAAAAATATACAAAAACAGCGGGAACAATGGTATTTCCGGTGTTGACAAGGACACATTTTGTGGTAAAATATATGACAATATAAGAATGCGTTGATGAAGCGAGTCTGCGTATGCGCGGCCTTAAGCGAGATGGGGAGGGTGCAAGCCCATCGGCAAAGCGTGGCAGACGGCCACTTCGGAGCAGACGGCGATGAACCGTCCGTCCCATCTGCGATATAAGATGAACTAAGATGCCCTCTTTTGAGGGATAATTAGGGTGGTACCGTGAAGTAAGACTTCGCCCCTATGTGGTGGCGCAGTCTTTTTTTATTTGTATCAAAAAAATTTAACATAAAGGAGCAAACAACTATGTCACATCCCTATCATGGCTTGAACGAACTGCGAGAGCTGTTCCTCAAGTTCTTCGAGACCAAAGACCATCTGCGTCTGCCCAGTTTTTCACTGGTGCCTCAGAACGATAAGTCCATCCTGCTCATCAACGCAGGTATGACCCCCATGAAGCCCTGGTTCAAGGGCGAGGAGGAGCCTCCCCGCAAGCGCGTGTGCACCTGCCAGAAGTGCATCCGTACCGGCGACATCGACAATGTAGGTAAGACCGCACGCCACGGTACCTATTTTGAAATGCTGGGTAACTTCTCCTTCGGTGATTACTTCAAGCACGATGCCATTGCCTGGTCCTGGGAGTTCCTGACCAGCCCCGAGTGGGTGGGACTGGAGGCTGACCGCCTGTATCCCAGCGTCTATCAGGACGATGACGAGGCTTGGAACATCTGGCACGATGAGATCGGTATTCCCGCCGAGAAGATTTTCCGTTTCGGCAAGGAAGATAACTTCTGGGAGCACGGTTCCGGTCCTTGCGGCCCTTGCTCTGAGATCTATTATGATCGCGGTGAGGAGTACGGCTGCGGCAAGCCTGACTGCACTGTTGGCTGTGACTGCGACCGTTATATCGAGATCTGGAACAACGTGTTCTCCCAGTTCGATAATGATGGCCACAATAACTACACTGAACTGAAGCAGAAGAATATCGACACCGGTATGGGTCTGGAGCGTCTGGCCTGTGTGTGCCAGAATGTGATGAGCCTGTTCGACGTGGACACCGTGATGAACATCACAAACAAGGTGTCCGAACTGACTGGCGCCCACTACGGCGAGAGCCAGAAACGCGATGTGTCTTTGCGTGTTATCACCGACCATATCCGCAGCGCTACCTTCATGATCTGCGACGGTATCCTGCCCTCCAATGAGGGTCGCGGTTACGTGCTGCGCCGCCTGCTGCGCCGCGCTGCCCGTCACGGTAAGCTGTTGGGCGTGAACGATCCGTTCCTTTATGAAGTGGTGGACACCGTCGTTCACGAGAACGAGTGCCAGTACGCTGACCTGCGCGAAAAGCAGGCCTATATCACCAAGGTGATCCGCACCGAGGAAGAGAACTTCGCCCGCACCATCGACGGCGGTATGAAGATCTTCGGCGAACTTTTGGCTGAGCATAAGGCAAAGGGCGAGCAGGTGTTCTCCGGTGCCGATGCCTTCAAACTGTACGATACCTTCGGTTTCCCCATCGATCTGACCATCGAAATGGCCGCCGATGAGGGCTTGACTGTTGATGAGGAGGCTTTCCAGTCCTTGATGCAGGAGCAGAAGGCCCGCGCCCGCGAGGCACGCAAGGCCTTGGGTGATCTTGGCTGGGCCGGTGTGGACCTGGGTAAGGAAATCCCCGCCACCGAGTTTGTGGGTTACGACAAGAGCGTCACTGAGGGCAAAATCGTTGCCATCGTGGCGGACGGTGAAATCCGCGACGCAATCGTGGCCGGTGCTGACGCCATCGTGGTGCTGGATCAGACCACCATGTACGCTGAGATGGGCGGTCAGGTGGCCGACCACGGTACCATTAAGTGCGGCGATGCCTTGTTCACCGTCAATGACGTGCAGAAGAACAAGGGCGGCAAGTACCTGCATTACGGTAAGCTGACAAGCGGCGAAATGAAGGTGGGCGATGTGGCTACCGTGGCCATTGACGATAGTCGCCGTGACGCCATCCGTCGCGCTCATACTGCAACCCATCTGCTGCAGAGCGCACTGGAAAAGGTGCTGGGCGATCATGTTCATCAGGCAGGTTCTCTGGTAGAGCCCGACCATCTGCGCTTTGACTTTACCCATTTCTCCGCTGTGACTGCCGAGGAAATGGCCAAGATCAACGAACTGTTTGAGGAATACACCTTGTGTGGCGAAACCGTGGAAACGCTGGTGCTGCCCATTGAGGAGGCCAAGAAGCTGGGTGCAACGGCTCTGTTTGGCGAGAAGTACGGCGAGACTGTCCGCGTGGTGAAGATGGGCGATCTGTCCATGGAATTCTGCGGCGGTACCCATCTGAACAATACCGCCAAGGTAGGTGCTTTCCGTATCACCGGCGAGTCCTCCGTGGCATCCGGTGTGCGCCGTATCGAAATGATTACCGGCAGTGCTGTGCGTCAGATGATGGACGATACCGATATGACCATGGTTCAGCTGGCCGAGACCATCAAGGCCGCCAGCACAGCCGATATCCTGCGCCGTGCTCAGCAGTTGATGGACGAACTAAAGGAAGAAAAGCGTGTTATTGAGCAGTACAAGGCCAAGGAATCCGCCGGCGGTGCTGACGATATGATCAAGGCTGCCAAGGAAATCGGCGGCGTGAAGGTGGTCACCAAGAAGATGGGCGAGAGCGATGCCAATGCTCTGCGCCAGCTGGGTGACGTACTGCGCGATAAGGACGATGCTATTGTGGCTGCCATGGTGGCTACTAACGGCGCCAAGATCACCATTTTGGTGGTCTGCGGCAAGGAAGCTGTCAAGAAGGGCATCAAGGCCGGCGATATTATCAAGTCCGTGGCGCCCATCATGGGCGGCAAGGGCGGCGGTAAGCCTGACAGCGCCATGGGCGGCGGCAGCGATGCCTCCAAGATCGATGAGGCGCTCGCCGCTGTGGAGTCCTTCGTGGCGGAGAAGCTGAACTGATATGCTGCCAAAAGATCCGGTGATGCTTTTGAGCGTCGTTAATACGAAGTTACGGGACGAATTTGATAGCCTTGCGGAGCTGTGCGCGGTGATGGATGAAGATGAAAACGACATCTGTGTGCGTATCGCTACCGTAGGATATCAGTACGACCCGACACAAAATCAATTCATTTGAAAGGAGCGTACCTGCATGAAGAATAATTGTCTGTTCTGCGCCATCGCAGCAGGTGAGATTCCATCCAACAAGGTCTATGAGGATGATCTGTGCTACGGCTTTTATGACATTGATCCTCAGGCCCCCACTCATTTTCTCGTGATCCCCAAGGAGCATATCTCATCTGTGGCAGCCGTCAGCGCTGAAAACAGCGCTATTGTGGCTCACATATTTGAGGTGATCGCCAAGGTGACCAAGGAACTGGGTCTGGAGAGTTATCGCGTGGTGTCCAACATTGGTGAGCAGGCAGGCCAGAGCGTGTTCCATCTGCACTTCCACGTGCTTAGTGGCCGCGACATGACCTGGCCTCCGGGCTAAAATAGAATATAAGACGGCAGTCACTGACTGCCGTCTTTTTTCTTGTTTCGATGGGGAGAATATGGTAAAATAAGCAAAAAGGGAGGGGCAGCATATGGCAGATAAGAATGAACATGCCACCGTATTTGATTATCTCAAGTGGCGCGGTGATCTGACTTTTGCGCAGGACGGTTTCAACGAAGTGGATAATCTGATCTTGTGCATTATTTCCTATATCAATTTTAAGAAGATCAGCCGTCTGTGGAGTACCGACCCCGCGGAGGCCATGCTGATGGGTGATGTGTGTCCGCTTTTGACCCAAGAAGATGAGCAGTTAGGCCTGAGCGAGGAGGATTATATCCCCCTGATGCGTGCCGCGGCAAAAACAAAGCGGTTTTCAGAAGTCAAATTATTCGCCTACGAAAGCCGCCGTGACGATGTAAAGGAAATGCAGTTCAACGCGGTGTCGTTCCTTTTGCCGGATAACAGCGTGTTTATCACCTATATGGGTACCGATCGCAGTTTTGCCGGGTGGAAAGAGGATTTCAACATGAGCTTTCTGGAGGCTGTTCCGGCGCAGATGCGTGCCACGACGTATGCAACCGAGATTGCCACGGCCTGTCCCAATCGGATAATTCGTATCGGCGGACCCTCCAAGGGCGGCAATCTGGCGGCTTGGGCGGCGGTGCATATTTCCGAGGAATTGCAGGATCGAATGGTGGCGGCCTATAATAATGACGGCCCCGGTTTCAGCAAGGGCTTTCTGGAGCGTGAGGAATATAAGCGTGTGGCAGAGAAGATCCACACCTTTATTCCCGAATCTTCGATTGTGGGCGTTTTGCTGGAGCACGCCGAGGACTATGCGGTGATCGACAGCAATAATCGTGCCGTCATGCAGCATGAGCCACTTTCGTGGGGTGTACTGGGTACAAAGTTTGTGCATTTGGGCCAGCGATCGCAGTTGGGGCAGTTGTCTGATGGCGTTTTGCAGGAATGGATCGGTTCTATGTCATCTAAGGAGCGGGAAGAGTTTTCCGATGCGCTGTTTGAGATCCTTAGTGTTTCCGGCAAGATGCGTACACTGGATGATCTGCGCAACGGTGGACTTTCCGGAGGTGCTGCACTCTTGAAGGGCTACATCGGCGTAGACGAGAAGAAAAAGCGTATCATTGCCGAAACCTTCCGTCGTCTGGCAGTGGATATTAAGGACGAAGTGGTGCACTCCGCCGGAGAGGGTATCAAGTCAGCCACGCACGTGTTGAGCGAATTACGGAAATAAGGAAAGTGCGGTTCGCATGAACCGCACTTTTTATTATTTTGCAGAAAACCATGTCCAAGGTGCCGTTTGGGGAGGCTCTTGCCGGAAAGAAACGGGTTCACCGGTCTGGGGATGGTCGAAGGATAAGGCGTGTGACCATAGGGCGATAGGGGAGTCATCTCCCGGTAAGCCATACTTGCGATCACCTACCAGCGGCAAACCGCGTGAGGTAAATTGCACACGTATCTGATGGGTGCGACCTGTGTGAAGGAAAACCCTGACAAGGGAATATCCTTCACAGCAGCACAATACTTCATAATCCAAAATTGCCTCCCGAACATCTTTGTCGGGAGCGTTTGCAACATAAGTCATACGGCGCACGGTATCTCGACCGAGGAGGTCACGGAATGTGCCGCGGTCATGTTCAGGTTTACCGTGAATCACCGCCAGATATTCCTTGTGAAAATGATGCTCACGCATCTGCTCGGAGAGCAGAGAGGCTGCCTTGGCGCTGCGGGCATAGACCATCAGACCACTGACCTGCGCGTCCAGACGGTGAACGGTGCGTATGCAGTCCGTGCCCAGTGCTTCACGCAACAGAGAGGGCATACCGTTTTCTTCGTCCGTGGAAAGTACGCCTACGGGTTTGACCGCCACCACGATGCGATTGTCCTGAAATACGATATCCATACGTTACCTCCAATGGATATATGTTAACATATTTTCCGGGAATAGACAATGCAATTTTCCTGTTGACAAACATGGTCTAATCTGTTAGACTGCAAATAGAAGGTCTAATGCGTTAGACTAAAAGGAGGGATTTGGATTTGGAGACACCTAAAATTTTTGAAAGTGAGTACCGGTTTTGCGAAATTTTATGGGAGCATGAACCGGTAAGAAGCAGCGAACTGGTGCGGTTGTGCGCGGAAAAGCTGGAATGGAAGAAATCCACCACCTACACAGTGATCAAGCGTCTGACAGAGCGAGGTATCGTGAAAACCGAGGATGCGGTTGTGACAGCGCTGGTATCACGGGAGGAGGTACAGCATGCTGAAAGTCGTGCCTTTGTTGCCCGTAACTTTGGCGGCTCGCTGCCTCGTTTTCTGGCAGCTTTTGCCGGCGGTGGAACTTTGACACAGGAGGAGGCCGAAGAATTGCATCGTATGATCGATGCCTATGAGGAGAAGCATCATGACTGATGTGTTTTTGAGAGTGCTTTCTCTGAGCTGGCAGGCAGGTATACTGGTGGCCGCGATTCTCGTACTGCGTTTATTGCTGCGGAAGCTGCCGCATAAAATGCCGCGCAGTATGCATTGCGTTCTTTGGGGATTGGTTGCGCTAAGGTTGTTGATTCCTATCAGTATCAATAGTCCGCTCAGTCTGCAGCCGGTAGATAATCCTGTCGCTATCGTCATGGAACAATCAGAACGGGCAGAGCAGTCGGTAAGCCAGAATTCGACTCATATTGACGGTGAGAATACTGCGACACAGACCGAGCCAATAATGAATGCCGTACCGAATCCGACGGAATTTCATCTTACGGCACAAAAACTGGCGGTGATCTGGGTATGCGGCATAGCGGCTATGGTGCTGTATCTTGCGGTGAGCTATGGCAATATCCGGCGCAAGGTATCCACAGCTGTCCCGGCTGGAAAAGGCGTCTACTACAGCGATGCCATTGATTCACCATTTGTTCTGGGATTCTTAAGGCCTAAAATTTACCTGCCTTTTTCTGTAAAGGATGAGTATATAACACAGGTGCTCGCCCACGAGAGGATGCACATTAAGCGGCACGAACATTGCATCAAGCCGCTGGCCTACCTGCTGCTATCGGTGTACTGGTTCCATCCGATTTTATGGGCGGGCTATCTGCTGCTTTGCAGAGATATTGA
>JAZLIB010000183.1:0-2218 GCA_045617185.1 Vescimonas sp.
AACGGTTGAGGAAGTTGCGACCGACCCGACAGATCCGACTAATCCTGCTAATCCCACGAATCCGACTAACCCGACAGACCCGACCAATACGGTTACAGAAAAGGGAGTCGTCGATACATCAAAAGCACCCAATACGGGTGATACCGGTATCGTGATGTGGATTGGCATGGCATCGCTGTCTGTGCTGTGTGCAGCAGCTATTGTGCTGAACAAAAAGCGTCGTGAATCCTAAGCAAGGATAAGTTCTTTCGTAGAATGACTCCGTATTTCGAATAGATAAGAAAGCAGCAGCGGTTTGATCCGCTGCTGCTTCTTTCATTTTAAAGATATCTTTTGAGAGAAACATATTTATCATTAAAAAATAAAAAAGAATTTATTACTAAAAAAATTCTTTTTTTTTGTGAAAAGAGTAGAATTTACAGATATAGTCTTGTGGGAATACATGATATCCTATATTATATAAACTGGATAATAAAATGTAGTAAAATATTTAAAGAAAAAAGAATAGGAGGCATACGAAATCTATGACTCGCGATGAAAAAATTTTTAAATTAGGCAAGGAAATTACCGACCGCGCCAAGGTCATACTGGGCGTGGAAAAGATTACCACAGATTCCCCTGAATACTGGGGTATCGACTCTGCACTGAAGTTTATCGGCAACAAATATGGCCAGAATGTCAGCGTGGATGCGCTGGAACTGTTGCTGTGCATGAAAAAGCGTGTTCCCGTTACGCTGGCACAGATACAGAAGAAATCCGGCTTTGAAGGAACTTATTTGGAAAAGCTGTTGGAAGCTGTTTCGGATACCGGTCTGGTGGAGTATAACTGGGAGAATCTGGACGGCAAGAATCCAAACCATGAAAAACGCTGGATTCTGGATATGTTTGTGCCCGGCAGCGCCGAACTGATGGTCATTCATCCCGAAATCTGCAAGGAATTCCCCAAGACTGCGGACTTCTTTGAGCGCATGACCTTCCTGCCCCTGGCCGGCCTGACCGAAATGGTGCCTCCCGGAGGTGCCGGTATCGGTATGCACGTGATCCCTGTGGAGAAGGCAATCCCTGCTGAGAGCCAGTCTTTGGATATCGAGCACATCTCCCATTGGTTGAAGAAGTACGAGGGGCATCTGGGCGTATCCGTCTGCTCCTGCCGTAAGCAGCAGCGTATCCGTGACGAGGGCTCCGGCGATATCGAGTCCGACTGGTGTATCGGCATGGGCGAATTCGCCGACTACTGCCGTGAGACTGGCAAGGGCCGCGACATCACCTACGAAGAGGCCATGGAGATCCTGCAGAAGGCAGAGGATCGTGGCTATGTCCATCAGGTGACCAATATTGACGGCGAGAATAAAATCTTCGCCATCTGCAACTGCGCCATCGGCGTTTGTAACGCTCTGCGTACTTCTCAGCTTTTCAATACACCCAATATGTCCCGCTCCGCCTACATTGCCTCCAGCGATGCCACCAAGTGCACTGCCTGCGGCAAGTGCGTAGAAACCTGCCCCGCCGGCGCTGTGCGTCTTGGTCAGAAACTTTGCACCACAACCGGTCCGGTGGAATATCCCCGTCAGGAACTGCCCGATGATGTAAAGTGGGGCGAGGAGAAGTGGAACAAGAATTACCGCAACGAAAACGGCGTGATTCAGACATGGCCCACCGGTACGGCACCTTGTAAGGTGGCGTGTCCTGCACATATCGCTGTGCAGGGTTACATCAAGATGGCCAGCGAGGGTCGTTATAAGGACGCTCTGAAACTCATCAAGAAGGATAATCCGTTCCCCGCAGTCTGTGGCTCTATCTGCCATAAGTATTGTGAGTCCGCCTGCACCCGCGGCACCGTGGACGAGGCATTGGCAATTGATGAAATCAAGAAGTTCATCGCTGAGCAGGATCTGAAGGAAGAGCACCGCTATGTGCCCGCCATGAACTCCTGCACCAGAGAAGGCTTCGATCAGAAGATCGCCATCATCGGCAGCGGCCCTGCCGGTATGTCCTGCGCTTACTTCCTGGCCATCGAAGGCTACAAGCCCGTGGTGTTTGAAAAGGAAGCCGCGCCCGGCGGTATGATGATGCACGGTATTCCCAACTTCCGTCTGGAAAAGGATGTTGTCAAGGCTGAAATCGACATCCTCAAGGAAATGGGCGTGGAGTTCAAGTGCGGCGTGGAAGTCGGCAAAGATGTGACCATTGATGAACTGCGCGCTCAGGGCTTCAAGGG
>JAZLIB010000184.1:0-7640 GCA_045617185.1 Vescimonas sp.
CTCGAACACCCGGCATCCTGGTCCCAAACCAGGCGCCCTACCAACTGGGCCACACCCGGATATATAATTGTTGTTAAAACACATATCAAAGCCAAACTCGGATATATGTTGGGGTACGCTGCCTAAATGACAGCGTACCCACTATAACAGATTTTTACCGTTTATGCAAGAGGAAATCAGTCAGCCAATGCAGCCTTCAGCGCATCTGCACGATCAGTCTTTTCCCATGCCACGCCCAGGTCCTCACGACCCATGTGACCGTAAGCAGCCAGTTTGCGATAGATAGGCTTGCGCAGATCCAGATCGCGGATAATGGCAGTGGGGCGCAGATCAAACACCTTATTTACAGCGGCTTCCAGTTTATCATCGGACACTACGCCGGTGCCAAAGGTTTCCACCAGCACGCTGACAGGACGAGCCACGCCGATAGCATAGGCCAACTGCACCTGGCACTTGGTTGCCAGACCCGCTGCCACCACGTTCTTTGCCACATAGCGAGCAGCATAAGCAGCACTGCGGTCCACCTTGGTGGGATCCTTACCGGAGAAAGCACCGCCGCCGTGGGGTGCGCTGCCGCCGTAGGTATCTACAATGATCTTACGGCCGGTCAGACCGCTGTCGCCCTGAGGACCGCCGATGACAAAGCGACCAGTGGGGTTGACATAGATCTTAGTGTTCTCATCCATCAACTCGGCAGGAACAGTGGGCTTGATGACCAGTTCGATCATATCCTTGCGGATCTGCTCCAAAGATACTTCGGGGCCATGCTGGGTGGACAGCACCACGGTGTCCACACGCACGGGCTTACCGTTCTCATCATACTCCACGGTAATCTGAGTCTTACCATCGGGACGCAGGTAGTCCACCAGACCGGCCTTGCGGACATCGGTCAGTTTCTTAGCCATCTTATGTGCGATGGAGATTGCCAAAGGCATCAGCTCGGGAGTTTCATCGCAGGCATAACCGAACATCATGCCCTGATCGCCAGCACCGTTATCCAGTTCGCTGTCGCCGGACTCCTTGGCCTCCAAAGACTTGTCCACGCCCATGGCGATATCGCCGGACTGCTCATCAATATTGGTAATCACACCGCAGGTATCACAGTCAAAGCCATACTTGGCGCGGTCATAGCCGATCTCGCGCACTACCTCGCGGGCAATCTTGGGGATATCCACATAGCAGGAGGTGGTGATTTCACCCATGATGTGGATCAAACCGGTAGATGCGGTGGTTTCGCACGCTACACGGCCGTTGGGGTCATTCTCCAGAATGGCATCCAGTACGGCGTCAGAGATCTGATCGCAGATTTTATCGGGATGTCCCTCGGTGACGGATTCGGAAGTAAACAGTCTTCTTGCCATAATTTTTGTGCTCCTTTTTCATAAAATATTTTTGCGTATCCCCCACTATCTTTTGTTCGGAGCACTAAAAAAACACGCTCCGCGTTCGACGGATCGTGCTTGGTTATCGCTCCTCATCTGTCGAAGGACGGGTGCGGGGTTATCACTCCCACGCCCAGTATACTCGTCGGATTTGGCACCTTGAAAAAACAGGTTGCCGTGGCGTCATCGGGCCGTTCCCTCAACCACTCTTGATAAGGTATTTAGTTTTGGGGGATTTGCTGGAAATGATTCTATCATATTTGTACGTTTTGTCAACACCTTTTTTGTATTGTTCACAATTTAATAAACATTTCCGCAAATTGTGTCGCTCTCTTGGATACAGAAAATGCACTTTTCAAATAGTGAATACCATGTTATAATGGCCGCAAATGCAAATTCACTTTACAAGGAGTACACGTCATGAAACTGATTATGCTCGGCACCGGCAATGCCATGGTGACCCATTGCTATAACACCTGCTTTGCTCTGCAAGAGAATGAGGATTTCCTGCTGGTAGATGCCGGCGGCGGCAACGGGATTCTGCGCCAGCTGCAAGATGCCGGTCTGTCTATCGGCCATATGCACCATCTCTTCATTACCCACGCACACACCGACCATCTGCTGGGCGTGGTATGGGTGGTGCGCCTTGTGGCGCAGTCCATCAATCAGGACAAGTACGACGGTGACCTGACCATCTGGTGTCACGACGCGGTACTTTCCATCATCGAGCCGCTGTGTCGGGCTCTGTTGCCTGCCAAGTTTGGCAAACACATCGGCACGCGTATCCATTTCGCAGAGGTACAGCCGGGCGATACGCTGTCCGCGCTTGGTATGAGCATGACCGTCTTTGACATTGAGTCCACCAAGGCCAAGCAGTACGGTTTCTCCGCCAAATTGCCGGACGGCCAGACGCTGACTTGTTTAGGTGACGAGAGTTACAATCCCGTGACCCACGATTTTGTAGTCGGCAGCGACTGGCTTTTGGCGGAGGCTTTCTGTCTATACGACGACCGCGAAATCTTTCACCCTTACGAGAAGCACCACAGCACCGCCCGCGATGCTGCTATGATGGCGCAGGAGTTGGGTGCCAAGCGCTTGGTGCTCTATCACACGGAAGACAAAACCCTTGCCACGCGAAAAGCGCGTTATACCGCCGAGGCACAGTCTGTCTATGACGGAGAAGTATTTGTACCGGACGATCTGGAGTGTATCGAACTATAAAAAAAGTACCGTTTATCGCAGGATAAACGGTACTTTTTGTTTCATTTCAGCAGTAAGCCACCTACCAGCATATAGTAAGCAGGCGCTAAGCCGTCTTTACCCCATAAAATCGGAGTGTTGAAATAAAGTCGGGCGCATTTCTCCACATCGCCGCCCAATGCCTCGATGGAATAGCGCAGGCTCTCCGTATGGCGGCAGGATTCACCTATTTCCTTTGCACAGGTATCGCACAGATCACAAGTCCCCGCCGACAGCATTTGACTGCCGGGATTCTCCTTTTCCCATGCCATGAGCATAGTAAAATATTTCTTCTTTTCTTCTCTAAGCGCCGTCAGTGCAGGCTCCAAAGCCTGCTCGTCCTTTGTGCCGCGCAACAGCCGCATATAGAGCTTTACGCTGCCGTAACTGTTCCAGATCTCCATAGGGTCAAATGCAAAGGAGGGACAACTCCATCTCTTGTCATAGTTGCCGCATTGCTGACACAACTGTCTGAAGCGAGCCACATCTACGCATTGTTCTATAAATTCCTGCATAGGTACGTCTGCTGTATATTCTTCAACGGTATAGGTGAAATTCATTTGTTTCATCACTCAAATTTTTGATACAGATTGTCAGCATCGGCTGACGTGATTTCACTATTCTTTGTCCTCGTGCAACAGGTAGATATCGGACAAATAGTCGGAATCCAGCGGGTTGGATTTCGGTGCGGCAGCCTTATACTGCTCCAGTACACGTCTGGATTTCTCCGGTGGCTGTACCGTACCAGGACCGGCAATACAACCTCCCGGGCACGCCATACCTTCCAGCAGATATCCTTCGTATTTACCCGTACGGGCAACGCGCAGCATCTGACGGCATTCCCGCAGTCCCTCTGCATAGGCGGTTTTGACCTCTTTATTTGGATGGGTACGATAGATCACTTCCTCCACCGCTTTGGCCACGCCACCACTGGCGGCAAAGCCGACGCCGGGTGCTGACGCCTCGTAATTGGCGGGAACATCTTTGATCCGGCTGAAGTCAATGCCCTTGGCTTCAAACATACCGCGCAGTTCCTCAAAGGTCAGTACAAAATCCACATGGCTGCGAATTGTGCGGCGGCTGGCTTCCAGTTTTTTAGCGGCACAGGGACCGATAAATGCCACCTTGCAGTCGGGATAGCGGCGCTTCATCAGACGGGCCGTCAACACCATGGGTGTCATAGTCATGGAGATATACGGGGCAAAACCGGGAAACTCCTTCTTTGCCATGACAGACCACGCAGGACAGCAGGAAGTTGCCATGAACGGCTGCGTCTGCGGCACATGGTGCATAAATTCGTCCGCTTCCTCCACGGCACAAAGATCAGCTCCGATAGCCACTTCTTCCAGCGCCTCAAAACCCAGAATTTTCATAGCCTGCACGATCTGTCCCGGCGTGACCTTATCACCGAACTGGCCCCAGAATGCCGGTGCAATAATAGCAATGACCTTATCGCCGCGTTTGATGGAATGGATCAACTGGAACAGCTGTCCCTTATCTACAATTGCACCAAAAGGACAGTTCACCAGACATTGACCGCAAGATACGCATTTGTCGTGATCAATATCAGCTCGGCCATGTTCATCCTGTCCGATGGCATCCATACCGCAGGCCTCCTGACAGGGGCGCTCAAACTTAATAATGGCCTGATAGGAGCAGGCATTCTTACATTTACCGCATTTGATGCACTTGCTTTGATCAATAGATGCTTTGCCGCGGCTTATGGATACCGCGCCCTTGGGGCAATTGTTGACACAATGCTGCGCCAGACACCCCTGGCAGGCATTGGTCACCTCGTAATGCGTGGGAGGACAACCGTTGCAGGCAAATTTAATGACATTGACCAGCGGAGGGTCATAGTATTTCTCTGCAATGGCACTCTCTTCCACGCCATCGGAAAGCAGATTATGCTCGCTCATATTGCGCAGCGGTAAACCCATGGCCAGACGGATACGCTCACCCACAATGGCGCGCTCCAGAAAAATAGAATCGCGGCTGGCACCTTCATCGCTGGGTACAATTTCATAGGGCAGCTTTTCCATACGGATATAGTAATCTCCACCCTCATAGGCCAGTCTTGCCACCTCTGCAAAAACACGCTTACGCATATCGGTAACGCCGCATTTAATATTTCTCATAGGTACCGTTTCTTCCTTTCCGACATTGTAACTGTTTCTTGTTACAACACGCAAATTCTATCCATTTGCATTATATCCGGTTTTTATCCAATACGCAATCTATATTTCACTAATTTTTTATTATGGAAATATTTTTTTATTGCACATACTCCAGAAGTTCTTTCTCAAGCTTCTCAAGAGCCTTTTTCTCGAGACGCGATACATAGCTGCGGCTGATGTGATACACTGCGGCAACCTGACGCTGCGTCTGGGGCGGCTGGCCGTCCAACCCGTAACGGCGGCGGATAATATCCGCCTCACGTTCTGTCAGGCACTCCGACACCACACGGCGCAGGTGCTGATAGTTTTCCTTATCCTGCAGGTCTGACAGCATGGTATCATCCGTACCCAGTACATCCATCAGGTATAGGGTGTTGCCCGCTTTATCCGTTTCGATAGTATCGCTGAGAGATACCTCACCCTGCAATTTGCGTTGGGCGCGAAAGTACATCAATATCTCATTTTCAATACACCTTGAGGCATAGGTTGCCAGGCGGATATTGCGATCTGCACGGAAGGTGTTTACCGCCTTAATGAGTCCGATTGTCCCGATAGAAATCAGATCCTCCTGATTATCTGCCTGTGTATAGTATTTCTTGATGATATGTGCCACCAGACGCAGATTGTGCTCCACCAGTGCATTTCGGGCTTCCAAATCGCCCTCAGCGCTGCGGAGAAGATATTCCTGCTCCTCCTTTGCACTCAGCGGTTTGGGAAATGATCCGGGATTGCCCGCTAAGTGCAGGGACAAAAATAAACTGTTGGTCAGTAGCAGTAACGCCGCAGAAATCATATACATTACCTCCTTACATCGCCATCCTATGTTGCGGCAGGAAGTCCACATGCGGCAAATTATCCCCCCTCATCAATTTGGGGAAATCCCGCATTTCCCTTGCAAATATGCAAAAAACATGATAAAATCACAACACATATAAATAGTGCAGCAAAATGTCGGAATGGAATGGGTAAGACCCAGCGGTACCAAGCCGCCGTGTGTGGGCATTGCAGCCGCCGCTGCCATTGGAGCAAGGCTCTGAGAAGGCAGCGGCAATCAGGCCGCCTACCAGCCGGAATACTTTTCGTCATTTGTTAAATCACCGTAAAACTCTTGGGGCTGTTTATGCGGTAAAATACGCACGTTTCATGTCCCCATTTGGGGGCATTTTTTTATTGTCTGTGAGAGGTTTGGTTATGAAGAAAAAAAAGAGAATTGCCAACTGCATCATGGTGGCTGTCATTGTGATTATTGCCGCTGTTGGCATTTTATTGGTTGGACAGCATTATGGTTGGTTTGACCGCAAGGATAACTTGCAGGCGGTTGCCTGCGTGAATCGCGATAAGGGCATTGTCGACCTGACCCGCGACGGAATCGCCACACATCTGGACACAGTTACCGCTCTGCGCGACGGTGATCAGTTGTCCGGCAACGGCGGCGCACAAGCCACGATTGAAATGGGCGAAAGTCGTTTGATTTTAGGCGAAAATGCCTCGGTGACCATTGATTGTGCTACTGTGGACGGTTTCGCCGTTACGGTGCGCTCCGGCGAGGTATTTCTCCGTGCTAAGAACGCGGTTTCCGTGGTATTCGGAGAACAGTCTGTTGAGGCAAAGGACAGCACTGCAGTGATCTCTGTCCGCACCGGTTCTCAGAGCATCGGTATTCTTTCCGGTGAGGTCAGCGTAGGTGACAAGGCCTTATCCGGCGGGCAGTTAGCCTCCTTTGCGGCAAACAGCCAACCTGCATACGCTATACTCGATGCCACCTCCCTCGGCGATTTCTTCATTCACTGTGCGCAGGATTCTGATGAAGCACTCTGCTTTACCGACGATGCGTTGGCCAAGGTTCTGACAGATCGGCAAGCGCAGAAGGCAGCATCTTCCGGCGAAAAAACTGACAGTAAGGACAATGACGATACGTCTGATAAGGAAGATAACACCTCCCATACAGATGGTACAGGCTCACAGACAGACAAAAATACATCTGACAGCGGAAACAAGCCGGCAGGAAGTACGACTACACCCTCTACTGACCCCGCACCCTCTGATGCCCCCGCGCCTTCTAAGCCGGACAAGCAGCCAGCCTCCGAGGAAAAGGAGGAAGAACCTTCTACTCTTACCTGCACGATTCAGATTTGCTGCGATACTATCTTGGACAACATGGAAAACCTTGATGCCGGCAAGGACAGTTATGTGCCCAACAGCGGCACAATTCTCGGTACAACCTCCGTTTTCTTTTCCGAAGGTGAAACGGTATTCGATGTACTCAAGCGTGCATGCGATCAAAACGGCATCGCACTGGAATACAGTTACACACCGCTGTACGAAAGTTACTATGTCGAAGGTATCAATCACCTCTATGAATTCGACTGTGGCAGCGAATCCGGCTGGATGTATAAGGTGAACGGCTGGTTCCCCAACTACGGTTGCTCCGACTACACACTGTCGCAAGGTGATGCCATCGTATGGTGCTATACCTGCAACGGTATGGGCGCCGATGTGGGTGGAAGTGTATATTGATATGAGATACGATTCATTTTCCCGCTGCCATCCGGCGGTGTGCTTTGCGTTCTTCGCGATTGCCATCGTGCTGAGCGTTGCCATGATGCATCCGGCCTATCTGGCTGTGTCCGTCATCTGTGCAGCCGCCTACTATCTGGCGTTGAAAGGACGAAAAGGCTGGAAAGTTGTCCTCGGCATGATCCCGCTGTTTGCGGTGGTATCTGTGCTGAATCCGATTTTCAATGCCATGGGTGATACGGTGCTTTTCTCCTTATTGGGACGCCCGTTTACCTGCGAATCGCTGGTTTACGGTATGTGCATCGCCGCCATGCTGGTATCGGTG
>JAZLIB010000185.1:0-27589 GCA_045617185.1 Vescimonas sp.
CTTATGGCGCAGTTGGCCTATCATATCAGTACCGGAACTCTGCTGTGGGATATGCCCACGAGGAAAGGAACCGTATTGTATCTGGCTTTGGAGGATGACTATGGTCGCTTGCAAAAGCGTCTGTATCGGATGTTCGGAACGGAAAGTACAGAAAACCTGTACTTCTCTATTTCAGCCAAGCAGCTCGGCTGTGGACTGGACGAGCAGTTGGGTAATTTTATCAATGAGCATCCGGACACCGTCCTGATCATCATCGATACGCTGCAAAAGGTACGTGAGATCGGTGGTGACAATTACAGTTATGCCAGCGACTATGACATTATCGCCAGACTCAAACAGCTTGCCGATCGCTACGGCATTTGCCTGTTGCTAGTGCATCACACACGAAAACAGCAGGCAGAGGATCAGTTTGATATGATTTCCGGCACCAACGGTCTGTTGGGTGCTGCCGATGGAGCTTTCCTGCTCCGTAAGGAAAAGCGTACCGGCAATGCCGCCACACTCGATGTATCCGGCAGAGATCAGCAGGATCAGAGGCTCTATCTCGAGCGGAACACAGAGAAGTTGATCTGGGAGCTGGAAGAGATTGAAACGGAACTATGGAAGGCTCCGTCAGAGCCGTTGCTTGAGGAAATCGCCAAGTGCATTACCGAAGATTCTCCCGATTGGGAAGGTACGGCAACGGAGCTTGTCAATCTGCTGGGTGTGGATATGAAGCCGAATGTGCTCAGCACAAAACTGAATATCAACGCCAGTCGGCTGCGGAACGAATACGGTATTCGATATAAGCGCAGCCGTAGTCACGATGGTCGAAAGATGGAACTCCATCTGGAGCAGGCGTGACGATGTGTGACGGTCGTGACGATGATTACGATAGCGGGGGCGGTGCCATAAATACCGTCACCATCGTCACGACCGTCACGCTTGGTTTGGACGGGGTGCAGGGTACCCTTTTCAAAGGGTGGCACTACTGGGTGCTTACCGCAGTAAGCAGGGCAACGCCCTCACTCCCCTCTCGGAGAGCGCAACGCCTTTTGATGGCCAACGGCTGTCAAAAGTGCCTTTGCGTTACTCTTGACAAGAGTAACAGAACCCTCCCGGCTATCGCCGGGCAATGAAAGGATGTGATTTTATGAAAAGAACGATCAGTGTAATGGTCGGCAAAGGCTCCGTCAGCCATAATAGCCGTAAATTCAACGCAAAAAATACCGATCCGGAGCGTACACCGCTGAATATAAGCTACTGTAACAAAAACATCAAAAGTGTATATCACCATCTGTTTGATGAGGCGCTGCAGCGATACAATGACCGCCAGAAGCGAGCGGATCGGAAGATTGATAATTATTATGAAAAAATCCGTAACGGCAAGCAGGAAAAGCTGTTCTATGAAATTATCCTGCAAATCGGCAACTGTGATGATACCGGTGTCACATCAGAGGTGGGCGATACAGCGAAGCAGATCCTTGATGAGTACTATCAGGGCTTTGCAGAGAGAAATCCCAATCTCTATGTCTTCTCTGCTCATCTCCATATGGACGAGGCAACGCCTCATTTGCATATCGACTTTGTGCCATTTACGACAGGCGGTAATCGTGGATTAGATACCCGCGTTTCGTTAAAACAAGCGTTAGCTGCCCAAGGTTTCAAGGGTGGATCACGGCAGGAGACAGAGTGGAATCAATGGGTGCAATCTGAAAAGGAGCAACTGGCATCCGTAATGGAACGGCATGGTATCGAATGGGAGCATAAAGGCACCCACGAAAAGCACCTGTCTGTACTTGACTATGAAAAGAAAGTGCGAAGCGCAGAGGTCGAAAAAATGTCCGAAAAGGTGGCCGATTTAAGCGAAAAAGTTGCCGATATGGAAAGCAAATACCAGTCGGTATGTAATCGTATTCAGAACTACGAAAACGGCGAGACGAGCCTTTCTGAGCTGAAAAAGGACCTAGATAACTCCCCCGATTATGCGCTGCCGGAGCCGCAGGGGCTGATGAGTGCCAAAAGTTATAAGGCCAAGTTTGTGGATCCGCTGCTAAAGAAGTTGAAGGAGCTTGTTGTGACTGTCTTTGCCCGATACCTCAAGGCAATCGATGACTACCATCGGGTTCAAAATGTCAACAACAGGTACTACTGGGAGAATCAGCGGCTGCAGCAGGATAACGAGTATCTGCGTGCTGAAAACAAGGATCTTCGGGAGGACAATCAGCTGTTAAGGGCTGAAAATAAGGACTATGCTTTCCTACGGAAGATGTTCGGTCGGGAGCGGATTGATAATCTGATGAAGGAAGCGAGAGAGTTGCAGGAGAGGCAGCGAAAAAAGCGGCAGACTTACGAAAGATAATAAGCCCATAATAAAGGAGTGGACGGTCAATTGCCGGTCACTCCTTTGTTCCAATGAAATATAATTGCTCCAAAACCCGGAAGTGGATATGATATATAGCCTCGTCGCTCTGCCGAATATCCCCACTATCATTTAATAAGGGTATGAAATTATTTCAAGAGAATATTATTAAAATTAATCCTCTTTTCGATGTTATCTTGCTTTATCGTACCTATTACGATATAATTATTATAACATTTTATTGTTATGGGAGAAAATATAGATACGAGATGATATGAGTTCAAATCTTTTGTTTGAACTACCGATATTAGGAACATGCGATATTAACTTTTGAAAATAATAGATTGAAAGGGGAACAAGTATGGACTTCAGACAGTATATGGGGAAAAACATTATTGCGTGGCTTTCCTACAATGAAAATTTTGAGCCCTTTAGCGGTGTTAATAGGATATGTTATGTTTATCCTCGTGTCTTGGTAAAAGGCAATGCGTATGATTTAATTGATCCAAATGACTTTCCTGAATTGGGCCGAATTGAAGTTCGTATTCAAGGCGGTGATAGCGCTGAAGATGTATATTCAAAAGTTGGTTCCGTGGTAAGCATACAAGTCAGACTATTATACTCCAGACTTCGTACTGAAATTCTCCTCTGCTGAGCACGATGAAGAATATGTAATTTTTGATGCAAAGTTCTCACCTAGATCAAGCATTAAAAGCTATCATCTGCCCAATGTAATTCGAAAGTATTCATGTGAGTTCGGCGTAGCTGCAAATAACCGCGCTCCCGAAATGGTATGGATCTTACAGGGTAGAGTAAACAGCTCTGAAAATGCGCTTTGGCACTATCATAATTCGCCATTGGCCTCTATGTATCAGCCAATTACATCATACGGAATTGTCTCAATTAACACTGCAGTTGAAATTAGGCAACGTCTTTGGAATGAAATAAAAAATAATATCTCTCTTGTATAATTTTATTTATTTCAAACGCAGTAAAATGAGATTGGCGAACGAAAGTAGTCTTACATATATGGCAACATATTGGCAACAAAAATTCTGATAGCTTACGCTTTCAGAATAATACAGATGATATAAATAATACCCGCTAAATCTCTTAAACAAGTTTGTTTAGAATTGGTTTGGTGGAATCGAATAATAATAATCGCAATTTGCAATGGTAGAACAAGAAAAACCGGGGAGAATGATTTCTCCCCGGTCAAATTTGTACATAAGAGTAACTTGAGAGTAACTTGAGAGTGCTTGAGAGTAACTTGAGAGTAGCTCAATTATCGAATCGTATAATATTTAGTTGGATCACGAGGAGACGAGCTATGTTCTTCTATCGGGCCACCATTTTCCGAAGTGAGTTTTTTCAGATGCTGTACTAATGTTTGTCGGCTTTTCCCTGTAAGTTTTTCAAGTGCTCGCGTAGTGCACTTCCCTATATTCGCAACATAGTATACAATGTCTTTATCCAGCGAATTTAATTTCATCCATTCGGCTGCGGAAATTGACTCTAATGTTTCCATTCTTCTAACGGAACGCATAGCAACATTATTTTTTAAAGTTAGCAAGACAGTATTCCCGTTTGGCTCTGAGTAAATAGGTGGTTCCAGAAAAAAGGACTCCATATCAGAATAGATACGTTTAACGCCTTCGTTTAATTCTCGCACCCAACCAAAATCTGAAAGAACCCTAGCTATCAATGGATTGCGCGAAAACCGTGTGTGCTGTATGTTCTTCACAGTAACAATACTTGGTAGTTTACCTGGGCTTGAAAATTCAATTCGATCATCAAACATTGATATCCTAATATAATCGCCAGATATCGAATAATCTCTATGTGTTACAGCATTTACCAACCCTTCCAGCCAAGCAAATTCCGGATATTCGGGGATTCGCTTGAATATACCATCTTTTGTTAGTTGCTGAAATTCTCGCATTTGATTTGCGAGCAATGTTTTCCCTTCGGAAAGAATTTTATGCAGAGGTTTTTCTAATGTGACATCTTTTACAGCATTAAAACTTACGCCAGATTTAGCGTCTGTTCCTTCATAACGTAAAAATCTCACTCTGGCAGACGGCAAGAATTGTGTTGGAATTTTTGCAAAGAGAATAATTGCCGCAACTGTAATCTGTGGTTTATCATAATCGCCTTTTATAATGCCTCTTGCGCGAAGCAATTCTATCGGATCTGTAGATTCAGTTACACCAACCATACGGCGATATTCTTCTATGAGGTCCATATCTAGGTCATTCATCGTGGCCTCTGAAACGATTCTACTTTCAAAGCTCCGAATACCTTTTGAATATTCCAGCTCCAATACCTCTTCTGCACGTAATTGCTTAGACGAATCGCCAACACGTAAAAAAGCGGTACCATCTGTACGTTTAATTATTTCGTTTGTTGACGGTGCAATGTGAAATAAAAGAACATTTACGCCTTGACTATATTCTAATACTTCTACATTATGATGCGGGCATGATTGCAAATAATCAAATGGAACCTTACGAAATCTATTTTCTTTTGCTACATCTACTCCCGTAATCTTTCCATCATCCTCTATACCTAATGCAATTACACCACCAGAAGCGTTAGCCATTGCAGAAATATGTCGAGCTAGTTCTTTTTCTGCTAGACGAGCACTTTTTCGGTCAAAATACTGCCCCTCAGGCATTGTTTGAAGGCTTTCTGTTGTAAACGAAGGATCAATTAAAGAAACCATAAAACTACTCCTGTATACATCATTAACTTATGCGTATATATGAAGATTATAGCTATTATTATTAAATAGTGCAAACAATTTTTGTCGAATAGCAGCACCATATATAAAAATACCTGGAAGAAATTACTCTTTCGGGCGTTTTTATTATACGTAGATGTGGAAAAATCTTCTGAAGCGTACGCGGCGCTGGGCTGAATTGGGCGCTTTACCATGCGGCAGGCTATAATTTTTATAGAAAATATACACCATAAGGCCAAGCTTGTAGGCTCATTGATAAAGAAGCTGAAGAATCTTGCAGTTACCATCTTTGCCCGATACCTCAAGGTAATCGATGACTACCATCGGGTTCAAAATGTCAACAACAGGTACTACCGGGAGAATCAGCGGCTACAGCAAGATAATGAGTATCTGTGTGCTGAAAACAAGGACTATGCATTCCTGCGGCAGTTATTCGGCCGGGAGCGTATCAATAATCTAATGAAGGAAGCGAAAGAATTGCAGGAGAGGCATCGAAAAAAGCGCCAGTCACGTGAAAGATAATGTCATCGCTTGTTATGGCATCATTTTCCTTGTGTATTACGTTTTCTGTCACAGTTTTGTCGGAACAGGATAAAATAGCACAAGTTGAAGCAGGCTGTAGTAGTAGAGACGCAGCAAACAGGAGGTGCAAATACTACCAAGCGCATTCATTTTCACTCCAGTGATAAAAAGAAGGCACATATGGAAGTTCCCATTCATCTAATGGTTTGGAACAATAGTCGTACATTCGCTGTTGAACTTCCTCGTATGTATGTCCAAACCCCTCCTGAGTTGTCGATAGTGCCTCCGCGTATCTACAAAATGGCCTCAGTTTTCCCATTTGATATGGTTTGTTAATATCCTCTTGTAATGTTAACCAAAATAGAAGCTGTAAAGCAAATCGTTGTTTTTCATCTGTATAACTACTAATATTTTTAGTTCCGTTCTCATAGGCATCTTCCAGCAACTTCATCCACGTCAGATATACTGCCCTTTTCGGTTCATCTATGCTATTAACAATATTAATGAGTGCCCACCCAACATCACTATGTTTTGGTGGTTCTCCATCCCATGTCAGCAGGTAGTCCCCTTTATATTCTTTATCTAATTTCCCGGGAAGCCATAAGTCGATTCGCGGGTTAATCACTATCCTATTATAATGAGTCGGTGTTTTATCCGGCAATTGACTTCTGAACTTTAGTATACATTCCATAGCTTCAGAAGGTGTACATTCAGGCTCTTGCGAAAAACTTAAAACATGTTGCTCGTATCCCTCATATATCTCGCCACGTACAAACATATTGTACCTCCTCTTCAAGCAAAATCTTACTCTTAAATATACCATATCCAACCGTACTTTTCTACACAAGAAAGAAGCTCAGCCAACTACCACAGTCAGCAGAGCATTCTTTGGTTATCTTCCATATTATATTATTGAAATATTCTGATAATTTATGCTATAATTTAAAAAGATATGTTGCAATATTGCATATAACAAATGTTTTGTGAAAAAGGAGAGGCATATTTATGTACTGTCAAAAATGTGGAACTAAAAATGACGACACCAGTAAATTCTGCTGCAACTGCGCAGCACCGTTGACTGATGATACTGTAGTTGCAGATACAAAAAAAGCAAAGTCCAAACTGTTTTCAGCACATATTTTAAACATTATTTCTGCGGTTGTATTAATTCTCTCTATTGTTTTTATTGTTTACGCTGCATCACACGCTGTTGGTGAATACAGTAACACGATAACAAATCCCGATGGTAGTACAAGTAACTCGTTTAGTGGCACAGTTACTTACGATACGTCCGGAGCGCCCATTGCATATGCTATATGTGCTGCTGATGCAGTTGTCGTACTCATCGGCTTTATAGTATATTTTTCAAAGAATCTTTCTGCCAAAAGGAAATTGTCCCTTGCATACTTGATTGGTGCATGCATTATGACTTGTGGCCTGTTTGTTGGTGGCATGGAAACACTTGTTTTCACCTGCGGCATAGGGTTCGTTATGATTGCAGCGGGTATTCTCCAAATAATTGCAGGGGCAAAATTCTTGTCCGCGACAAAGCATGATTGATCGAAAAGAGAAAATAATTATATTTGAAAAAGCTAGGCTCACTTTTTATGCAGTCTTAGTTATTGCTGGAATTATAGTTTGCAAGCTACCGTTTCACTTTTTGTGTGACTATGAAGGCTATTCCTGTATCTTTTGCGGAATGAGACATGCTATCGATTATGCGCTCGCATTTGAATTTCAGAACGCGGTTGCAAGTAATCCGTTAATTCTAGGCGTTGGAATCATCCTTGCTGATGTGTTGTATATTTTTGTTCGAAACGCATTGCATTGGAAGAAAAACAGCCAGGCACAACGAAAATAGTTGATGCGAAATATGCAGTATCACTAATAGAAACCTCGACAAGTGAATTACGTGGCCTTCACGCCAAAACTTTTTGACTTGAAGTCGAAATTGTGAACTTTGGATGGCAGAAATTACGGTTTATGTCAAAGTTCGCAAATTATCACTTCTTGGCATGATTTTGCTGTTGTCGTCCATAGCCCTGGGCTGCTATGGGCAAACAACAAGCATGCAGCAAAACGAAAATAACAGAGTGCTATATTGGGAAACGGTGAAAGTAACATGTCCAAAAAATGGCGGAATCAAGCCAAAAATCGGAGGGAAAACGCAAAATCGATCCGACCTGGTATGTATCATAGGAAGCACATATAGTTCTCCAAGCGTTAATTTACGATTGGTGTATACAAGAAGGCTTCTGCTTTTGGCAGGAGCCTTCTTTTTATGGCAGATGGAGAACAGAGGTGTCCTCGCGGCATAGCCGCTGCGGTCGGAGGCTAAAACTGTGCCGCAGGCACAGTTTCTTTACGCCCCGACAGTTCTCCAAGCGCTAAAAGATTACCATCTCAAGAGCACTCACTTCGGTGGGTGCTCTTTTTTTGCAACGAAAGGGAAACATTTTCAAATGGTAAAAAAGACCGGGGAGAAATGAATCTCCTCGGCTTTACTGATATGATATTACATTTTAGTGCATGGGGCAGCCGTGGGGCTTGTATCCGGACTTTTCCCGGCGCAAGGCGCGCTCATAGATCATTTCGCCAGCAATAGATACGGCGATCTCCTCCGGTGTCACTGCTTTGATGGCCACGCCCACCGGCGTGTGGATGGCGGCAATAGCGTCCTCAGCAATGCCGGCCTCGCGCAGTCTTGCGTTCACCGTGGCGGTCTTATGGCGGGAGCCGATCACGCCCACATAGGCAAAGGGGTGGCGGAGCACCAGCTCCTGCACCTCAAAATCGTGACTGTGTCCGCTGGTCATGACAACGATATAGTCGTCCGCCTCAATATTCAGATACTGATCGATTTTCGTAAAGTCGCCGCAAATCAGTTGATCTGCGCCGGGGAAACGCTCCGTTGACACTAAGTCGCTGCGGTCATCGAACACCGTGACACGGAAACCGATGGTTTGCAGCAGGGGTGCAAGCGCCAGTGAACAGTGACCCGCACCGAACAGAATAGCGCGCTCACCGATAGGCAAGGACATGGTAAACACCTCGCCGTGGGGCTGCTCGTCCGCAATATAGGCGGTATCACCGTTCAGCGGCAGCGCCAGAAAGCCTTCTTTACGCTCGGTGATCCGTGCAAGTGCCAAAGATGCTACCTCTCTCCAACGGCTATCCGTGCCGGCGATGTAGCTGAACAGCACCGTCACGTCACCGCCGCAGACCATGCCGATGTCTTCCTTTTCGTTCTTGTGCAGTTTGTATTCGTGGATATCGCTGCACTTTTTTTCAATCAGTTCCTGCGCGTGCAAAATGGACAGATTTTCCACATTGCCGCCGCCGATGGTACCCACCTGCGCCCCGCTGCGACTGACCAGCATCTGTGCGCCGATACCGCGAGGTGTCGAGCCTGATTCGTTCACAATGGTCACCAGCACGGTGTCGCGTTGTTTTTCCATCTCATATAATAACTTTGCAAAAATTGCCTGCATTACAATCACTCCTTCTTATCTGCCGAGAGAATTGGCTACGAGCGCGCCAAACTGCGCCTGCGTCAGATCGCAATGGTAGAACAGTTCGTAGTACTCATGCACGTCGCTGAAAAGATCATACTGCGCCGTGGCCTCGGGATAGAGCACCTTGCAAAGCCAGATCATACCCAGATAGCGCTGCACGGAGGGCGGGAATCCCATCCAGTTATAGGGACCATAGGGCACTTCGTAGTAGTGACCGCTTTGAATGGCGCTGACGCTCTGCCATGCGGGGTCGTCCAACACAGTATCATAAATACTGTCGGGGGAGAAAATGACCACATCGGGATTCCATGTGAAGATCTGCTCCATGCTGACCTCGTTGCCCGTGCCCTTAGCGGACGGCTCGTCCACCACGGCGAGGTTGTTGGTCAGCAGATCGAAGATCTCTGCGTGATAGGAACCCTTTGCAATCACATTCTGTCCCATGTCACCGGTGACGTACAGTACGTTGGCTTTTTCCACATTGTTGGCAATTGACATGGTGCGCGCATAGATTCTATCGCAGTAGGCGGCCAGCGTTTCCGCCTCCTCCTGCATATTCAGAAGATCGCCCAGCATACGGTAAGCATCGCCGGAGGTTTCGGTGGTGGCGGTAATGTGGACAAAGGGGATACCGGTCTGCTCTTGCAGGGCATCCATGTCTTCTGCAATGCCGCTTTTTGCCTCACCTACGTCAATAACGATCTGTGCGCCGCTGTTAAGCAGGGTTTCCAGATTCAGTTCGCCCTTGCCGCCGTAAAGCTGACCGATCTGGGGCATATTGAGATACTTCGCGTCCAGATACTGCTCGGCCTCTGTGCTCCACGCATCGGATACGCCCACCAGTTTGTCGGGGCAAAGCGCGAACAGCACGATCTGTGCCATGGGGCCGCTGAGTGCCACCTTGTCAATCTGAGCAGGCACTTCCACTTCCCGTCCCAGCGAGTCGGTGAACTGCCGCACGGGGTATTTCTCCGCGGCATTGCCGCCCTTTGTGCCGCAAGCCGCCAGACTCAGCAGCATGATGACGGCCAGTATCAGCGCCGTCCATTTCTTGATTTTCATGTTGGATTCTCCTTATGGCAAATCTGCTGCCTCAAATCGCAGACAACCGACCGACCGCTTATGGGGCATATACAGAGGGAAATCCGTTCTGCCGGTTTCTACCAGCTTTTCGCGCAGAAAAGCGTCGGTAATGACGGATTTATCCTCGTCGCGACTGTAAACTTCAAAAAACTGCCGCGCATCGTCCCAAGAGGTAAACGGCTGGCCTAATTCCAGTTCCGTTTCCTGCACCGCAAAAGGCACCTTGTGGGCGGTGAGCCAGTCTTTCGCCACGGTAAAGCTGTCATTGCCCGCAGGGTGCTGCCCCACGGAAAAGCGATGAGTGGCGTAGTTTTTCTTAAAAGCGAATACTGTGCCGCGGCATTGTGCTTTGGCGATGGCGGCGATTTCCTCCATGCGCCCGAAAAAGCAGAACACCATGGCATCGTATGGTGTATCGGGCGACAGACCATAGATATCGCCGCAGCGGGTTTCAATATTGGTGATGTGACGCTGTGCGCAGTTTTCGCGCAGTACCGATAGCGCATCGGCGTTGCGATCGACGGCTGTGATTTGCCCGACATAAGGGGCGAGGGCCAGACTCAGATAACCCAGACCACAGCCTGCGTCGCAAACGCAGTCGTTTTCGCGGAGATGAGGACGCATCCAATCCACCAACTGCGCGTTGTAGCTGCCGTATTCCGAGGCGTGACGCATAAAGCGCACCATATCCTCGCTCCATTGATACATCATCGCCCCTCACCTCCCATCAGCGGCACGATCACGCTGCCGCCTTGCGTATCGGCAAAGGTCACATCAATGCGGTATAATTTCTGCATCAGTTCGGGCGACAGCACTTCTTTTGCTGCGCCGTGTGCCGCCACCGTGCCCTCATGGAGTGCCAGTACACGGTCAGCAAAGGTCAGCGCGTGCTGGGGATTGTGGGTGCTGAGCAGCACCGTATACCCCTCGCGGCTCAGATCACGTACCTGCTGCAAAACGCGGAGCTGATTGCCGTAATCCAGCGCCGAAGTAGGCTCGTCCATAACGAGGATATCCGACTGCTGCGCGATAGCACGCGCGATCAGTACCAACTGCTGCTCGCCACCGGAAAGCTGACCGAAGTTGCGCTCGGCCAAGTGGCCGATGCCCATGCGTTCAAGCGCCTCGTGGGCGATGTCGATCTGCTCGCGCCTTGGCTGCTGGAATGGGGATAACTGTCGGGTGGTACCCATCAGCGCCGTGTCCAGTACTGTGTAGCCAAAGGTGGGACGATGGGTTTGCGGGATATAGGCAATGCGGCGGGCACGTTCGCGGTGAGATAGTGTGCGGATTTCCTGCCCATCTACGGAGATAGTGCCGCGATAATCCGAAAGTGCGCCTAAAATACAGCGAAACAGCGTACTCTTGCCTACGCCGTTGGGGCCGAGTACCGAGAGAAATTCGCCCTTTTCCACGCTGAAACTTACACCGTGGAGCACGGGATTTTTATCATAAGCAAAGGATAATTTTTCCACCAAAAGGCTCATAGCGTATGCTCCTTTCGGGTCATGAGATAGAGGAAGAACGGAGCGCCCACAAAGGCGGTCAGAATGCCAATGGGGATCTCCACCGCCAGCAGATTGCGGGATACGTTATCCACCAGCAGCAAAAAGATGGCGCCGAACACGGTGGATACGGGCAGCAGATGGCGGCAGTCGTTGCCCACCAGTTTGCGGCATAGATGCGGGATCACCAGACCGACCCAGCCGATCATACCGCTGACGGCCACGCTGGTGGCGGTCAGCACCGTGGCACAGAGGATTACCACCAAGCGCAGGCGCTTGGTATTTACGCCCATGGCGCGTGCCTCCTCCTCGCCCAAGGTGAGCAGATTGATGCGCCAGCGCAGTACATACAGCGGGGCGAGGCCGATGAGCATGGGAATGATGGCAAAGCCTACATCTTTAAGGCGTGTGCCGGACAGACTGCCCATAAGCCAGTAGGTGATCTCCGGTAACTGATTGGAGGGATCAGCTACCAGCTTGACATAGGAAGTGCAGGCGGAAAACAGCGAGCCGATCATCACGCCCGAGAGCAGAATGGTCATTACCTGACTGCCGTGAGTGCGGTGTGCCACAAAATAGACCAGAGCCACCGTCACAAGGCTGAAGAAAAAGGCCGACGCGGTCACGCCGCTGCGGGTAAGGCCAAGCAGGATTGCCAACGCTGCACCAAAGCACGCACCTGAGGACGCACCCAGAATATCGGGTGCCGCCATGGGATTGCGGAATACGCTCTGATAAGCCGTGCCTGCCGTGGCGAGGCAGCCGCCCACCATGCAGGCAAGCAGAATACGGGGCAGGCGCACATACAGCACCGCGGCTTCCATCGTGTCCGTCCATGTCTGCTTAGTGGGGAAAAGGCGTGAGAGCAGAATGCGTACCACTTCGCCAAGGGGTACATCGTAGCGCCCCAGCCAAAATGACAGCAGGAACAATACCAGCAGTACCGCTGATAACACGATCAACGCAGCGCGTGCGCGTCTGCCCTCTTGTGTACGCATATACTTCTCCCCTTTCCGCTTTATTTCGGTATCTTATTTTACACCGTTATTCTCGGGAAAACAATGCGCTCCGTTCTGCATTGCTGAATAATCGTCCCGTAAAACGGAATTTTTCCTTGCGTTTAGGGACGCACCGTGCTATGCTGATGGCAGAAAGGGGGCGGCAGTTATGGCCGAACAGACCACTGTACACTCTGTGGATAAGGCGATGAATTTACTGGAGATTCTTTTATCCCACCGTACACCCATGACACTGCAGGAGATTTCCGTGGCTTCGGGCTATCCCAAGAGCACGGTGCATGCGCTGCTGACCACCATGCGTAACCACGCCGTGATCGAGCAGCAGCAGAACGGACGTTATGCGTTGGGGATCCGTTTATTTGAGTGCGGCTGTGCGGTGTCGTCTGCGTGGGACATCGGGCGTCTGGCCCACCCCCATCTGGAGCAATTGGCAGCCGCCACAGATGCCAGCGCGTTTCTTTCACTGTTGGACGGCAGAAATGCCATCTCTTTTGACCAATGTATCAGCGCCACCGGCTTGCAGGTGGTGCCTGCCATGGGCGGCCGTATGCCGCTGCACGCCACCTCGCAGGGCAAGGTGCTGCTGAGTTGTCTGAGTGACCGTGAGGCGCTGAAAATTCTGGAAAAGGGCGGTATGCAGGCCTTCACGCCCCATACCATCACCGACCCGCAGCGTTTTGTGGCAGACCTTGCCAAGGTGCGGGAGAACGGCTATGCGGTGGAGGACGGCGAATACCGTATCGGTCTGCGCTCGGCGGCGGCACCGGTCTATGACAGCACCGGTCAGGTGCGCTATGCCTTGGGCGTGGCAGGTCTGTTCCGCCGTGTGCAGTCGGAGGACTTTCAGAACGCCGTTGCCCATCTGATTCATCAATCGCGCCAACTGTCCATGGCATTGGGCTGGCGCGGTATATAAGGTAAGGCGCGGTACGGGGATGACTTCCGTACCGCGCCTTATATCTTGGGTAGTTTCTATGCACCAACAGTTATTATTTCATGCCCTTAACTGTCATGAGAACCATCCCTGCGAAATATGCTGCACTGCAAGCACCGATAACTGCCAACATAAAAAACACCTCGTTTCAAAATTAAGGAAGCCTTAGTGACCTCTATGCTGTCAATATAATCAATGTTTTCTCAAAATGCAAGAGTAACTTCAAAACGGCCGTTTTCACCGCAAAATACTGCACAAAATGCAAGATTTACCTGCATGAACTGCAGGAAAAACTTGCAAAAATTCAATAATGCAAGTTACGGTGTGTCAAAATTGCATTTTCGGGTAACTGCGTATGGTTCTTGGGGCTATTTTTGCAATTCCGATGAGCGCGGCATGAATCGCGAATCAAGCCGTCATGCAGGAAATGAATTTTTGCATAAATCCAATATTCATTTTTTCCATAAACAGGAAGCAACAAACGATGTAGGTTAACCGTGCGCAGGTAAAATTTCGTAAAAAATACACAAAAAATGGTGCATACATTTTCCTGCCGTGCAAGAAATAAGAAACTCCTTATCACAATCTGCAGGGAAACCAAAAAAATTTTTAGGAACGCTAAAAATTTTTCTTCCCTTTGACAAAATGTGTGCTATAATGTACGCGAAACCAAATTTATTACAGTTCATATAAAACACTGGGAAAGGAGTTATATATGAAAAACGATTTCAAGTATATCATCCACAATAATGGGGATATTGCCAAGAAGAACCCTGCAAAGGCCAAGGAAATGTTCCCCATAGAGCGTGCCCGCGAGGCACAGAATTTCCATCGCCAGATTCCCGGTTATAATATGACCCCGCTGGCAGCTCTGCCCCATCTGGCTCAGATGCTGGGTATCGGCGGTATCTATGTCAAGGACGAATCTCAGCGTCTGCAGATGCGTTCTTTCAAGGTCATGGGCGGTTCTTATGCGGTGTACCGTCTGGTCAAGCAGATTCTGAACCGCGAGGATGAGGAACTGAGTTTCGACTACCTCGTCAGCGATGAATGTCATGAGGCACTGGGCAACACCGTTCTTTGCTCCGCTACCGACGGTAACCACGGCCGCGGCCTTGCATGGGCCTGCGAAAAACTGCACCTGCCCTGCAAGATCTATGTCCATAAGGAAACCAGTCAGGCACGTATCGATGCTATCGCCAAGTTCGGCGCTGAAGTGACCGTGGTCAACGGCAACTACGATGACGCTGTCCGTCAGGCCGCCGCTGACGCCAAGGCAAACGGCTGGTATGTGGTGTCCGATACCTCCTGGCCCGGCTATGAGAAAGTACCTACCTGGATCATGCAGGGTTATAACTCCATCATGCTGGAGGCGCAGGAACAGTTTGCCGGTATGGGTATCGTCAAGCCGACCCATGTTTTCGTGCAGGCCGGTGTGGGCGCTATGGCTGCCAGTGTGGTGGGCTTCTACAGCGCTTTGTTCCCCAACGATCCTCCCGTGTTCGTTGTGGTTGAGCCTGATCAGGCACCCTGCGTGTATGAGTCCATCGCTGCCGGCGAATGCCGCAGCGTCAAGGGCGATCTGAATACCATCATGGCAGGTCTTGCCTGCGGTGACCCCTCCCCCATTGCTTTCGATATCCTCAAGGACAACGCCGATGTGTTCATTCAGGTACCCGATAATGTAGCCGCTCGCGGTATGCGTATTCTGGGCTGTCCTCTGAATGGCGATCCCATGGTTGTCAGCGGTGAGAGCGGTGCTGTGCCTCTGGGTACGCTGTTCGCTCTGCTCAGCGATGAGATTGATCCCGAGCTGAAGGACGTGCTGAAACTGGATAAGAATTCCCGCGTGTTCATGATCAACACCGAGGGCAACACCGATCCTTACGAGTTCCGCCGTATCATCTGGGACGGCGAGGATCCCGTGCCCGAAAACTTCCGTGTGAAGAGAAACTGATAAATAGCAATAATAAAATGACGCTGAGAGCAATCTCAGCGTCATTTTTTGTAATCAGATATCCAGCGTTTTCAGTTCTGCCTCGTCTACCTTACGCATTTCTTTTTTGTTGACGATATCGTACATACAAGGCACGACAAACAGCGTCATCAGCGTGGCGTACAGAAGACCGCCGATACACACAAGAGCCACCGGCTGCATCAGCGCCGTACCGGCATTCTTGGCAAAGGCCATGACCACAAGACCCAGAACGGTGGTGACAGAGGTCATCAGAATGGGACGCAGTCGTGTAACGCCGGCGTCAATGATGGCCTCATGGCGCTCCATACCGGCAAGCCGCTGCTGGTTGATATAGTCCACCAGCACGATACCGTTATTGACGATGATACCGATCAGCATCACGAAGCCGATCAGCGAGATGACACTCACCTCAATACCGGAGATCAGCAGGGCGAGGAAACCGCCCGTAAAGGCCAGAGGAATGGTGAACATGACGATGAACGGGGATTTGAGGGATTGGAACTGTGCCACCATAATGAAGTAGACCAGAATGATACCCAACAGCATCATCAGCATCAATTGTTCCATAGCGTCCATGATCGCCTCGTTTTCGCCGGCGAATTCCACGCTGATGCCCTCAGGCAGCGTCATGCCGTCCACAGCGTGCTGTGCCTCCGATGTGACCTTGGTGACGTTGTATCCCTCGTCAATGGCGGCGGTCACGGTGACATAGCGGCGCTGCTCAGAGCGGGAAATGGTGTTCAGACTGACGGTGTCCTCAATGGTGGCCACCTCAGAGAGTTTGAAAGATGTCGGTGCTGCGGCGGAGGTGTCGGTGCTCATACCGCTGCTCATATCGCCGCTCATGCCGCTCATGGCGCCCATATCGCTCATGGCGCTCATAGAGGAGGAATTGGTGATTTCCAGATCCATCAGTTTTGCGCGGGTCATGCGGCTTTCCTCGGGACTTTCCACCACCACGTCAACATCCAGATGATCCAGCGTCATGTCCGTCATGGTAGAGGTGTCCGTCAGCGCAGCGGCGATCTGCATATAGATCTGTGCCACGGTGACACCCTTGCGCATGGCGGCGTTGCGGTCAACATTGATGTGCAGTGCCTGAGAGGCCTCCTCCAGACCGTCGGATACATCGGTCGTGCCGGGGATATTTTCCAGTTTGGCGGCGAGATCACGGGCAGTCTGCTGCAGGGATTCCATATCATTGCCGTAGACGTTCAGCGAGATACCGTCACCGGTGAGATAGGTCATCATGGCCATCATACCGTCTGCCGATACTTCACAGTCAAGATCTTCGCACAGTTTGACGATTTCCTTGCCGGCCTTCATGCCGGATTCACCTTCGGGCAACGTGATATAAGCCGTCACATCGTATTCGCCGCCGTCGGAGGACATCATGCTGAAGCCGCTGCCGGAGGACATCATAGCACCCACGGTCTCCACGTTTTCCACCGTGGCGGCGCGCTTGAGCACTTCGTCTGCCAGTTTAACGGCCGTTTCGCGGTCTGTATCCTCAGGCATGGTAATGGTGAGGTTGACGGTATTCATATCGATGTCGGGCATAAAGGCAAAGCCGCGGCCCAGTGCCGCCCATGCGCTGCCCACAAGCAGCAGCAGCGCGGCGGCCAATACGATCACCTTGTGGTGAAGTGACCAGCCGATCGCCTTGCGGTAAAGGGGATAAATGCGGTCGAGGGGGCTGGCTTTGTGCGGTTTTTCCTTTTTCAGCATGCCCGATGCCATGGCAGGCACCAGAGTCAATGCCACGATCAGACTTGCCAGCAGCGAGTAGGTCATCGTCAGCGCCAGATCGGTGAACAACTGGCGGGTGATGCCTTCCACAAAGACGATGGGGGCAAAGACGCAGACGGTGGTCAGCGTGGAGGCGGTGATAGCGCCCAGCACCTGCTTGGCGCCGGACACGGCGGCCTGCACCACGGTGGCACCCTTGGCGCGCAGGCGGTAGATATTCTCAATGACGACCACCGAGTTATCCACAAGCATACCCACCGCCACCGCAAGGCCGCTGAGGGAGATCATATTGATGGTTACGCCGGAGAAGTACATCAGTACCACGGCGAAAATCACGCTGATGGGGATCGCGCAGAGGGTGATGATGGTGGGTCGGATATCGCGCAGGAACAGATACAGAATCAGAATCGAGAACAGCGCGCCCCAGCCCAAAGAGGACAGAATGGAATTGATGATCAGGTAAATATAATCACCCTGATCCATCAGAGAAACGAAGGACAGACCGGGATACTCCTTCTCCAGTTCGTCAAAGCGGTCGCCAATATTGTCGGAAACATCGGCCGTGGCATAGGTAGACTGTTTGGTGAATGTAGCAATCAGGCCGTCCGAGCCGTTAAGTTTGGCATAGACCTCATCGGAGTTGTCGGTGATGAACACATCGGCAACGTCCTTGAGATGGATCGGCTCGATGCCGTCCATACCCATGTCAAAGAGGATCATGTTTTCCAGATCGCCGCGATTGGTGATCTCGTCACCTACGGAGACCATGTAGTTCACACCGTCTTCCTGCAGATAACCGGCAGGCATGGCAAAGTTCTGTGCGGTAAGCAGAGCGGTGATGGTGTTGATATTCAGCGCGCTGCCGAGGTCGGCAGCATCCAGCGCCGCCGCACGGGAGGAGGCAAGTGTGGCAAAGCCCTGATCGATCTGGCTGAGAGCCATATCCATCTGCACATTGGCGGAAACAAGTTGCATGGCGCCGTCCGCCATGGTCATCACGCCGTCGGACACCTGTTGAGCGACCTTACCGGCATCGCTGTTTTGCAGTTCCTGCAGACGGTCGCCGATATCATTCAGGCTCTCCTGCCATTTATCGGCGGTGGACTGCGCCTCGTCCCAAGAGGTACCAAGCGCGGCAATGCGCACGTCCAGCGCGGCCAGATCGGCCTGCAGAGTGATATAATCGCTGTCGTTTTCAATGGCGGCAATGGCCTCGGTGCGCTCCTCATCGCTCAGGCTGCTGTCATTTTCAATAGCGCTCAAACGCACTTCATAGGCGGCATTCTGCGCATCAAGTTTGATTTTTTCCGCCTGCACATCGGAAAGTTCTTTCAGATTGTTTTGCAGTTTGGTCTGTTCGTCGCGCAGAGAATTCATGCCCTGCTGCAATGTGGTCAGCGCCTGCTCGGTGACACCGGAAATGGCACTGCTGCTTGCGGAGGTGATGGCAGACTTGGCATTTTCAATCTGTGCGCGAGCGTCATTGAGTTGTCCTGCAGCGCTGTCAAGTTGTGCGTCGATAGTGTCAGACAGTTTTTTGGACAGAGCGTCCAGTTTTTTCTGACTGAGGATCACATGGAGTTCGCGCTCTACATTACCGCTGATATCCACGCTGGCCACGCCGGTAATACCGTCCAGTTTGTCGGTCAGCGTATCGGTGACGAAGTCGGACAATTCGGTGACATCTTTGCCCTCGTAGGATACGGCGGCCACCTCGACCGGCAGCATGGAGGGATTGATTTTCAGCACGTAGGGCGCGGCGATAGTATCGTCCCAATTGCCCTGCAGGGCGCTGATCTTCTGCTGAATGTCCACGCTGATGGTGTCCATGTTTACGCCGTCTTCAAATTCCAGTACCACCATGGACATACTGTTCTGTGAGGTGGAGGTAACGGATTTGATCTGATCTAACGTCGCCATGGACTGCTCCACCGGGCGGGTCACATCAGACTCTACCGCCTCGGGGCTGGCACCGGGATCGACGGTGACAATAATAACATAGGGGAAATCCATATTGGGCATCAGGTCGGGCGTCATCTTCAGATACGCCACCACACCCAGAACCAATATCGCCAATACCGCCACAAAGACCGTCAATGGCTTTTTTACGCTGAATTTCGGCATGATTCGAACGCTCCTTTATCGAGTAAAATGCACACTTACCCATTATTACATAATACAAGGAGTTTACCACGAGTACCCGACGAAAGCAAGGTGGTGTATTAAATGTTCATGATTCTGTTACAAAAAAAGTGCATCCGCTTAAGCGGATGCACCATAAAACAAGTATATCTTACTTTCTGCCGGGTTTTTCGCCCATTTCAGCCAGATGGTCGATGGTATACATATGCTCCAGCATACGAACGACCTGATTGCTGTAACCGAACTCGTTATCGTACCAGGCAATCAGTTTGACGAAGTCCTGATCCAGCATGATGCCGGCGGTTTCGTCGAAAATGCAGGGATGGGAGTTACCGATCATATCGGTGGAAACCACCTGATCGGAGGTGTAAGCAATGATATCCTTCATATAGGTTTCGCTGGCGTGACGGATAGCATAGCAGATATCGGCATAGGTGGTAGTTTTGCTCAGACGGGCGGTCAGGTCGACCACAGACACATCAGCGGTAGGAACGCGGAAGGACATACCGGTCATCTTGCCCATCAGACCGGGGATCACGCGGCCCACTGCCTTGGCAGCGCCGGTGGAGGAAGGAATGATGTTATTCAGGATGCTGCGGCCGGTACGCCAGTCGCCGCCACCACGGGAGTCAACGGTCTTCTGCTTGGCAGTAGAAGCATGGATGGTGGACATCAGGCTCTGCTCAATGCCGAACTCATCATAGATGACCTTGGCCAGAGGTGCCAGGCAGTTGGTGGTGCAGCTGGCGTTGGAGATGACTTTCATGTCAGCGCGATATTCGTCGCTGTTGACACCGTAAACGAAAGTGGGGGTAGCTTCATCCTTGCCGGGGGCGGTCAGAATGACTTTCTTTGCACCGCCCTTGAAGTGACGGGAAGCCTTTTCGGTGGTGTTATAAGCACCGGTGGACTCGATAATGTACTCAGCACCGCAGGAGCTCCAGGGGATCAGAGCAGCGTCAGACTCGCTGAAGATCTTGATCTTGTGACCGTTGAGTACCAGATCGCCGCCCACATGCTCTACCGTTCCGTTAAAGTTACGAAAAACGGAGTCATACTTGACCTGATAGACCATATAGTCGATGTCTGCCTTACGCAGGTTGATGCCGCATACCTCAAACTTCTCAGGATTTTCCGCCAAGATGCGCAGCACAACGCGGCCAATACGACCAAAACCATTGATACCAATCTTGATAGCCATAACACGAATTCCTTTCCCGTCACATAATTAATTTGTGTGCTCTGCGCCCGCGGCGCAGCTTGTATGATTCTATGCCTATTATAGCAATGCAGATGTAAAGTGTCGTGTACAATTTCGCAAAATGGTATACGAAAAAAGCAGGCGCTTTTTGTTTTTTTTAAACAATTCAGACAAAAAAATCAAAAATTTTTGCCAAATATTCCATACATTTCAAACCTTTTTGACATTTAATGAAAGCCTGCAAGAAACAGATGTACGCAACACGAGTACACAAAAACGGCGCTGCATTTTGCAGCGCCGTAGCGGAAAAAGACGACTTAATACACAGTACGCGCGAAACTCATACCGCTCTTTTGCATATGTACATCCAGACGCACACGGTCAGCACGCATATAACTGAGGGTGTACTCATAGATACGGCCGTCCTCTGTCTTGGTACGGCGCTGATGATAGAATGCGCAACTGCCTGCAGGCACGGCGAGCAGGTGGGCGCGGGCTTCGTCCAGAATGACGGATTCATAGGTGTCCTCAGCAGAGAACGGGGTGATGCCCACATGGTACAAGAGGCTGTAAAAACTGTGAGTCTGCACCATTTCGCGGGTCAGGTTGGGATAGATATACTGGGGATAATAGGAAGTTTCCAGAATCAGCGGCTCACCGTCCACATTACGGACACGGGTGAAGCAGTAAACGGGTGTACCTTCCTGCAGTGCCATTTTCTCGCAGATCGCGCGGGGCGGCGTGATGACACCGAAATCCACCAGCGTAGAGGACGGCGTTTTGCCCAGAGAGGAAATCTCCGTGGTGAAAGAATAGCGGACGCCGCGGCGGTTATTGGTGGGGTCGGTCACAAATGTGCCCTTGCCGCGTTTGCGCACCACAAGGCCCTCGTCCTCCAGTTCGCCGATGGCCTGACGCACCGTATTACGGCTGATATCCAATGCGCGGCAGAGTTCTGTTTCCGAGGGGAGAAGATCGCCCACCGCCAGAGCGCCGGAAGAAATCTGATGCTTGATAATACCAACGAGTTGCGCGTACAGAGGGATATCGCTGCTCAATGACAGTTTATAGTCTAAAATAGAATTGTGGCCCATGCAACAGAGAGTCCTTTCGTAACATTTACCGAAATATGTACTTAGTACATTCAATACATTCTAATTGTACCATAACTTTTGACGGTTGAACAGTACTTTTTTAAATATTTTTGAAAAGTAAAACAGAGCCGGGTTTCCTCCCGGCTCTGCTTTGAAATCAGAGAAAAACGGACTTACTGATGGTCCACGCTGTACATATGCTCGATGAGGCACAGTAGTTTGTCGGAGTAACCGATCTCGTTGTCGTACCAGGATACGACCTTGACGAAGGTAGCGGTCAGAGCAATGCCGGCCTTGGCATCGAAGATGGAGGTGTCGCTGACACCCAGGAAATCGGAGGACACAACGGATTCTTCCGTGTAACCCAGCACGCCTTTCAGTTCGCCCTCGGAGGCGGCCTTCATGGCGGCGCAGATGTCTTCATATTTGGTGGGTTTGGCAAGGTTGACCGTCAGATCGACCACGGAAACGTCCAACGTAGGAACGCGGAAGGACATACCGGTCAGTTTGCCGTTCAGCTCGGGAATGACCTTGCCCACAGCCTTGGCGGCGCCGGTGGAGGAGGGGATGATATTGCCTGCTGCGGCGCGGCCGCCGCGCCAGTCCTTCAGGGAAACACCGTCCACCGTTTTCTGCGTGGCTGTGGTGGCATGGACAGTGGTCATCAGGCCGTCCTGAATGCCGAAATTATCGTGCAGCACCTTGGCGATGGGTGCCAGACAGTTGGTGGTGCAGCTGGCGTTAGACACAAAAGCCATGTCAGAGGTGTACTTGTCATGGTTTACGCCCACAACGAACATGGGGGTGTCGTCTTTGGAGGGGGCGGACATGACCACGTGCTTGGCGCCGGCATCAATATGTCCCTGAGCCTTTTCCTTAGTCAGGAACAGACCGGTGCACTCCAGCACATACTCTGCCTTCAGATCTCTCCAGGGCAGGTTAGCGGGATCGCGCTCGGCATAGACGGGGATGCTCTTACCGTTGATGATAATGGCATTTTCCGTAGAATCTACGGCAGCATTGAATTTGCCGTGCATGGTATCGTACTTGAGCATATATGCCAGATAATCTGCAGGACACAGATCATTGATGCCGACGATCTCAATTTCGGGATGATTGGCAACCAGACGCATGACCATGCGGCCGATGCGGCCAAAACCGTTAATACCAACTTTAATACTCATAATATGACATCCTTTCTAAAGAAATATATCAAATATACGACATATTATACATTATAAAATAACGAATCCATAATTGCAATAGGGTATAAAAAACCACTTTTTATCTAAATATGACAAATAGCTTGTTTTTTCGGCTTTGCTTTGTTAAAATATAATCAGGGAGTTATAGCGTGATGCGGAATAAACCGACTGCACGCGCACAGAATAAACAAAGACAAGGGAGGGAACAGTTTGAGCTACGATAATCACGACATGACAGAACTGCTGGGCAATGTACTGCCAACGATAGCAGACCAGATGCGCCTTCCGCTGAGCAATATCTATGGCGCTGTAGCGACATTGTTCCCACCGGAAATGCGCGAACAGAGCCAGATCAACGATGTGAATGCTGCCATCTTGTATCAGGGTTATTATCGGATGTTGCGCGTGATGAACAATCTGGCATCTGCTGCTATTTTAAAAGAATCCATTACCTTCACCAAAAGGAATCTGGAACTGGTACAGTGGCTGCGTGAAATATGTCTGGTAGCGGAGCCTATGCTGCGCGAAAAGGAAATCACCCTGCAGTACTGCTGCGAAGAGAATGCCCATGTGGTGGCAGTGGAGAAACGCTATCTGGAGCGCCTCGTGTGGAATCTGCTGTCCAATGCGGCAAAATATACGCCTAAGGGCGGCGAGATTACTATCAAATTGTGGCTGAGCGGAAAGAATGTGTGTCTGTCTGTGACAGATACGGGCTGCGGCATGACAGAAGAGGAAAAGAAGATGGCGTTTTCCCGATATCTCCACCCCGAACTGACTCTTGACCGCGGCGTCGGTTTGGGTCTGCCTCTCTGTCGGCGTATTGCCGAGGGACACGGTGGCAGACTGCTGTTGGAGTCGGTCAAGGATAAAGGTACCTGCGTGACGGTATGCCTGCCGGACGAGCGCGGTGCCGTGGCGGAGATGCGCGAGGGAGGAGATCCTTACGACGGCGGATTCGAGCCCCATCTGATGGAGCTGTCGGACGCTCTGCCCTATAAGGCCTTCTTGCGAAGAAATATGGATTGATCTTCGTGAGGTAGTTTGACCCGGACTTCCCAATATTATACAGAGGTTTACCATGGATCGGAAAAAAGTATTAGTCGCCATGTCCGGCGGCGTGGACAGCAGCGCTGCGGCGCTGCTGTTGCAGCAAAAGGGCTATCAATGCGATGGTGCCATGCTGAAATTATATCAGGGCGAGGGCAGTTGCTGCAGCGCCGACGATGCAGAGGACGCGCGCAGCGTTGCATACCGTCTGGGCATGAAGTTTTATGTATTCAATGAAACCCGGCGTTTCGAGCAGGACGTAATGGATCACTTTGTGTCGGAATACTGCGCAGGTCATACGCCCAACCCCTGCATCGACTGCAACCGCTGCCTGAAATTCGGTGCGCTTTTAGATCGAGCGCTGACATTGGGCTATGACTATCTTGCCACGGGTCACTATGCCCGGGTAGGTTATGATGAAACTACCGGACGGTACTTACTGCTGCGTGGCCGCGATCGACGCAAGGATCAGAGTTATGTGCTCTATCAGTTGACGCAGCATCAGCTTTCCCATCTGCTGCTGCCGGTGGGTGAGTACGATAAACCCACCATCCGCGAAAGTGCCCGTGAGGCGGGACTTCGCAATGCCGATAAGGCGGACAGTCAGGATATCTGTTTTGTCCCCGACGGTGACTATGTGCGTTTTTTGCGTGAGTACGGCAAGGTGGAGTTGCAGCCGGGCAACTTTGTGGATAAGGATGGCAAGGTGCTGGGTCAGCATAAGGGTCTTCCCTGCTACACCACCGGTCAGGGCAAGGGCCTTGGTATCAGCGTGGGCAAGCATGTGTATGTGGTGAAAAAGGACGCCGCAAGCAACAGTATTTTACTGGGTGACAATGAGGATCTGTTCACGGATACATTGACGGCCACACGGTTCAACTGGATTTCCATGGATAACCCTACCGAGCCGTTCCGCTGTACCGCCAAAACCCGATACAGTCAGGTAGAGGCCGAGGCCACGGTAACACCCCTTGCTGACGGCAGGGTGCGTGTGACTTTTGATACGCCCCAGCGAGCCATTACTGCAGGACAAGCGGTGGTGCTATACGATGGTGAGTCAGTCATTGGCGGCGGCACGATCGAATAAATTAAAAGAGTGCAGAACGCTGTTCTGCACTCTTTCTTTATTATTTATTCAGATAGTCCTTCAGATATAAGATCGCCTGACGGTAGCCGTCAAAACCCAGTCCCATATAGGTCTTGATACAGACCATGCCTGCATAAGAGATCTGCCGGAAATCCTCACGGTTCTTTACATCGGAGATATGCACCTCCACCGCCGGAATCGACACCGCCTTGAGTGCATCGAGAATGGCGATACTGGTGTGGGTATAGGCGGCGGGATTGATGACAATGCCGTCTATCTTGCCGTAAGCCTCTTGAATTTTATCCACAATGGCGCCCTCATGGTTGGACTGGAACAGTTCGCAGTCAATGCCGTTTTCCGCGCAGGTGTCGCGGATAAACTGCTGCAAGGCTTCAAAATTCTGCGCGCCGTAAACAGACGGCTCGCGGATGCCTAACATATTAATATTGGGGCCGTTGATGATGAGAAATTTCATGCCAGTACCTCCATGATTTTCGCCACGGTGTTTTCCACTGTGCCATTATTATCCACGCACACATCGGCAAAACGCTCATAGCAGGGACGGCGCTTATCGTACATCTCCTGCAGATCACTGTTTTGGGAGAGGGGTCTGCCGTCACGGGCGAGGGTGTTCAAATCACGCTGAATCCAGAGAATGATACCGTTTTGATGGAGCAGAGGATAGTTTTCTTCTCGCGTCACGCAGCCGCCGCCGGTGGAAATGATCTTGCCGTCCAGTTTGCCCACATCGCCCATCACTTCCATTTCCAAGGTGCGGAAATAATCTTCGCCGTATTGCGCGAAAATGTCGGGAATGGACATACCGGCGCGCTTTTCAATTTCGACATCGGTGTCGATGACCTCGCGGTGCAAAAGTTCACCCAAGGCTTGTGCCACCGTGGTTTTGCCGCTGCCGGGCATACCGACGATGACGATGTTTTCCATCTGACCGCGCAGCAGTTTTTCAATGCGGGCGATTTCGGAATCGTCGATGGCCTTGCCCGCAAAGGCTTCAGCGCTGGCCTTGGCCTGCGCCACCAGCATATAAAGTCCGCCTGCATGGGGAATACCCAGTTCCTCCGCCTGCAGCAATAGTGCGGTGCGCGCGGGGTTATAGATCACATCTACTACGCCGCTCAGGCGGGGAAATTGTCTGAGGTCAAGGGCCTGCTCACCGTTATGGGGATACATACCAACGGGAGTGGTGTTGACGATGATCTCGGCATCGCTGTGGCGGGAGAGATTGCCGTAGTTATCCTCGCCATTGCGGGAGATGACCACGATCGTCTTCGCCCCCATCTCCTGCAAAACGGCGCGTGCGGTGAGCGATGTACCGCCGCTGCCCAGCACCAAGGCTTTTTTACCCGCAACGGAAATACCGCCCTGCAAAATAAGACTCTTCATGCCAAAAGCATCGGTGTTGTCGCCGTAAAGCGTGCCGTCAGCGCGGCGGACGAGGGTGTTCACGCTGCCGATGGCTTTTGCGGTGTCGGATAGTTCGGTGCAATAGGGAATGACAGCCTTTTTATAAGGGATCGTCACATTCAGTCCGTCAAAACTGCCGCTTTTCAAAAAGGCGTCCAGTTCTTCGGGCTCTTTTTCATATAGGAGGTACTCGTAGTCGCCCAGTTCACCGTGAATCTGGGGGGAGTAACTGTGGCCCAGCGTGCGGCCCAACAGACCGCAATGCTTTTGAAGCAAACGACTCTGATGGTCGCGGCTGAGGGCAAAGAGTTCTTTATATAAGGCGCGGCTATAGTCCTGCAAATCCTCCGGCAGTTTGGAGGCCACATCGTTCAGTTTGACTTCCTCGCGGGAGGCGTCCAGCACGGGAAGATGGTTTTCCTGCTTATACCGGGCGATGTCAGCCGCCACGCGCATACGCTTTTCAAAAAGGCGGATCAGCTCGGTATCTACCGCGTCAATTTGCAAGCGCAATTCGTCTAAATTCATGCCTGCTCCTTTCTCCACTCCAAAAGCGCATCGTACACGGCGATGGCAGCAGCCGCCTCCACGCAGGGTACGGCGCGGGGCACGATGCAGGGATCATGGCGACCCACCACGGTCAGTTTATCGTTTTCCATGGTGGAAAGATTTACCGTGTCCTGCTCGATTCCAATGGAGGGGGTAGGCTTGACGGCGGTGCGGAACACGATGGGCATGCCGTCGGTGATGCCGCCTAAAATACCGCCGCAGTGGTTGGTGCGGGTGACAACCTTGCCATCGCACGTGGCAAAGGGATCGTTGTTTTCGCTGCCCCGCATACGGGCGGCATCAAAGCCTGCACCAAAGGCAATGCCCTTGACGGCGGGAATGCCGAACACCAACTGGGAAATGCGATTTTCCATGCCGCCGAACATAGGATCACCCAGTCCGGCAGGTGCGCCGAGGATAGCGCACTCGATGACACCGCCCACAGAG
>JAZLIB010000186.1:0-3357 GCA_045617185.1 Vescimonas sp.
TCTACAGCAATATCTAAAGGCAGTGAACGAACACCGCCGCGGGCATAAGGAATGATACAGTAGGTGCAGAAATTGACGCATCCGTCCTCTACCTTCAGCATGGCACGGGTACGTGCCGCCATACCGCCGGCAGGCAGTACCTCGAACTGACGGCGCTTGAAGGCGTCATCTACCAGTTGCATGTGCTCGCGCTCGGCGGCGACCTGCTCCAACAGATTAAGGAATGCCATACGGTCGCCGGTGCCGGAAATCAGGTCAATGTCCAACTGCGCCGCTTCCTCGGTATGTGTCTGCACATAGCAGCCGCAGGCCGCCACCACGGCGTCGGGATTCCGCTTTTTGGCGCGACGGATCATCTGACGGGATTTCTTATCGCTGACAGCCGTTACAGAGCAGGTATTGATGATATAGGCATCTGCCGTATCCTCAAAGTCCACCAGCGTGTGACCGCGACCGACTAATTCCTGCTCCATAGCCTGCGTTTCGTATTGGTTTACCTTGCAACCAAGGGTGTAAATGGCAACCTTCATCTATCGATTAACTCCTTGCACTTTTCCTCAAAAATGAGTATAATACTATTTTGGTTATTATAATCGATTCTTGCGTCGGTGACAAGTCCCCGGCTTCACGAAAATGAGGTGTTTTTCATGATATATTTGGACCATGCTGCTACAACGCCCGTACCAAAAGCGGTAGCAGATGCTATGTACGAGGTATTGATTGGTCAGTTCGGCAACCCCTCTTCCCAGTATCCTTTGGGGCAGGATGCCAAGCAATTGGTGGAATCCTGCCGCAACACCATTGCTAAGGCATTGGGCTGCCAGAGTAAGAATCTGTACTTCACTTCCTGCGGTACGGAAAGTGATAACTGGGCCATTCAGTCGGCTATCTGGCAGGGACGCCATACCGGCAAGCATATCATCACTACCGCCGTGGAACATAGCGCCATTTTAGAGCCCTGCAAGTGGCTGGAAAAGCAGGGGTATCAGGTTACCTACCTGCAACCGGACAAGGACGGTAATATCCATGTAGAGCAGGTGGAATCCGCCCTGCGCGAGGATACGGTGTTGGTGAGCACGATGCTGGTCAACAATGAAACCGGCTGTATCTTCCCCGTGAAAGAAACGGCACAGCTTTTGAAAACTAAAAAGAGTAAGGCGCTGCTGCATTGCGACGCGGTGCAGGGCTTTTTGAAGGTGGACTGCGACCCTGCAGGCTGGGGCGTAGATATGATGAGTCTGTCGGCCCATAAAATCGGCGGGCCTAAGGGTATTGGTGCTCTGTATATTGCAGACAGTTTCCGCAATGTTCGTCCCCTCTTGCCCGGTGGCGGCCAGGAGAGCGGTATGCGTTCGGGTACTGAGGCTACAGCGCAGATCGCCGGCTTTGCCAAGGCAGTGGAGTTGCGCAGTGAGAATCTGACTAATAAGCTACAGCACACTGCGGACATCAAAGCATACTGCCGTGAGAAACTTTTGACCATTCCCGGTATGGTCGCAGTTGGCAAGGGTGCAGCGCCTCATGTGCTTGCCATGGCTTTGGCAGGCTATCCCAGTGCTAATATTGTCACGGACTTAGGCGAAAAAGGCATCTGCATCAGTGCAGGCAGCGCCTGCCATCGCGGCAAGAGCAGTCATGTGGTGTCGGCCTTGGGTCTTGACAAAAAGACGGCTGCAGGTGTGATCCGCATCAGTTTTTCTCCCGATACAACGAAAGGCGAAATTGATACGCTGTATGAGGCGCTGAAAGAACATCAGGAAAAGCGTTTTCCTATGCTGTAAGAGGTTTTTATGACAAGTGTACTGACGAAACGTGGGCCGGAATTTTACCGCTATTTATGGCGGTTAAGCCTGCCCATGATTCTGCAAAATCTGATTACTTTTTCTCTGGGATTGATTGATACCTTTATGGTCAGCCAATTGGGCAATAACCAGATGGCTGCCGTAACAACGGCCAATGTCCCCGTATTCCTGCTCATCAGCATCGTATTTGGTGTGCAGAGTGGCCTTGGAATCCTTGTCAGCCAGTACTGGGGCAAAAAAGATATGACCAATATCAGCCGCGCAATAGGTGTGGCATCTATTCTGGGAACAGGTATTGCGCTGCTTTTGGGTATTCTGTTCTTCCTTTTCCCGGTTCCCATTATGGATCTTTTAAGCAATAAGCATGAACTGTCGATTTTGGGTGCCCCCTATTTGCGCATCATCGGATTTTCCTATGTGTTCAATATGCTCTCAAGTATCTATGTCAGCGCACAGCGCAGCGTGGAGAATCCCAATTTCGGTATGAAACTGTTCGGCTTTTCTACCGTGTTGAACACATTACTGAACTATCTGCTGATTTACGGTAAGTTGGGCTTGCCTGCTTTGGGTATCCAAGGTGCCGCCATCGCTACATTGCTTGCTCGTTTTTCTGAGGTGGCGATCTGTTTTGTCTGTGCACTGCATAGTAAAACGATTCCCATTGATTTTCGTGCATTTATCCACCCCGGTCGCGAGATGCTGCAGCGTTTCATCAAATACTCTTCTCCTGTTCTTCTGAACGAAATGGCTTGGGGTTTGGGTAACAGTCTGCTTACGGTTATCCTCGGCTATACGGAAAACTCCGTGGAGTTTTTGGCCGCCTACTCCGTTACCGGTAATTTAGGCCGCCTTTTCCTTGTGGTTTGCTTCGGTTTTGGCGCGGCAACTGCCGTGATTGTCGGCAAAGCAATTGGCGAAGGGCGTACCCATGACGAGGTAATGGATCTAAGCCACACGTTGCTGCGTTTCACGGTAATCGTAGCCATAGGCCTTGCCATTGTTTCTGTTCTTTTGGTCTCGCTGTTATTCCGTCCGGTAGTATTTCCTCTGTTTAAGCTATACGGCGAGTCTGCTAAGATTGCCACCGCTTTAGCCGTTACATCTTTTGCCAGTACCCCCTTGCACGCCTATTCGATCTCTGCCGTGACGGGCGTTATGCGCGCAGGTGGCGATGTAAATTGGGCAGCTGCATTAGATCTTCTGCCACAGTGGTTGATCGCACTGCCTTTGACGGCGTTGGCGGCATTGGTTTTCCATTGCAACTATTGGGTTATAGCTACCGTGATTCAGGCAGAGAGTATCTTCAAAGTACCATTTTGCATGATACATATCGGTAAAGGACACTGGATCCACGATGTCACCATTTCTCAGGAGGAACTATGAGTTTATTCATCTGTCCTATATGCAGCAGTAAACTACAGCGTGGTGAGCATGCCTATCGCTGCGAAAACGGACATAGTTTCGATATTGCCAAAGAGGGCCATACACACCTGCTGCCGGTTAATCGCAAGAACTCCAAGATGCCCGGTGATGATAAGGGCATGGCGAACGCTCG
>JAZLIB010000187.1:0-5988 GCA_045617185.1 Vescimonas sp.
CCGTTGCCATCGGGCGGGCTTTGGAATGTCCTCCGATGGTACTGTTTTCGCTGATTCCCGTGGGTTTCGCCACCAATGTCTTAGGCGGCGCAGGCGGCCCGCTGGCCGTGTTCTTTGTGGCGATTCTGGCCTCCGAAATCGGTAAAGCCGTCAGCAAGGAAACCAAGATTGATCTGTTGGTAACGCCCATTGTCACAATTCTGGCCGGTATTGGTTTTGCCGCCCTTGTTGCCGCTCCTATCGGTACGGCTGCCAGTGCTGTGGGTAAGGCCATCATGTGGGCTACCGATCTGCAGCCGTTCTTCATGGGCATTCTGGTATCTGTCATCATCGGTATGGCGCTGACGCTACCCATCTCCTCTGCTGCCATCTGTGCCGCCCTTAGTCTGACCGGTCTGGCAGGCGGTGCCGCCGTAGCCGGTTGCTGCGCTCAGATGGTTGGCTTCGCGGTGATGAGTTTCCGCGAAAACCGCTGGGGCGGTCTGGTGGCGCAGGGTGTCGGTACCAGTATGCTGCAAATGGGCAATATCGTGCGTAATGTACGCATTTGGATTCCGCCTACGCTGGCCGCCGCCGTCACCGGTCCTATCGCAACGTGCCTCTTCCATTTGGAGATGAACGGCGCTGCCGTTTCCTCCGGTATGGGGACCTGCGGTTTTGTGGGACAGATCGGCGTTTACACCGGTTGGGTAGCTGACATTGCCTCCGGTAGCAAGACCGCAATCACCGGTATGGACTGGCTTGGTCTGGTGCTGATTTCCCTCGTACTCCCTGCCGTGCTGACGTGGCTGTTCGCCATGCCGCTGCGTAAATGGGGCTGGATCAAAGAAAATGACTTGAAATTGGATCTGTAAATCAAAAAGCCATCGCCAAACGGCGATGGCTTTTACTCTATCACACCAAATTACTCAGACAGTGTATCTGCTAAGTTCCGCAGACTCTCCTCCATCTCGGAAAAACCGGACAGATCAGGATTGGCCAGTGTTTGCTGTGCCTGCTGCAGTTTCTGTGAAAACTGTTCCGTAATAGACAGATACTTTGTCTTCATTTCATCGTACCAGATACGCTGTTTATCAATAAGTTCCCGTAACTGTGCTACTGTAGCAACACGAAATTCCTCTGAGCGACGATGAGCACTGATTTCAATGTCAGCAATATGATCCTTTAAAGCCTGATAATCTTCGGATTGCGCGCGCAAAGCAACAACCTCTGTTTCCAGTTTCTGCAACTTTTCCTGAGCCGCATCCAGATGCGTACGCAATTCCTCAGAAGTACGCACCTCGTTTTCATGCTCAGCAAACTGCTGGCGAATCATATTCAATTCACTTTTTATTTCCTGATTTCTCTTATTCAAAAGTTCATTTTCTTCTGTCAAAGTCGCAATTTTTGCCTGATTTTCTTTTGCTGTTCTATCAATATAAGCAATGACATCCTGAGGATCAAATCCACCGAATACACATTTTTTGAAACTTTCACTCATTCCAATTTCCTCCGCATTGTTTTGTTCTCTCTTTGCCCTACATTATCACAAATCCACTTTAATTACAAGGGCGAAAAAATTTTTGAAAAAAATAAAAAAAACACTTGCATTTTATGAAACTCCGTGTTAATATATACAAGTCGTCTGAAGTGACATGCGCCGTTAGCTCAGCTGGATAGAGCGTCTGGCTACGGACCAGAAGGCCGGGGGTTCGAATCCCTCACGGCGTGCCAAAAAGCACTGAATTCCTTGGAGTTCAGTGCTTTTTGTTTGTATACAAAAGCAGGCTTGGGACATTCGCCCCAAGCCTGCTTTTTTTCACTATTTACCAGGTCGGATTGTCATATCGACAAATGCCACCCAACATAGCATTCTTCAACGGAATGTCGGTGAAAAGGATAACAATTTCCTTTTTGTCCTGTCCGGAAATCTCTGCCAGTTTATCGGTCAGTGCAGACATAATCTTTGCCTTGGCCTCGAAAGTACGCGGCTCCTGCTCTGTCCAGTCGATCAGCGCAACCGGTGCCTGTTTACGAACATTTTCAGGATCCCATTCGTTGATATATACATAGATGTTCTTTTTCAGCGTCCCGGTATTCTCATAGATCTGATCTGCAATGAATTCCATTAGATCTTTCTTCTTCTCCGGAGCAACTTTTCCGACCATCTCAAGTTTTACGATAGGCATAATACATCCTCCTTTGTTAGATTTTGCGTTGTCTTGAATGGTATTTCGCAACAGAAATTACTTCTGTTTTTAACATTTATTCTTTCTCTTCTGCCCTCTGATGTATATTCATCATTCCCATGCAGACACTATTTTAAGAGAAAGGATGTGTATGTAATGTTCAAACATGAAAAAAAGTTATTCCATCCCGTTGGCATAGAAAAGCCAAACCCGCAATACGCCGCTCTGCTGCAGGAGCAATTAGGTGGTGGCAACGGCGAATTGAAAGCCGCCATGCAGTATATGTCGCAAAGCTTCCGCATTAAGGATCAGCAAATTAAGGACTTATTCCTTGATATCGCGGCTGAAGAACTGGGACACATGGAAATGGTCGCCCAAACCATCAATCTGCTCAATGGGCACGATGTTGATGCAACAACTGTACCTGCCGGTGAAATCCAGAGTCATGTGATTTTAGGTCTGAATCCGGGACTTATCAATGCCTCCGGGTACTCCTGGACGGCAGATTATGTCACCGTAACCGGTGACCTATGTGCCGATCTGCTGTCTAATATCGCATCTGAGCAGCGTGCTAAGGTCGTATATGAGTATCTTTACCGTCAGATCAATGACAAAAAGGTAAAAGAAACTATTGACTTCCTGCTCAATCGCGAAGAGGCACACAACGCATTGTTCCGTGAGGCATTCAACAAGGTGCAGGACACGGGATCTAATCATGATTTTGGCGTAACCAGCGACTCCAGAATCTATTTTGACCTTTCCGGCCCAAATAAAGGCAAGTCCTTTGGTGACACCAAGGCCAATCCTCCCAGCTTTAACAACCCTGATGCGTAATGAATCAGGTCCGTTTAGTATAGTAACCAACTTCGCTTGATTAATTGCTCTACACTATAATGAAAAACACCTGATAAATCAAGTGTTTTTCGTTATTTAAAGCATTAAATATATTAATTGCGGCTATTACCTGAAGTAATAACGTAATATATAAAAAATCCCCCTTACAGTTGTTACTGTACGGGGGATTTTTGCATTGAACAATTACTTCCCTGCACGATGCTTCATGATGGCATCGCGCATACGTTCCATACCGGTTTCGATGATAGAACGAGGCATGGCCAGATTCAAACGGATATAGCCCTTGGCGTTGCCCACAAACAGATCATCGCCGCCCTCCAGCAGTACGCCGGCCTCGTTGGCGAAGAACCCACACAGATCCTCTACATCGGGCAGACAGTTACCGATATTGACCCATGCAAGATACGTGGCTTCGGGTACGGAGAATTCAGCCTCAGGCAGGTATTCCTTCAGGAAGCCTTCCAGATAGCGGAAGTTGTCGTCCAGATAACCCTTGAGCTGATCCAGCCAGTCACCGCACTTCTCATAAGCAGCCTTATGAGCTGCGATGGAAATGGGATTGAGCATACCGGCTATCTTATCACGGCCGATAAAGCGATTGCGCTCCTCTTCATCACGAATGATAATATCGGAGAACATCAAGCCGGCCATGTTGAATGTCTTACTGGCAGACATACAGGTAATAAGTTTATTATAATCGGGCATGATCTTACCCATAGGAATATGGCGCTTGCCCTGACGCACCAGATCGCAATGGATTTCATCGGAAATAACCCACAGATCGTGCTTTTCGATAATCTCAGCCACCTTCCGCAGCTCCTCTTCCGTCCAAACTCGGCCGGAGGGATTGTGAGGATTGCACAGAATCATCAGTTTGACCTTAGGATCGGCAGCCTGCTTGTCCAGCGCATCAAAATCGATGGTGAAATAACCGTCCTTATGGTTCAGCTTATTGCCCACCAGTTCCACATTATTATACTCGCAGGCGTGCAGGAAGTAACCATAGGCAGGGGTCATGGTCAGCACTTTCTCATCCTTTGCCACCAAATCCTCTACCAACTGGTATAGTGCAGGAATAATACCGGGAGAGAAGCACAGCTGCTCTTCGGGGAAAGACCAGTCATAGCGATCCTTGCACCACTTACTGAACGCCTGATAATAGGCACTGTCATACATCATGGTGTAGCCGAAAATACGACGATCGACACGATCGCGAATGGCCTGACAAATCTCAGGCGGTGTGGCAAACTCCATATCTGCCACCCACATACGCACAAACTCCTCATCTTTAAACGGAAATACCTTTTCGGGACCGGCATGGAAAATATATCCGCGGAAGCCGTCTGTATTCAAGGCGTTAGTGTTTCTGCGATCGATAATCTCATCAAAATTATAGCGCATTACTGTTCCCTCCTGTGACAATTGTAAAAATGTTTTATCCTTTAAACATTTACAATCTTATTATCCCCAGTTTTTTTCCAATTGTCAATACACTGTAATTATTTTCCTCACCAAGTATATATTCTATATTTGCATGAAAGTCATAATTATTAGTAATGCAAACGAAAAGCCTGATTTTCTGTGAAATAACGGTAAATTCAGCATTGACTTTTTGGCGAATTTTAGTTATATTATATAATGCAATGAAATTTGAAAAGAAATGAGGTTTTTCATCATGAATGCTATTGATCTGAGCAAATATGGCATCTCCGGTACTACCGAGATCGTCTACAACCCCTCTTATGACGTTCTGTTTGCCGAGGAAACCAAGGCTGGTCTTTCCGGCTACGAAGTCGGTCAGGTTACCGAACTGGGTGCTGTGAACGTCATGACCGGTATCTACACCGGCCGTTCTCCTAAGGACAAGTATATTGTCATGGACGAGAACTCCAAGAACACCGTGTGGTGGACTTCCGAAGGTTACAAGAACGACAACCATCCCATGGACGAGTCCGTTTGGGCAACCGTCAAGGATATCGCTGTGAAGGAACTGTGCAACAAGAAGCTGTTCGTCGTTGACGCTTTCTGCGGCGCTAACAAGGACACTCGCATGGCCGTTCGTTTCATCGTAGAAGTGGCATGGCAGGCTCACTTCATCAAGAATATGTTTATCCAGCCCTCCGAGGACGAGCTGAAGAACTTTGAGCCCGATTTCGTGGTCTACAATGCTTCCAAGGCCAAGGTCGAGAACTACAAGGAACTGGGTCTGAACTCCGAGACCTGCGTTGCCTTCAACATCACCTCTCGTGAGCAGGTCATCATCAACACCTGGTACGGCGGCGAAATGAAGAAGGGTATGTTCTCCATGATGAACTACTATCTGCCTCTGAAGGGCATCGCTGCTATGCACTGCTCCGCCAACACCGATATGAACGGCGAGAACACCGCTATCTTCTTCGGTCTGTCCGGTACCGGTAAGACCACTCTGTCCACTGACCCCAAGCGTCTGCTGATCGGCGATGACGAGCACGGCTGGGACGACAACGGCGTGTTCAACTTCGAGGGCGGCTGCTATGCTAAGGTCATCAATCTGGATAAGGAATCTGAGCCCGACATCTACAACGCTATCAAGCGCGATGCTCTGCTGGAGAACGTCACCGTTGACGCTGAGGGTAAGATTGACTTCGCTGACAAGTCCGTCACCGAGAACACCCGTGTTTCCTACCCCATCAACCACATCAACAACATCGTTCGTCCCGTTTCTGCTGCTCCCGCTGCAAAGAACGTGATCTTCCTGTCTGCTGACGCTTTCGGCGTTCTGCCTCCCGTGTCCATCCTAACTCCCGAGCAGACTCAGTACTACTTCCTGTCCGGCTTCACCGCAAAGCTGGCCGGTACCGAGCGCGGCATCACCGAGCCCACTCCCACCTTCTCCGCTTGCTTCGGTCAGGCTTTCCTGGAGCTGCACCCCACCAAGTATGCTGAAGAGCTGGTCAAGAAGATGCAGATGAGCGGCGCTAAGGCC
>JAZLIB010000188.1:0-2185 GCA_045617185.1 Vescimonas sp.
GTAACAATCATGGCGCACTTTGAACGGCTGATACCCTCCACCACAAAATCGACCGTTTTAGAGCCGACATAATAGGTTACGATGGAGTACAACGGAAGGATCCAACTGTGGATCACAAGGCCGCACACGATATATAGTGCGGTGTTGAACATGAGGACAAACGAGCCCAGCGACAATCCCAGCTGCTTGGCAAATACCACCGAAAGCACATCGATACCATCAATTGCGCCACCATAACGAATGGTTAATCCGCTGCCGACGCCCGAGATCACACCGCCGAAAATTGCACAAAGCAGCAGATCAGAACCGGCCAACGGCGAAACGAACGACACATCTATCGGCAGAACATCCATAATCAGGTAGGACATGAAGGAATATACTGCTACTGCGAACATGGAATATATCGTGAACAAAACACCCTGCATCCTGGCTCCGAAAAGGAAGATGGGCAGATTGAACAGCAATAGGAACACGGAGAGCGTGAACTGCGGTGGTGTCACCTGGTCCAGCAGCATGGATAGACCTGATATGCCGCTATCGTAGAGTTTCACCGGAAACAGGAACAGTACGACGCCAAATGCATTGATGGTACCCGCCAGCAGGAGCATCAGCAGATTCTTGATGCTTAAGCCAGACAAGAATTTGCGGAGGATGCCTTTCTTTGGGAAATGTTTATTCTTCATTTGATTCAACACCAATCCTGTCTCTCTCTTGAAAACATAGGTTGCTTCTTTATGCTTCTCATTTGATGCTCAACAAATATCACTTATGTTTACAATATTGCCATGTTCAGGCATAGGTACGTTACTTGCGGTATTTGTTCATCACGTTAAGTGGAATATGACAATAGGAATAATCCTCCGGGCAGCGAAGCAGACGGTTCTGATGCTCCTCAGCACTTGGGATATAGTGTGTCAATGGACTCACCTCGACCTTGATCTGATCCCGGTCACTACGCGCATCAATGTACGCCTGGGCATCAATCAAATGCTTTCCCTCGGTGCTGTACAGGCCGGTGCGGTACTTATGACCCACGTCAACACCTTGCTTGTCTACACTATAGGGATCGATGATTTCGAACAGGAATTCCATTAATTGCGTGACGCTGACCTGCGTGGGGTCGAAGATGGTCTTAACGCACTCGGCATAACCGTCATAAGGACCATCAAGTGTATCCGTCGTGCCATTGGCTCTTCCTGCCTCTGTGGAAATGACGCCCGGCAGCGTACGGACAAAATGCTGTACACCCCATAGGCATCCTCCAGCAAGATACACCGTTTCTGTCTGCTTTGACATTGCTGCCTCCTTCATCATTGTGAACATCTTGTCTGCCGCGATTGATATCACCTAAATACACTGCCATTATAGCACAAAAAGACGATAAGGTTATCAAAAATGTAGGTGTTCGCTTGTATAATGATATCGGCTTTGGTAAAATAAAAGTGATGCAATGGACAGACACCTGTTCTGCACCACCGATATTGATGATGAAGGAGAACCCCATGTCCCCGCAACCCACTTTCTACCGCATCCCCAAAGACAGCAACCTCCGCTGGATCACGCTTTTCTACAACATGCCCCGTGAGCTTGTGGAAAAGCGCCCGGAGTTTCTGAATATGCCCCGCAAGATCCGTGAGGTGTTCAAGTCCGAAAAATGGATGGGACTGATTAACACCGACACTTTCCTGGAACTGATCTGGGACTGCTATGCCTGGACGGGCTGGCAGTTCTTTCAGGTGCCTGATCCCAAGGGCGGCTACATGGATATTCCCGGCACATGAGGCCACTACTCCGGCGATTTCCCCATGTGGCGGTATGCCTATATGCTGCCTGCGCTGATCCTGCAACAGCTGGAACAACTGCCTGGCCAGGATATTCAGTCACTTCTTCTGCGCCCCAAAGAATTTGAAGTGCCGTGGGTATCGTATGAAGTATTTTACAGCGTGATTGGCCGTTTGACGCAGAGCATCGTGGAAACCATGAAGTGGCAGCCGATCTTCGATGAGATCTGGAATAATCGTGCGCATGAAGATTACAACGGCAACAATTCCAAGCAGCGCGACTTCCTGCGCTCATGGAATCATACCCGTAAGCCAGAGGCAGAAACGACGGTGGAAAAGGTCGCAGACAGCGGCATGACCGTCGGCAAGAAGGTGTCCTATGATCTAACCGACAAGTCGGAGCC
>JAZLIB010000189.1:0-7553 GCA_045617185.1 Vescimonas sp.
TAAAAAACCTGCGCTCCGTGGACAGCAGGGTGGTTCGGCAAACTGTTCTGATGGATACTCAGCAGTACCGCATTCTCCCGATCGTTCACCAAAGCTACCCGATTCTTAAGGTCCGACACTTTCTTCTCTCTGAGCGTTGCAGCATCTTGAGAGTAGATAGCCTCGTCCTCCGTTCGCGTCATAAGTACATCATGTCCCAAAAAGAGCAGCAAGTTCTCCACACGTTTGGCGATTGCCAAGTTGATATGACTCTCCGCAACTCCATCCGCCGATACAGCACCGCCGTCCTCTCCGCCGTGTCCGGCATCAATGATGACCGTATCGTGCATAGACTGCGTGGAAAAAGCAGCTACGCCTTTTCTGTTTGTCGTCAATAAAAGCGCCGCAACGGACAGTACCGCAAATACGGCAATGGCCAGCAAATGTCTGCGTCTGAAAATTAAAATCATCAGTATACGCCTCCCTTGTCCGACACTTTATGTGTTGGGCAAGGGATTTATGCTTATTGTAACACAAATCCAGCTCTGTGCAAATCCCCAGTTTCCCATTTCACACCTGCAACATAAAATAAAATGAGCTTACCGAGAAGCTCATAACCAATCCAAAGGAGGCATTTGTGTTGTATACAGAAACAACCATGGTGTTGGAAAGTGCCACACCAATGCAGAATAATAATCGTCCCATTACCAACAATGCTGCCAACAATAACACTAACGCTATGGGCAGCGCTACAGCATCACAGGCAGGCGGCTGCAGTACAATGGAGGGGTCTTTGCCCGGGAAATGTGGCGCAATGGTATTCCCTTATGTCGCCAAGCAGGGCAATAATCCCAAACGTTATGAGCAGAAAGAGGCCTTGGAAAACGGCACGCTCTTCCCGGGTCTGAACCTGCCTTTCCATAAGGAACTGAAAACCCGCTTCCCTGCTGTCAATCCGGCGCTATCAGAATTGATGGCTCTTGATTTTGCCATTGACGAATTGGGGCTCTATCTGAATACCCATTCCGATGATCAGGACGCTTTAAATCTCTATTGGTCCTATATCCAGTTGGCCAATGAGGGACGCAAAAAATATGAGGCCGCCTACGGGCCTCTGCTGCAAACCACGCTCACCCCCGGCGAATACAAATGGCTGAAAGACCCATGGCCCTGGGAAAAAGGAGGCAATGACTGATGTTTATTTATGAGAAGAAACTGCAATATCCTGTCAAAATTGCCAGGCCAAATCCCAAATTGGCAGCAGTCATTATCAGTCAGTACGGAGGTCCCGATGGCGAACTCGGCGCATCTCTGCGCTATCTGAGCCAGCGCTACTCCATGCCTTATGCCGAGTTAAAGGGATTGCTGACAGATATCGGCACCGAGGAGTTGGGTCACCTTGAAATGATCGGGGCCATTGTCCATCAATTGACCCGCGATCTAAGTGACGAACAAATCAAGACAGCGGGATTTGACACCTATTTCGTAGATCGAACGACCGGTGTCTATCCCACCGCAGCTTCCGGATTCCCGTGGAGTGCCGCATCGATGGCAGTGAAGGGTGATTTGATTGCTGATTTGACAGAGGATCTGGCTGCCGAGCAAAAGGCCCGCGTAACCTACGACAACATCCTCCGACTCAGCGATGATCCTGATGTCAATGATGTTATTAAATTCCTGCGTGCTCGTGAAATCGTCCATTTCCAGCGTTTCGGCGAAGGCTTGCGTCTTGCCAAGGAGAAAATGAATCAGAAAAACATCTACTATATCAATCCGTCTTTCGATAAGTAAGCGAAAACAGCTGGCAAGTATTTGTGCTTGCCAGCTGTTTATTATACAATGATATATGTAAAAAGATTTACTTCTTATTGCCAAACAGTCCGCGCATGACGGCATTTGTGCCGGAGCGCATCACAGAGTTCAATGCGTTGGTAGCAGCGCGTTTGGCAATAGTCTTTGTCGAAGTAGTTTTACCGCCGGTAACGGAATTGATCAGATTGGTGCTCATAGAGCGAACAACAGAGTTTGCCGCGTTGGTAGCCGCTCTCTGTACGGTTTTGCTGCGAGCAGCGGCGCTCTTTGCTGCAGCCTTTTCTGCTGCGGCCTCTTCTTTCAGACGAGCCTTCTCCGCAGCAGCCTCTTCCTTCAGACGTTCCTTTTCGGCCAGAGCCTCTTCCGCTTCCTTCTGCTGCTGCAGCGCCAATTCTTCGGTAGCACGCTGGAGAATCTCATAAGCGGATTCACGGTCTATATTCTCACGATATTTCAGATCAAACTCGTCTGCGGCAATCAGTCTTTCAACCTTACTCTCATCTGCAGGGCCCATCAGACTCTGAGGCGGCAAAATCTTGGCGCGCTCAACAATACTGGGAATACCTTCTTCATCCAGAAAACTGACCAGTGCTTCACCGACGCCCAGTTCCATAAGTACCTGCTCTGCATCGAATGCAGGGTTAGCACGGAACGCATTTGCGGCTGCACGGACGGCTTTCTGCTCCGTCGGCGTATAGGCGCGCAGCGCATGTTGGATACGGTTGGACAATTGTGCCAGCACATCATTGGGAATGTCGGACGGGCTCTGGCTGATAAAATAGACACCCACACCCTTGGAGCGAATCAACTTAACCACCTGCACGATTTTCTGCTCCAATGCCTTGGGGGCATCAGAGAACAGCAGGTGCGCTTCGTCAAAGAAGAAAATCATGCGGGGCTTATCCAGGTCACCCACTTCGGGCAGTCTTTCAAACAACTCCGTCAGCATCCACAGCAGGAATGTACCGTAAACGGTAGGACTCTGCATCAGGCGCTGTGCGTGCAGGACGTTAATGAAACCGCGGCCGTCAGAATCGGTACGCATCCAATCACGAATGTCCAAAGAAGGTTCACCGAAGAACTGCTCACCGCCCTCATCTTCAAAGCTGAGCAGAGCACGCTGAATTGCGCCGATGGAAGCGGTAGATACATTGCCGTATTGTGTGGTGAATTCGGCGCGGTTATCACCTACATACTGCAGCATAGCGCGCAGATCCTTCAGGTCCAGAAGGAGCAGGCCGTGATCATCTGCCACACGGAATACGATATTCAGTACGCCGCTTTGCACTTCAGTCAGGCCTAACAGACGACCGAGAAGTACCGGGCCCATATCGGATACCGTTACGCGAATAGGCACACCGTGCTCTCCGAAGATATCCCAGAAACGGGTGGGATAGTCTTTCAGCTCAAAATCCTCTAACTCGAATTTCTCCACGCGGGAGCGAATGTTTTCGTTATCCTCACCGGCCGTACACATACCGGTCAGATCGCCCTTGGCGTCCGCCAGAAAAACGGGTACACCCATATCGGAAAAGGATTCCGCCATAACCTTCATGGTGATGGTCTTACCGGTACCGGTCGCACCGGCGATCAAACCGTGGCGGTTTGCCATTTGTGGCAGCAGGAAAAGAGGCTCATCTGCGCGTGCCATGAAAATTTTCTTATCTTTCAGCATGACATTTTCTCCTTTAATGTATGTTTAATGTAAGTATACCATAAGTTTCAGAAAATGGCTATAAGAATTTTTTGACTATATTATTCAAAGATTATGTGATATACTGATATTAATAATACGATGCAGAGCGAGGATATTTCATGTTCGATACTGTCAATTCTTACGGTGCGGTTGTGCTGGAAAAAACGGATACTAACTGTATGGTTCTTCTGGTCACGGGATTCAACGGTCTGTCCTTCCCCAAGGGGCATATCGAAAACGACGAAACCCATGAACAGACTGCTATTCGCGAAGTCTATGAAGAAACCGGTATTCGGATAACGCTGGACACTGCATTTTCACGCACGGTGGAAAGTCCCCGTTCCCGCGACAGACGCACCGTAACCTTTTATCTCGGCACAAGCCTCGAGGGACTGAAACCGCCTCGCGCAGCGGAAGTCCACGAGGCCCTCTGGCTGCCGTTTGATGAGGCGTTGGATAATATTCATTACGCACCTGACCGTGATATATTACTGCAGGCCAAGGCTTATGTGGATGCCAAATCGTGACGATACGATGACCTATATCCCACTTTTTAAAAAGCCGCAGTAATGTTTGCAAAAACATGTATTTTGTTAAAATTTCAACATATTTTTGTTTTGTTAAATTTGCTAATATTATTTTCAAAAAATTTGTTGGACTCTCCAAAAATGAGAAAACACGTCATTTTCGGCGTGTTTCTTTTATTCATTTTATTTACTTTAGTACTGTTTTGTGCTTTAATAATAATATCCGAATACGTGTTCCCCTCTTTGTGTGTAAAGTGGAGAACCATCGACAAAATTTGAGGAGGAAAAATTCATGGTAGAATTTGCTAGCAGAATGAACCTGCTGAAGGGTTCCGAAATTCGTGAGTTACTGAAGCTGACCTCTCAGCCTGACATCATTTCTTTCGCCGGCGGCATGCCCGCTCCCGAACTGTTCCCCGTTGAGCAGATGATCGCAGCATCCAAGGCAGTTTTGGAAGAGAATGGCCGCGCTGCGCTGCAGTACTCCAGCACCGAGGGTTTCCCCCGTCTGCGCGAGCAGATTGCTGAGCGTATGCTGGTAAAGAATAATATCAAGACCGATGCTGATCATATCCTGATCACCTCCGGCTCTCAGCAGGGTTTGGATTTCTCCGCACGCGTATTCCTGAACCCCGGCGACGTGGTGCTGCTGGAAAGCCCCTCCTATTTGGGTGCTGTTAACGCTTTCAAAGCTTGCGAGCCCAAGTTCATTGAAGTTCCCACCGATGATGGCGGTATGATCATGGAAGAGCTGGAGAAGATTCTGGCTACCACCGAAAAGGTCAAGATGATTTATGTTATCCCTGATTTCCAAAATCCCACTGGTCGTACCTGGGATCTGGATCGTCGTCATAAGTTCATGGAGATCGTCAACAAGTACGAAATTCCCGTCATCGAAGATAACCCCTATGGCGAACTGCGTTTTGAAGGCGAGTATATGCCCGCTCTGAAGAGCTTGGATACCAAGGGCCTGGTCATCTATCTGGGTACCTTCTCCAAGATTCTGGCTCCCGGCTATCGTCTGGGTTGGGTCTGCGCTAACGAAAAGATTCTGGCTAAGTACAACTTCATGGAGCAGGCTGCTTCTCTGCAGGCTTCCACTGTCGGCCAGATGGAGACCGCTAAGTGGATCGATATGTTCGATCTGGACGAGCACGTTGCTAAGATCCGCGAGGTCTATAAGGCACGCCGCACCGTGATGCTGGATACTTTGGAAAAGGAACTGCCCGATTGCTGCACTTTCACCCACCCCGTGGGCGGTCTGTTCGCTTGGATTGTTTTGCCCGATTACATGGATGCTAAGGAACTGCAGATGAAGTGTCTTGAAAAGAAGGTTGCTTTCGTTCCCGGTGGCTCCTTCTTCCCCAACGGCGGTCACGAGAACACTCTGCGTCTGAACTACTCCTGCATGCCCGAGGAAAAGATCCGTCAGGGTATCACAGCTCTGTGCCAGACTATCAAGGAGAACCTGAAGTAAGAAATCCTTACTGTGATATCAGAAAGCCTCTGCCAATTGGCAGAGTCTTTCTTTTTCACTTCCCTAACCATTGGCGCAGATTTTCCCATAGTTCCACTGCGTGGAACTTCAATACATACCCATCATCTTCCTCGGTAATGAGAGAGATGTCCTCTTCATCCAGTCCTGCCGCAATGGCAGTCTGCTCCAAATCGGTGGCCGCCGTGGTACAAAGCGGCGGAAACACCACACACCACCAGTTATGTCCTGCGCCCTCACCAATCACGATGCGAAGTGCCAGATATTCGCCCGATGGCAAACGAAAGCCGTCGTATTCCTTGGTTGGAAACTCCGATTCCTCCAACTCTGCCGCCACGGGATAATCATAACCCTGCCCACGGATCTCCTCACTGGCGATAGCCTCCATTTTAGGCAAGGATTCCTCAAGTTTCTGCGCCGCCTGCGGCATATTGTCCGCCTCTTCCAGAATGGCTGTGGCCTCCGTCAGCACTTTATCCCGCACCTGCAATTTCAGCGTCTGATCCTGCTCGGAGTCCGAGTTGGCGATCACGTGAAGCCGAATCATTTTCCGTGCCAGCATATCCTGACTGTGTGCTGTCCACGCGCCCCATAGTAACACCGTAGCCAATGCCAGCAGTGAAGCAATTTCACAGATTTTCAACTTGGATTTTTTCATAATAACACCGTCCACTATGTAGATTTGCCTACATTGTGGACGGTGTTACTTTCTTTTATACACTTTCTACCAAAAAAATCTGCCGCTCAGAATTCCTGAGTGCCTTGCAGGCTGCTTCAGCTTTTGTCGCATCATCGAAAATACCGAACACGGCGCTGCCGCTGCCGGACATCATGGCGTTCAACGCCCCGTTTTGCAGCAGTATATCCCGAATGATGACCACATCGCTGTCGGCGGGAATCACCTGCTCAAATGTATTTTCAAGCCTTTGTGCAACTGCGCCCAGATCGCCGTTCATCAAGGCGACCATCATGCTATCGGTAGTGTAACGGCGTGCGGGATTCTGTGTGTCAATCTCACCGTACATCTTACCGGTGGGGAATGCCTCATCGGGTTTAACAATCACATATTGGCATTTCGGCATGGCAGGCAAGGTCATCAGTTTCTCTCCCCTGCCTTCACATAGTACCGTACCGCCACGCACACAGTAAGGCACATCGCTGCCCACCAGAGCGCCGATGGATTCCAGTTCCTCCATGGACATTTCCGGTGCATACAAGGTGCGCAGAGCGCGCAGAACTGCGGCGGCATCGCTGCTGCCGCCGCCAAGACCCGCCTCGCTGGGAATGCACTTTGTCAGTTCGATATGGCAACCGCCAACAATACCCGTTTTTTCAAAAAACGCCAGCGCTGCCTTTACTGCCAGATTGCGTCCATCAGTAGGCAAATCGGCACGGTCACAAGTCATGGTGATATCTTTCGCTTTTTCCACCGTCACCGTGTCATGCAGGCTGGCCGAAGTCATGACAGAACGCAGGTCGTGATAGCCATCGCTGCGCTTTTCGCCCACTTCCAGCGTCAGATTCAATTTTGCATAGGCAAGTTCGGTCAATTTGTCCGCGTCCTCCCCGAATTTTTCATTCACAGCGCGAGTAACGGGGATATAAAGGAAGCACATCGCCGCAATCTCCATCACTAACAACACGCCCAGTATAATCATCTGTCCTATCTCATCCATCAACCGGGTAGAGCGCATCAGCATGAAGGTAAGTGCCACAAACAACAGACCAAACTGCCATATATAACGCCATGCCACTTTGCAGGCATAATCGCATATTTCCTCGTTCTGTTCATCGAAAAGCTTTTTATATCGTGTCAGTTTTCGCGGCAGGCGCAAAAGGCCGCATACAACATAAGCAACTGCTGGTACAAAACCAAGCCACCAAATGGAAAAACGCATCCATGTCACCTCACATAAAAAGAGCCACCGGAAGATCCGGTGGCTCTATTATAGCGTATTTTACTGTATCGCGCAAGCTTACTTGACGATCTTGCGAGCCTCGATGTAGTAACGCTTGTCCTGAGCATGACCCATGGAGAAGGTCT
>JAZLIB010000190.1:0-7455 GCA_045617185.1 Vescimonas sp.
CGCCGCTGCGGCCATCAAGCGCCACCATGTGGGCGTGAAGTGCGCCACCATCACCCCCAACAAGCAGCGTGTGGAGGAGTATAACCTGCACGAAATGTGGAAGAGCCCCAACGGCACCATCCGTTCCATTCTGGACGGCACCGTGTTCCGCGCTCCCATCATGGTCAGCCGCGTGTCCCCCGTGGTCAAGACATGGAAAAAGCCCATTACTATCGCTCGTCATGCCTACGGTGATATTTATAAAAACGTGGAATTCCGCGTACCCTGCGCCGGTAAGGCAGAACTGATTTTCACCGATACCGAGGGCAAGGAACTGTACCGCGAAACCGTACATGACTTCAAGAATTCCGGCGTGCTGCAGGGTCTGCACAACCGGGACGAGAGCATCATCTCTTTTGCCCGTTCCTGCTTCTCCTACGGTCTGAGCACCCATCAGGACGTATGGTTCTCCACCAAGGATACCATCTCCAAGCAGTATGACCAGACTTTCAAGATTCTGGTACAGAAGGTGTTTGACGAGGAGTATGCCAAGCAGTATGAAGAGGCGGGCCTGACCTATTTCTACACGCTGATCGACGATGCCGTGGCTCGTGTGATCCGCAGTGAAGGTGGCTTTGTGTGGGCCTGCAAGAACTATGACGGCGATGTGATGAGTGATATGGTCTCCACCGCATTCGGCTCTCTTGCCATGATGACAAGCGTGCTGGTGTCCCCCGACGGCAACTTTGAGTATGAGGCTGCTCACGGCACTGTGACCCGCCACTGGTATCGCTATCAGGAGAGCGGAAAAATGACCTCCACCAACCCCGTGGCAACTATTTTCGCATGGTCGGGTGCGCTGCGTAAGCGCGGTGAGCTGGACGGCAATGATGAGCTGTGCAGCTTTGCCGACCGCTTGGAAAAGGCGACGCTGGATACCATTGAGGGCGGCGTGATGACCAAGGATCTGGCGCTGCTTGCCAGTGGTGACGACATCAGGAGCGTGGACAGCGTGGAGTTTATCCGCGCCATCCGCGAAAAGCTGTAAGATAAGCATTGGAACGAAACCTCTTTCATAACAAATTTCGTTGGATTTGTTATGAAAGAGGTCGTTTTCTTGTGAAAATGATAACATAGCCTTGACTTTTCTGCGGTTGTCTGTTAGCATAAAAGAACGCTTAATGCCGCATGAGCGACAGCGGGAGACCCAACAATTGGGGTGAATCCGATGGAAACATCGGTAGGAGACCTTCTTCTCCGAACCCGACAGCTAATCTCGTCAGCGCAAGAGGGAACGAAAGGTTCATACCGTCATCTTGCGCTGTGCTTTTTGCACAGCGCTTTACTTTTTGTGGAAGAAGGTACTTTTCATGAGCAAAAAGCTACGCACGCTGCTCCTTGGTAAACCGTTGAATGATGCGGAACTGAGCGGCGAAAAATTCAATGTTTTGTGGGGAATTCCCGTTTTTGCCAGCGATGCCATTTCCTCTGTCAGCTATGCCGGTGAGGAGATTTTGCTGGTGCTGATCCCGGCCTTAGGCATGGCGGCCTACGGCAAGTTTCTGCCGGTAGTGGCGGCCATCATCGCATTGCTGGCGATTTTGGTGTTCTGCTATCGTCAGACCATTGATGCCTATCCGCAAGGCGGCGGTGCTTACATTGTGGCCAACGAGAACTTGGGTCAAAAACCCGGTTTGGTGGCAGGCGGCGCGCTGATTATCGGCTATATTCTCACTGTGGCTGTCAGCGCATGTGCCAGTGCTGCTGCGGTGACCTCAGCGTTCCCGGAGGTTCTGCCCTATAAGGCGCTGATCGCCTTTGCGCTGATCTGCCTGCTGACTTGGGGCAACCTGCGCGGCCTGCGCGAGTCGGCGGTCATGTTCGGTGTGCCTACGTATCTCTTTATCTTCACCATGCTGGCGCTGATTGTCACGGGTCTGATCCGCTATATGAGCGGCTCTTATACGCCGGCAGAGCAAGTGATCGTGGCGGAGAATGCCACCGATACGCTGCTGTTTGTCCTGTTGCGAGCCTTCGCTTCCGGCTGTACCGCATTGACCGGTGTGGAGGCTGTGTCCAACGGTGTGCCTAACTTCCGCGATCCGGCACCGAAGAACGCCAAGAAGGTGCTCTATGCTATGGCCGGGTTCGTATGTATCGTATTTCTGGGTGTCAGTGCGCTGATCTGTCTGTACCGCATTGTGCCCAATGAGGAGGCAACCGCTGTGAGCCAGCTGGCTGCCGCTGTGTTCGGACAGAGCAGTATTATGTATTTCGTCGTGCAGTTGATGACGGTCATTATTCTGGCGCTGGCTGCCAATACCGCCTTTGCCGGCATGCCTTTGCTGATGGCGCTCATGGCCAAGGACGGCTATTTGCCGCGCCAGCTGGTATCCCGTGGCTCGCGACTGAATTTTTCCAACGGTATTTTGCTGCTGTTTGTCACCTCGTCTATTTTGGTATTTGCTTTTAACGGCGATCAGCATCTGCTGCTGCCGCTGTATGCCAGCGGTGTGTTTATTTCCTTCCTGCTCAGCCAGTTGGGCATGCTGCTCCATTGGACAAGGGAAAAGGGCAAGAACTGGCAGTTCAAAGCGGCCGTCAACGGCCTCGGTACGCTGATTACCGGTGCAACGCTGGTTATTATCGTTATCATGAAGTTTACCTCCGGGGCATGGGTGACGCTGGTATGTATTACCCTGCTGGTCGTGGTGATGCTGGCGATTAAAAAACACTATACCGATGTGGCCAATGACCTGCGTATTTCCTCTATAGAGGAAGCAAATCGTGTGTTGGAGCATGTGAAACCGGGCAAGGTGATCTTGCCGGTACAGAGTTTGAACCGTTCCTTTATCAAGACTCTGCACAGTGCCATGAGCTGTGGTTTTGCGGAGGTGGAACTCTACCATGTGGGAAACGATGAGGGAAAAGCACTGGAACTGAAAGAAAAGATTGAGGCGATAGGCCTGGATGTGAAGTTTATCTATGAGTTGACCGCCTACCGCAACACCAATGAGGTGCTGCTGCGTCACATTGAGCAGGAGGCTGAAGCACTGCACGAACAGCAGAATCTGACGGTGATGATGAGCGCTCTGGTGGTGAAAAATCCATTCAAAAAGCTGCTGCACAATCAGACCACGCAGCGCTTGCAGAAGAAGCTGAAACATTACCGCAATGTATCGGTGTTTACCGTGCCGTATCTGATTTAATCAAAAAGCTGACACATATTTGTGTCAGCTTTTTTGCTGTTGATTCTGTATGCTATGTGCCGGCTTGCCCGGCGCATAGTAAACAACCGCCCGCCATGTCACCACTCTTAGGAAAGGTCGTGATTTTATATCGTTACCGCGGGGTCTATAAAATAATGGCAGTATTTGCCGGTAATTACTGCGGTCTGCACTTGACATATTTGCAGTCTACTATATACTTAATAATATACAAAATTATATATAAAATTGTCGGAGAAGGTGTCCGACTCCTATAATATACTGTTATGGCCGCAAGGCAGACAATTCAGGAGAGCCTACCATGGAAAAGTTTCAGAAAATTCTGCGCAGCATCAGCGCAAGACGTACGTTTTTTCTTGTCATACTGTTGATTTTATTACTGTTGCTCACACTGGTATATGCATCTTTAAGCAAAGATACATCGACCGCGACCAGTATTGCTGCAGATGCAGTGTGTGCCACGGTGGCGGTGTTGATTGCCATCAACTGCATGAGAGAAGAGGAAAGAGATGCGACCATGCGTATTTTCGTGTGGTTGACATGGTATACCTTCGGCTTTATTATCATGGACCTGCTGGGTTGGGTCACATTGGAGGCAAGAGCGCCAAGCGCCCTGCAATACATAGCGGATATTTCAGAAATGCTTATCGGCTATATAGCCACGATGACATTTACGCGGTATCTGCGCGAATTTATCGGCATACATCATAAGTGGCTGCGCATTGCTTACAAGTCGGTTTTTGTGTTGGGAATACTGTTTTCCGCTGCGTTTTTAGTCACTCTGCCGTGGGGCTTGCCGTTTAGTGTTGTGAATCGCATTTATGTGCGAGGTCCGCTATATGCTCTGTTTCAGTCCTATCCGATTATTGTGCTTGTGATGAATCAGGGAGTTATCCTGAAATCCCAAAGACTGACGGCACGCGAAAAGGTTTCTTTGTCAACGTATTGTCTGGCACCACTTGTTGCCCTGCCATTGCAGTTTTTGCACTATGGCGTGGCAGCAACCGGTGTTTCCTTGCTGATTTCTCTTGTGATTGTATATAACAATATTTATATGCAGCGCAGTAAAATACTGATGCAGCAGGATCAGGAACTGACGCAGAGCAGAGTACAGTTGATGGTGTCTCAGATCCAGCCGCATTTTCTCTATAACACGCTGACATCTATTGCCAATATCTGCGAAAAAGACCCCAAGGCAGCGCGGCAGGCGATCGTGGACTTTTCCGATTATCTGCGCGTGAATCTGGACTCTCTGAAATGTCAGAAAAATGTTCCGTTCACAAGAGAACTGGAACATTGTCAGACATATCTGAATTTTGAGAAAATGCGTTTTGAAGAGGATCTGAATATCGAATACGATGTTCAGGTGACAGATTTTGCCGTTCCGATTCTGAGCGTGCAGCCGCTGTTGGAAAATGCGGTGAAGCATGGTATATGCAACAAGGCCGGTGGAGGAACGGTGCGGCTGACCACCTACCGTCAGGACGAGGTCGTCTATATTATTATTGAAGATGACGGCGTTGGATTTGACACCACGTCAACCCATCATGACGATTCCCGCCAGCACATTGGCTTGGAAAATGTACGTTATCGCCTGCAGCAAATGTGCGGTGGTGAAATGACTGTAGAAAGCGTGCCGGGAAAAGGAACAAAGGTTACTATAACCTTACCGAACGAAAGGGGAGATTGATTTCGATGAAGATATTAGTGCTGGACGATGAGCGCAACGCATTGGAAATGATGATAGATGCCCTCAAGGAGGCTGCCCCGGATACGGAACCCTACGGTTTTCGTAATCCGGAGGAGGCAATGGCATGGGCCGAAGAAAATGCTCCCGTCGATGTGGCATTTCTGGATATTCAGATGCGTGGTATTACGGGCCTTGATGTGGCGAAACACTTGAAGAAGACAAGCCCAAAGGTGAATCTGGTTTTTACCACCGGATATAGTGAGTACGCGGTAGATGCCTGTAATATGCAAACCAGTGGTTATCTGCTCAAACCGGTGAGTGCGGCAAAGGTGCGCCATGCACTGGACAATCTGCTGCACCCCATCGAAGAAACAAAATCCTATGTACACATCAGAACATTTGGCTCGTTTGAAGTATTTGTCCATGGAGGGATCGTGCATTTCGGCCGCAGCAAGGCCAAGGAAATGCTGGCCTATCTGGTGGATCGACAGGGCTGCGCTGTATCTCGCAAAGAAATGTTTGCTGTCCTTTTCGGTGACAGCGTCTATGACCACGGCAAGCAGGCATACCTAACAAATATTATCCGAGATTTGCAGGATAGTTTGCGGGCGGTCGGTATTGGCGAGATTTTAGTGCGCAGATATAACAGTTACGCAGTAGACACCACGAAATTTACGTGTGATCTCTATGAGTATGATAAGGGAAATATTGCTGCATTGAATGCCTTCCACGGAGAATACATGGTACAATACAGCTGGGGAGAGGATACTCTGGCGACTTTATATCGTTAAAAAAACTTCTACAAAGAACCCCAAAAAAAGACGAACTTTCCCCAAAATTCATTTTTTTGGTTTATCTGGTGTTTATTTGCACTGCTATACTTGACACGGTACGACTTTTTGCTTAATATTTCATAGGAAAACATTATGTGTGAAGATAAAGGGAAGCTAATGGAATGACAGATCGTGATCTGAAAAAACTGAGCCGAGTTGAATTGCTGGAGCTGCTGATCGCGCAAACCAAGGAAACAGAACGTCTGCGGGTGCAGCTGGATGAAGCCAATGCCAGACTGGAAAACCGGACAATTGAGGTGAAAGAAGCAGGCTCAATTGCAGAGGCAGCGTTGAGACTCAACGGTGTATTTACTGCAGCGCAGGAAGCGGCAGCACAGTATCTGGATAATGTTAAGCAAAGGTATGATCTCCAAGAGGAAGAATGCCGGAAGATGAAAGAAGAATGTCTTGCCGAATGTGCAGCCATACGCGCACAGACGGAGGAGAAGTGCCAAAGCGAAATAAAGGCAGCCGATACATATTGGGAAGTGATTAACCAGCGCATACAGGGCTTTTTCGATGATCGCGGCGGTTTGGATGATATGCTGGCAGAAATTGAGAACGAATATGAAGCATAAGGCGAAATTCGAGGGGCAGCTCAATATAGAACAACTGGAAAACGAGCTGCATCGCGAAAAGCATAAAAGAAGATATAAAAGAGTGCTGCGCAGCACAGCCTATACACTCGTTGTTGTGGCGGCTCTTGCTGTGTTGGCAGCAGTGCTGTGGATGCCGGTATTGCGCATCTACGGCTCATCCATGACACCTACGCTCAGCGAAGGGCAGGTGGTAGTATCTGTTAAGGGTTCGCATTTTGAACACGGCGATGTCGTTGGCGTGTACTACGGCAGTAAACTGCTGGTAAAGAGATGTATTGCTACCGCCGGTGAATGGGTGGATATAGATGATGACGGTAATGTCTATGTCAACAGTCAGTTGCTGGACGAGCCGTATCTGGTAGAAAAGGCATTTGGTGAGTGTGATCTTATACTACCGTATCAGGTGCCGGATAACTCTATTTTTGTAATGGGCGACCATCGTGCCACATCGATTGACAGCCGCAGTAAAAGCGTGGGCTGCATCGCAGAGGAAGATGTGGTGGGCCGAATCGTACTGCGTGTCTGGCCGTTGAAAACGATAAGCCTTGTTGACTGAATAATCTGAAAGGGGATGTCCTTGTGGAAAAAGGTTTTTTCCAAACAGCGGAAAAACTGAATAAAGAACACCGTCGGACACGGCGCTGGCACAAGGTCATTACCGTAATGGCAGCGGTAGTGGTGTTCTGCACCACGTATGCGCTGATTTTGCCGGCTGTTACATGGGAACGTGGTCTGGTATGCGACATGAAGGAGCATACCCACACAGATGCCTGCTACTCGCAGGTGGAGACGCTGGCCGAAAAGCAGGAACTCGTCTGCACCAAGCCCGAGCATACCCATACAGATGCCTGCTATGAAGAGGTCGAGCGATGCGTCTGCGGTTTGGAAGAGGATGAAAACCATCAGCACACCGCTGACTGCATGGAAACAGAGAGAGTTCTGATCTGCGAACAGGAGGAGCACACACACGGCGGCGATTGCTATCGCACTGTCCCTGCTGTGACTGAGCGTCAGCTTACCTGCGGCAAGACGGAACATGTGCATACCGATGCGTGCTACGATGCGCCTCCTGCTTATGACAGCGGTTATTACTGCGGCCATGTGGCACACAAGCATAACAAGAACTG
>JAZLIB010000191.1:0-4453 GCA_045617185.1 Vescimonas sp.
GGTGTGGTCCTCTATGTGCTGAACACGATTTATGAAGAAAAGAAACGGGCGAAAGTTGTTTGATTACTCCATACGACGCGCGGCTTTTATCGGCCGCGCGTCGCTTTTTGTGGACAAAAGGAATATACTGTGGTAAAATAAATTGATTTGATATGTTTGGAAAAGGGGAAGAAATTCCATGAGCGGAAAGTTGATTATTTTTGAAGGAACGGACGGTTCCGGCAAAGCGACACAAACGGCTTTGTTGTGTCAGGAACTGGATAAGCGCGGTATTCCGTATAAAAAATTGGATTTTCCTCGGTATCGGGAAGAATCTTCTGCTTTAGTACGCTTGTATTTAAACGGTGCGTTCGGCTCACATCCCGATGACGTAAACGCCTATGCGGCGGCCAGTTTTTATGCCGTTGACAGATATGCTTCCTATAAGCAGGACTGGGGCGCATTTTACGAGTCCGGCGGTTTATTGGTGGCCGATCGTTATACAACATCTAATGCTGTGCATCAGACTTCCAAGTTACCTATTGCAGAACGCGAAAAGTTTTTGGATTGGTTGTTTGACTTCGAATACCATCTGTTAGGTTTGCCTGAGCCGACGCGGGTGCTCTATCTGGATTTGCCGACAGAACTGTCGGGCCGAATGATGCGTAAGCGCGAACAAAATACCAATACAAAGGCTGATATCCATGAACAGGATGAGAGTTATCTGCGTGCCTGCCGTGAAAATGCTGCCTTTGTGGTGGACCATTGTGGCTGGACGAAGATCGACTGCAGCAGAGATGGATCTGTACGTACTATTGAAGATATTCACGAGGAAGTACTTGATAAGCTATCCGACTTGCTTACGTTGTAATGAGCAGAATAATCAGGACGCGGAGAACTACGCTTATTCTATGTGTCAGTATGTGCAGCAGGAATCACCGCTGCCGTGTTCGTTGCAGCAATCATTGTTACTGCAACAACTGAAGATTAACAGTAAGATAATAAGCCAGATGTAGATATTGTTCTGAAAGCACATAATTGTCACCTCACATATATTACTGCACTATTTTATGCTTGGTAATCTGCGAATGTACTTTGTTCGCATCTGTTAGGTGATAAAGCGAAATATATCCGGAAGGAAGAGTGACTATGCCAAAGAAGAAATTAAGTGAAACCGCAAAATGGAGTGCGGAGAAAGTGCGTAAAGGCGAACAGAAAATCGCCAAAAAGGGAAAGGGAAAGGGAAGTAAACTGTCTCCACATATGATTTACATCATATGCGTTGTACTGGCATCTTGTCTTTTGGCCGAAATTGGCTGGCTGGCAGTGAATGAAGTCTGCGCATTGAATAAGAAACCTTTGTCTGCAGAGGTCGAAATCAGCGAGAATGACGGTTTGAGTGAAATTGCCAGCAAGTTGAAATCTGCCGGCATTATCAATTCAAAGCTCTTATTTAAACTGTACGGTACAGTGAGCCACACTGAACGCAAGGTGGATTCCGGTATTTATACGCTCGATACCGACATGGACTATCATTGCCTTGAGCAGACCATGCAGATGGGCGCTGGTGCATCAGCGACAGTAACGGTTACCATTCCCGAGGGCTATACCGTGCAGCAGATCATCGAATTGCTGGCCAAGAGTAATGTATCTACTGTTGAAAATCTGACAGAAGCCGCCAAGAACTATGTGTTTGAGGATTATAGCTTTGTTGACAATACGAATCTGGGTAATATCAGCCGTCTGGAGGGTTACTTGTTCCCGGATACTTATGATTTTTATGCAAAGGAAGAGGCTACCAGTGCGTTAAGCCGCCTGCTTGACAACTTCAACAGTCGAGTGATTGAAGACGAGGATATGGCTGAACTGCTTAAAGACAAGGACCTGAAAGAGATCACTACCATCGCATCTCTGATTGAAAAGGAAACTGACGGTACTGACCGCGCAACGATTGCTTCTGTTATTTATAACCGTTTGAATCACAGTGGTGAAACTGCCCATTTGCTGCAGATCGATGCATCTCTGGTTTATGCAGCGGGTCACGAGATCACTCAGGAGGATTACGAAACGCTGGATAGCCCCTATAATCTGTATAAGAATCAGGGATTGCCGCCTACGCCTATTGCTAACCCGGGTCTTGCATCCATCAAAGCAGCATTGCGGCCTGAAAGTACAGACTACTACTTCTACGTATTGGATGTTAACGGGGAATTCGGCACACCCAATCGTCATGTTTTCAGCAGGACATTGGCGGAACATAACTATGTACAAAATATGGTTGGCTGATATGATAGAAAGAAAGAAACCTGAATTACTATCTCCGGCAGGAGACATGGAAAAACTGAAGATGGCCGTTTTATACGGTGCTGACGCAGTATATCTGGCAGGCACATCGTTTGGCATGCGGTCCTTTGCCGGTAACTTTAATGACGAAGAATTGCCTCGGGCGGTACGATTTGCTCATGACCATGGCGTGAAAGTCCATGTGACTGTCAATACCATGCCTCGCAACAACGAAGTGGATTGCCTGCCCGCTCATTTGGAACGCTTGGACGATGCAGGAGTCGACGCGTTGATTTTGGCTGATTTAGGTGCGTTTACGCTGGCAGGGAAGTATGCTCCTCATTGCCAGCGTCATGTCAGCACCCAGCAGTCCATTGCCAACTATGCCTGCGCCAGTGCATGGTACGATTTAGGTGCACAGCGTGTAGTATTGGCTCGTGAACTGAGTCTGGATGAGATCCGCGAGATTCGTGCCCGTGTACCCAAGGAATTGGAAATCGAAACCTTTGCCCACGGCGCTATGTGCGTATCCTATTCCGGACGTTGCCTTTTATCTAACTATATGACCGGACGCGACAGCAATCGCGGTGCCTGTGCGCAGCCTTGCCGCTATCAGTATGCGCTGATGGAGGAAAAGCGACCGGGCGAATATTTCCCGGTGTTTGAGGATGAAAAGGGCACTTATATCATGAATTCCCGTGATATGTGTATGATCGACCATCTGGACGATTTAATGGACGCCGGTGTGGACTGCCTGAAAATTGAGGGTCGCGCTAAGTCCGCCTACTATTCCGCCATTGTTACCGGCGCCTATCGCCATGTGCTGGATGATGTGGCGGCGGGACGCGACATTGATCCTATATGGCGCGATGAAGTGGAGCATGTAAGCCATCGCCATTATGCTACTGGATTTTTCTACGGGCAGCCCGGTCAGTACTATGAAAATTCCCGCTATATCCGTGAATGGCAGATTTGTGCCGTAGTGACGGACTGCGATGCAGAAGGTAATGCTACATTGTCACTGCGCAATAAATTTGCAGCAGGTGACACGGTGGAAATTGTCGGCCCTGATGTAAAGCCTTTTTCCATTACAGTCCCTATGATGACAGATGTTGACGGAGAACCGTTGGCAGAACCTAAGACACCACAGATGGTATTCCGTATGAAACTGCCGCAGGCCGTACCAGCCATGAGTTTTGTACGTCATGCTGTGGAACTATCCGCAAAATAATAAGCAAACTCCCCGCACATTGTGTGGGGAGTTTATTTATTCAGTAATATGTTGTCGGGCAAACATACGAAACTGCAGTTCTTTATCAGCATCTATAAATGGCACATCGTAGTCTATGTGCCGCTGCGCCAGACTTGCAAATAAAACGCAGCGCTTCGTGGCTCTGCCTCCTTTTACAGTTTTTCAAACACATGAATATCAAAAGAGATACGTGTCGTCAATGTATGCAATTGCGCAAGACGCTGACAACCGCTTTTCGGGGTCTTCCAATAGTAGGGAGTCATCTGGAATAATGCGTGGATATCCTCCTGACTCTCCAATGTGATCATTTCCTCTACATGGCGAATCTCTACATATCGAAAACCGTCATAAGGTGTTTCCTTCACCTCGTTGGGGTAGGGATGGTCGTAGAGTACCTCCTTGAGTTCCCAAAGATGTTTCTCCGAGGGAACGACATAGACAAAATGACCGTCCTTGCGCAAAATGCGGTTAAATTCTTCTAAGGCAAGAGGGGAAAAGCAGTTCAGTAAAAAGTCAATGCTATCATCAGCGATAGGCAGATGATAGGAGGAGGCCACAGCAAATTCAATTGCCTTTTCCCGCTTAGCCGCCAGACGCAGAATAAATTTGGATATATCCGTACCGACCATCAGCGGATGTTTTCCAGCCTGCAAGAGCGCGCGATAGACGCCGCTTGTATAATAACCCTCGCCGCAGCCGGTATCCAGCATATTGGGGGAGTCACCGCACAGTGACAGAGCTATATCACATAGGGCGTTACGTAGCGGCGCATAGTAATCCTTTGACAAAAAAGCGGAGCGAGCGTTCGCCATGCCCTTATCATCACCGGGCATCTTGGAGTTCTTGCGATTAACCGGCAGCAGGTGTGTATGGCCCTCTTTGGCAATATCGAAACTATGTCCGTTTTCGCAGCGATAGGCATGCTCACCACGCTGTAGT
>JAZLIB010000192.1:0-10056 GCA_045617185.1 Vescimonas sp.
AAACTCCCAGTTCTAATTTGTGTTGATAACAAGAATTTTTAATTTACAGAAATTGCCCTTACTCAATTCTAACTGACCGTGGTCAACTTCTGAATTAAACCCTTTTGGTCTTATTTTTGAAAATCAATGATTGCTAACCATCAACACTCCGCAAAACGCATTCAACACTTTAAGTATAAAAAGAACCTCAAAGATTATATCCTTGAGGCTCTGATTTATCGTTGACACAAATAGCATTTCTGATAATTAAAAGAGCAAGGCATTTTTCAACCTTGCTCCTTTCGGATAGTGTGTTCTATTTAGTTCATCGAACTGAAATTTCACTTACGAACCACAGCGAAGTATTCTCCAGACCTGCACATGACATATACACTCTCATTAGGTTCGGGAGCATACTCATAGAGTTCAATGTCGTTTTCTTCGGAAATGTCTGCCTTTTCAGTAGGAACAAAACGATTATCGCTAATTTCCAAGTAACACACATGCTTACCTGCTAAATCCTCGGTCAGTTCAGTAGGGATACCATAGTTCTGTAAAATATCCTTGTCTTTATTGCCATAAACAACATACTCAACACCATTGACCTCAACAATCCCCACCATCTCTGGCATAGTCATACCAGCAGGGCCCTCGTCAATGACGGGTGGAAGTTCCTCCTGCGAAGGCATAGGTGTATCATTGTTCGTCATAGGCAGAACAGCACACACCATCACAAGGCACAGGCAAGCCGCCATAGAGCCCCATTTTACCCATACAGGTTTCTTTACTTTGACTGGTACAGTGTTGTGGGCATCTTTGATGTAACTCTCATCGAGGTCGCCCAAGACCTCAAACATAGCTTCTTTTCTCATAGCTCAAATCCCCTTTCTAAAAGATAATCATGCAATTTTACGCGTGTTCTGCTCAACTGAACAGATACATTATTCTCAGTTATGTGATTATGCTTTGCAATATCTGTCACGCTCTCTGAAAACCAGTATCTACATACAAATATATTTCTCTTGTCATTCGGAAGTGTACTCAGAAAATCATTGATTGCTTTAGATAACTCTTTTCTGTCTACTTCCTGTTCTACATCATCGTTTCCAGATACAATCTCTGCAAGTTCATCCAAAATAACAGGCAATTCACCCCCACCACGCTTATCAGCGTTATTCAGCTTATATCTGTTCAAAGATAGATTCCTTGTAATTTTTCCCAAGAATGCTGATAACACCTGTGGCCTATGTGGTGGCATAGCGTTCCAAGCGTTTAGATAAGTGTCGTTTACACACTCCTCTGCATCTTCATTATTCCCTAATATGTTCTTTGCAATAGTTGTACAGTAGTTCCCATACTTTTCAGATGTTGAAGAAATTGCCTGTTCGTTCCTATCCCAGTATAACTGGATTATACTTGTGTCATCCATTGTTTTCACCCCACTTTCAATTTTCTCCTTTCACCTATATACACAACTTTTGAGCTAAAATCTTACACTATTTTCAAAATTATTATTCTGAAAATATCATATTGTATTTGTCAATGATTTCTCCGTAGAAAAGGAAAGGATACCCACCCACAAATGGGCAGGTATCCAAAAGGCTTGATATTCAAATTATATCATAGCTTTTGTCAATGTTTTTGGTCTTAAACATCTTCAAAACTACGCCTTTTGAAACGCCTTTATTTATCAACACATCAGCAAAACACCCTTGAAATACACTGATTTCAAGGGTTTGGTGTCTTGTTAGGTGCATAATAAAAAAGACTCCCAATAGGGAGCCTTTAGTACTAAAAATTAACAGATTTCAAAAATCAACAAGAAGACGAACTGGGACTTCCCAAATTTCCCCGCGCTGCATAGGATGAGTTGAGCGAAACGCTCAATGATCGTCAAGGAGGCTTTCCCTTGGAAACAGTAAGAACCGATAGAACCGACAAAAACGGCGGCATGAATACTGCCGGCAGTATGGATACCGCCGCGAATCGGGACACCGACTGCGCAACCGGCTGCGGCAGTTTGCCCGGCTACTGTGCGCCGCTCGTTTTTCCCTATGTTCCCATGCAGGAGAACAACCCCCCGCGTTATTCCCAGCAGGACGCCATGAACGCAGGTACGCTGTTCCCTGAGTTAAATCTCCCCTTCCACAAGGTGCTCAAGTCCCGTTTTCCGGCGAAGAACACCGCGCTGTCCGAGCTGATGGCGCTGGATTTCGCCATTGACGAGCTTGGCCTTTATCTCACGACACACGCGAACGACAAGGAAGTGCTCAACCTCTACTGGGCGTATATCAAGCTCGGCCGTGAGGGACGCGAAAAGTATGAGGAAATGTACGGCCCGCTGCAGCAGACCGACATCACGCCCGGCAGCTTCAAATGGCTGAATAACCCGTGGCCGTGGGATTTGGAGGCGAACCAGTAATGTTTATCTATGAGAAGAAATTGCAGTACCCTGTCAAGATCGCCACACCCAACCCCAAGCTGGCTGCGGTGATCATCACGCAGTACGGTGGCCCCGACGGCGAGCTCGGCGCGTCGCTGCGCTATCTTTCCCAGCGTTTTTCCATGCCCTACCCCGAGCTGAAAGGTCTTCTGACCGACATCGGAACCGAGGAGTCATAATGTACCGTGTCTGGAAACCCTTGCAAACAGGGCGTTTGCGGGCGCACTTTTTTGACCGTTTTGGGGGATACATCGTATTTTTGCTGGGACACTTCGTTTTCCGTCCTTTCCGATACGTTTTTGCCTTTCATAAAAATCACCCCCGCTGCTATTTTTCCACGCGGAGGTGATTTCTGCAAATGTGCGGTTTCAGGAAGGAATCATCCTCCGCTGAAAGCTTGATTTACAAGTTGTCTTTGCTTAATTATGATTATACACAGAGTTCTTACATAGTGCAAGAAGAATCCTTGAAATCTCACGCGCTTTCTTCAGAGTTTTCCGTTTTTGCATTTCGTTGTGTATTCTGGAGCTTCTCAAGTACGAACACCCACTTCTGCGGCAGCAGATTCAGGCGAACTTCCACCCTGTTGTCCTTAAAAACCGTCATGTGATTAAGAATGTTCTTATAGAACACTTCGCTATCCGTCTCGCCGCGGACGATCGCAGTGACCTCCCTGCGAATGTCTTCCGCAAGCTGCTCGGTATCGTAGCGCAGATTCTCCTTCTGCATGACGGCTTGTAAACGATCCTGCAAGTCTGCAAGCTGACCGTCATACTTTTCATTCATGAGATGCATTTCAGCCTTAGTGATGGTCTTAGAAAAGAAGGCGTCAAGGACATCTGCCTTCTTCTTTGTAATCTTCTCAATCTCATACCGGAGCTTTTCTTCCGTGTCCGTACTGCCGGTCTCGCCGAGCTGAATGGCTTCCATCGCCAATGCGGTCACATTACGGATGACCCAGTCGGTGTCCATCTGCAGGCTCTGTACGCTTCCTTTCAGAATGTCCATCGCAGTATCATCCCGAATCAATCTGCCGATGTCGCAGCCGATCTCATTCCCCTGCGTGTCAAAACGCTTTGCACCTTCGTTTGTTGCAGTGAAACAGCCCCAGCGTTTATAAAAACTGCCGTCCTGGCGGTATTTCTTTCTGGAAACAAAACTGGCACCACATTCGCCGCACTTAATTTTCCCGGAAAATACATACCGGTTGGAATGACCGGCTCCCAGTTCACCGTTGCGGTTGCGCTTTTGAAGCTCTGCCTGCACTGTATTCCACAGTTCACGACTGATAATGGGTTCATGGTGATCCGTCAGACAAACCATTTCTTCCTCACCATGGTTGTATTTCTTATCATGGGTCAGATAGTCAGGCGTGAAGGTCTTTTTCTGTACCAAATCACCTACATATTTCTCGTTTTTGAGAATCTTCACGATATGGCTGTTCGACCAGTTCGTATTGCCGTTGTAGGTCTTGTATCCGGCTTCCCGCAGCTCCCGGGCAATGACCGTTGTGCCTTTCTTCTCCACGCCATACTTATGAAAAATCAGTTTGACGACCTCTGCACCCTCGGGATTGACTGTCAAGCGTCCATCATTTACATCATAGCCCAGCATGGATGTACCGAACACCACTCCCCTCTCCATCTGCCGAGTTTGACCCCACTTCACACGGGAAGACGTCTTGCGGCTCTCTTCCTGCGCAATACTGCCCATAATGGACAGACGCAGTTCCGCGTCTGGCTCCAGTGTGCTGATGCCGTCGTTCATAAACAGTACGCCCACGCCGAGGTATTTCAGCTCACGGGTATAGGAAATGGTATCGAGGATGTTTCGGGAAAACCGGCTAACTTCTTTGGTGATAATCAGCTTGAATTTTCCCATGCGAGCATCATTGATCATGCGGTTGAACTGGGTACGCTTCTTGGTGGAAGTCCCCGTGATACCCTCGTCGGCATAGACCTCGTACAGCTCCCAATCCGGCTGGCGGTCGATGTACTCTTTGAAGTACCGCTGCTGGGCTTCGAAGGAGTTCGCCTGATCCTCTTTGTCGGTGGATACACGGCAGTAACTTGCAACTTTGATCAATTGTATCACCTCCAGGGATAGTCTCGCACATCACGCGCTGTTTTGCGAATGTGCGGAATGCTGCTTCTCAAATTCATATTGCTGCTGCCGCAGTTTTTCCTCGGCATAGCGATACTGCATTTCCGTAAGCCTTCTGGATTCCACAAGGGACAGCAGCAGTGTTTTCTGATATTCGTACAGAAACTCGCCGTCGGTCTCACGGGTAATCCTGCGATCATTTTCAATCTCATTTAATCTTGCATGATTCATGCTACCGTCCCTCCTTTCTCTTGAACCTTATGCCGATGCCGGATTTTTCTTGACAGAAGTGAAAATCCTGAAAAAAGAAAACTGTTTAGTGTATAAAATTTTCATTCTAATCTTGTTATACGCATTTTGTTTTAAAACGAAGACTATCTTGACAAAAGAAAAAAGTCGCCGCGATAGCGCAATGTCATTAAGTTAACGACCGAGCGACAAGCAACAAAATAGGAAGCACAGCGTGTGGTGCCTGAAAAAGGCGCTGCACGCTGTGCTTTTGCAAAAATAAGCATGGCAAAAAAGCGGATAGAAGAAATCCGCTTGAAAAATGCTATTCAAAATTGAGAAACTATGCTACTCTATAAGCGAAGCTGGCAGAAGTTTTCTGCGTGAGCTTACGAGTGTCTTTTCGTTCTGGTCGGATAGGTGAAATGAATCTCATAAGCAAAGCTTCAACATCAGGTAGACGGACTTTACCGAGAAAGAATTGTAAGCAAATATGTGCTGCGGCAGAGAAATTGACCTTATAGGCATACTTTCTCTGCCCCTGCTGAATGACTACGGACTGAGTAATCACTTCGCAGAAGTTGTACATAGTGAGTTTTGCAAAGATCTCCTGGTATTTATTTATTCATGTAAAAATCGCGGTGGAGCCACCTCTGCACGGGATTTTAGCCCACCCCTAACGGGGAAAGAGCCTATCCTTGCCGCGACAGAGCCCAACCTGTAATAATAGATTTGGCGCATCAACGATGCGACTATTATTTCAGGAGGTCTAAACCGCTTGAGCAATGCCGCTCATTTCGCGTAGCCCGGTGCCACCATGGAGGGTATTGATAGAACTGCAACCCACGAGCAAATGTGGGCGCAGTTCTATCAATCAGTGATACAAACCATTGTTTTTTCTTGCGGTAATTCCACTCGCGGGATATGTTGGGGGGTTGATAAAAAGCATTTTCGCTGTCCTCATTGCGGAGGATTTGAAAACTTGGACAGGCTATTATACTCAAAGAATCATACATACCACGGCCAACATTGCGGTGAAATAATAAAAATTGATGCAAACTGGCACATCCCAGTTCGTAGAGATAAATTTCAGTTCAATCTTTCAAAAGTGGGGTTTGCTTTTCACTGCGAAATACACCTTGATACCCTTCCCCCCGGATTTGAAACCGTAGGTGTCCATTTGCAACCGCACCCTCGCATTTGAAACCACAGGAGGAAGTTCTATCAATATATGATTATTTTTCCACGAAATAGACTGAAATTGCAAGATTTCAGTCTATTTTTGCAACTATTTGAATCGAAATACGAATTTGATTTCGTGCCGTTCGGAATGCTGTTCGGAATTCGCCTTTGTCAAGATTCAACTACCCCATCCGAGCAGCTACGTGTGGCACTCCATAATACACATTCCGCTGCTATGTCAAGTAAACTTGTGAACTCCTAACAGCCCACTCCGTTGCTACCGAGTCCGTCAGAGTCCCTTCCGTTATGCATTATTTCAAATCAATGTTAACATTGTACAAGACACCCTCTCTTACCTCACAGCGGGCAGAAATCGATGTACTGCCGTGATTTTCTGTGTACGTAAAAGAGAAGTTATCAGAATCTGTACACTGGTAGTAGAGCGTTCTGCCATCGTCAAGTTCCCAGTTGATATGGCCGGGGATCGGTTCTGCGTCAAAGTGAAAGAAATCCAGCACAGTTTGTGCGCTATCCTGAATCTGAAGTTGTCCTAAGCAAATCAATCCTCGTTGGTTGGCAATACCGTATGTAACAGGTCCACCACCGCTTGGCGCACTAAATAAGAATCCGAACTCATTTTCATCATGCCCAAGGAGATTTGCAACTTCTTCGTCCCAAAATCCATTGTAGACCGTATCGACCGTATTGCTGTAGGCCGAACCATGTTGGGCAAAAGCTGACCGTTTTTCGTCGGATGCCACTGTGCGGCAAGGTCGGGATAGAGTGTCGCAAGATCGTTTTCGCCTGATTGAACCGCTTTCCCCGCACAGACAGGGCAGCCGGTTCTGCCGTCTATGCGACTTCTGATGGATGCAGTCCATCTGTGGCCGTTTTTGCAAGACCAACAGACTCGCTTTCGACTGTGAGGACGCTCTGTATCCGCAGTAAAAATCCCGTTTTTCTCTTTATCCCATTCCTGCAGCAGCTCCGGTCGGTTATATATGGTGCAATATTCCGCTAAAGTGCAATCACTCATAATACCCACCCAGAAACCGTATTTTCGTTTCGTTGCGTATTTCTCATCCAAACCCGCCGATCATTGGACGGGCTTGGATGAGAAAGGGAGCCGAAGCTCCCTTTCCCGTTTTGTTAGAGATTTTTGCTTGGTGTGAATTACTTCATCACAGTCTCGCAGAAGCGCATCAGCATGGTCGCGACTTCAGCGCGGGTAGCGCCGGAGGTCGGCTTGAGGTTGTCGTTATCGCCGTTGATGATGCCGGCGCCGACAGCCCACTGCATCGCCTCGACAGCGTAAGCGCTGACGGAAGTGTTGTCAGCGAACGCGGTGAGGTCGCCGGAGGCGGTCACGTCGTAGCCCTTGGCAGCGGCGTAGCGATAGAGCATCGCGGCGAGCTGCTCGCGGGTAACGTTACCGTTCGGGTTGGTGCCGTCGGAGACACCGGCCTTGACAGCCCATGCCTGAGCGACGCTTGCCCAGTCAGAACCGGTGATGGTCTCACCGTTCAGACGGCCGAGGATCGTCCAGATCATGGCGCGGGTGGTGGAAGCAGAGGGAGCGAACTTGCCGTCGCCGACGCCGTTCATCATGCCGTTGTCAAGGCAGAAGTGGATGCCGTCGTGGTACCACTTCTCGGCGTTAACGTCGTTGTAGTCGTTCAGGACGCACACTTCGCCCTTGTCGCACTTGTCATAGGTCGTGCCCGTGACGGGAGCTTCCTCGGCAAACGTGACGGTGACCGTGCTTGCGGGCATCTTGAAGGTATAGGTGGTGTCGTTGACCTTGGTCAGCGCGACGACCTTGCCGTTTTTGTCGGTGACAACAGGCGTGCCCTGACCGTTCTTGACAGTCAGCGTGACCTTCGCGTCAGCGGAAGCGTTGGTTTTGTCCGTGGTGATGGAAACGCCGCTGGGGACCTTGACGGGATAGGTCATGGAAGCGCCGCCACCGCCGCCGCCGACGAAGCCGCCGGAGGAGCGGGTCTTGACGGTGACCGTGCAGGTGTTGCCGCCTTCCAGGCTGATGGTAGCCGTACCGGCCGCAACGCCGGTCACGATGCCGTTGGCATCGACAGTTGCAACGCTCGTATTGTCGCTGGTGAATGCGCCGCTCCAGTGTGCGTCGCCGTTCTTGACGTCCACGGTATCGCCGACGTAGACGGAAGCGGTGGACTGCAGAGCGGTGGTGTTGGGTGCGCAGTACTCGAGCGTCAGAGTGGTGTCAGCAGAGAACGTATTCGTGTAGGTGCCGGCACCATGAGTGTGCAGAGCATCGCCCGAACCATAAGTCAGCGCAGTCTCAGTCTCGCCGACCTTGAATTTGTGGATCGCCTTGTCGGTGTCGGGCGTGAAGGTGAACTTCACAGCGTTGCCGGAGGCAACAGCCACGGTGCCGTTGGGCGCGATATCGACCTCAGCGAGAGCATCAGCGTAGGCACCATTGCTGTTCGCAGCGTTGACGAACTGGTACTTCGCGGAGCCGTTGACGTAGGGAGCGGTCTCCTTGTAGGTGACGGTCACCTTGTCGCTGGACTCGACGTACAGCGCTTTATCCACGTCGATCGCGCTCGCGGTGAACGTAGTATCTGCCTGGTTGGCGTAAGCGCCGACGTAGTCGTAGGCCGCCTCAAAGTTGTCGAAGTTGGCATCCGTCGTTCCGGCGACAGCCGTGCCCTGCGCATTGGAGCCGTTCTCAGCCAGATCCTCATAGGCGACGATCTTGAGGAGCTTGCCGTCGGCGGCCTTGAGCTTCAGCGTGGGAACCTCGCCCGCCTTGACGAGCAGGACGCCACCAAATCCACCGCCATTATAGTAGCGGTTGTTGGTGTTGCCCTCGGTCTCTTCGACCGTGGCGTTGCTGCGCAGCACCATAACCTCATAGTGGGTTCTGGGGATGACGGTGAAGTTCGCGGTGTACATGCCAGCATCAGGAGCCGTGACGCCGCCGGTGACGCAGTCTCTATCGTCCACTGCGACGTTACCACCATTCACTACTGTACTATTGCGCAGCGTGACGCCGCCGAGCTCGATGGCGCCGCCCTCGGTGCTGTCCTTGAGCGTCAGGACGTCGTCCTGGCCGTCGGTGCGCTCAAACAGATCGGCGAGCCTGTACTGGCGATAGGTGCTCTCACCCGTCTGCACGTTCGCACGGGTCGATTTAAGCGTAGTGGCATACTCGTCTTCTGCTTTATACTTGATACCAATGCTGGAGAAGACCGCGCCGGAAGCAGCCTTGCCGCCGCCTTCGAGGTCTGCCAGCTTGAGGAAGCCCAGACTGGGCGTCGTAGCCTCAACGTACATACCGCGACCAAGGTCGTTGCTCTCGAAGGTGCCGCCGGTGATGCTGAGGACCGTGCCGTCCATGTAATAGAAGCCGTGACCGGGACTCCCCACCCTGCCGGTGCCCTTGAAGGTACCGCCGGTGACGTTAAGCTCCGCGGCGGCGTCTCTGAGGACAAGCGCGCTGCCGTTGGTGGCGGAGATGTCGCCCGCGGTGATCTCAACGTAGGCATCGCCTTTCACGTCGATGCCCTTCTTGGTCGCCTTGATCGTGCCGCCGTTGACGAATACATTGACATCGCCGATAGTGACGCCGATGTCGATACCGTCTTCTCCGGCAGTGATGGTGCCGCCCTCGACAGAGATGAGCATATTGTTGAGGGCATCAACGTCGATGCCATCCTCGGCGGCATTGATCTCGCCGGCAAACATTTCGACAGCCGCGCCGCCGACCGGGTACTGACCGGTCACATAGACGCCGTCGTCCGTTACAGACGTGATCTTCGCGCCGCACCAAAGGTCGGTGGTAAGACCGAGTTCGGTCTTGAGGTTCTTGCCGTTGTAGAATTCACCGCTGGTCACGAGGATCGCCTTGACGCCCTCGCCGGTCGCCTTGATCTCGCCAACGGACTGAATGCCAATCGTCTCATTTTGACCGACAACGTCAGCAACACTGTCGAACGAGTCGAACGTGGTCAGCGCAGCGACCTTGACCTCGATGAGCTGCTTATCGGTTGCAAAGTTCTCGCTCTGGGTGAGCGTCTTGCCCTTGAGGTCGAGCACGAGGCCGCCGGTGACGTCGAGGTCTTCCTCATCGTCCATCG
>JAZLIB010000193.1:0-9569 GCA_045617185.1 Vescimonas sp.
GCTTGCAGTTGCCGCTGCGAGTACATTTGGTACAACGTATGTCGTGCTGACTGAGCAGAAGACGAAGGTTGACGCGGCGTGCCTCACGTACACGGGGAGAATTGGTATGTATCACCATGCCTTCTGCCACAACGTTGTTGCAGGAGGGAACAAGACGTTCATGACCTTCTACCTCTACCATGCAGATACGGCAGGCACCGATCTCATTCAGTTCTTTCAGATAGCACAACGTGGGAATGTCCAGCTTTGCAGAGCGAGCAGCCTCCAAAATGGTGGTACCCTCCGGTACGCGTACTGTTTTTTTGTCAATTGTCAGAGTTACCATTTTTCCACTCGACCTCCTCTGAAAACTCCGTAGCCGAAGTGATCGCAGCGCAGGCAGCGGGACGCCTCTGTGCAGGCACCTTCTTCGGTCAGACCGCACTCGATATCTTCGAAATCGCACTTGCGTTCTCCGGCTTCGCGTTCGGTGGTGTTGATACGTCCATGGGGCGGACGGTTGTTCAGCTTGGGCGTGGGGATATCTACATCCACGTCAATCTCGTGATGGAATCCCAGATGCTCATCGATGTTGGCGGCAGCTACCTTGCCGGCGGCAATAGCGCGAATGGCGGTAGCGGGGCCGGTGACGCAGTCCCCGCCGGCGAATACGTTGTCCATATCGGACACCTGACCGCTCAGACCTGCCACAAATGTGCCGCGCTTGATGGGTACACCGGCCTGCTCGAAGCCTTGAATCTCGATACCCTGACCGATAGCCACCACAACGATGTCGGCGGGTATACGTACCTCTTCCAAATCAGCCTTGTTGGGACGGGGACGTCCGGACTTATCGGCCTCGCCGATGAGCTGCGGCTGTACCCAAAGGGCGGTTGCCACGCCATTTTCATCACTTTCGATGCGAACGGGAGCGGCCAGCGTCATCATCTCGGCACCTTCTGCCATGGCGCCGGTAATTTCATCGGGCAAGGCAGTCATATCCTCAATACGGCGACGATAGACGCAGGTGACTTTTTTGGCACCCAGTCGGATCGAACTGCGGGTGACGTCCATTGCCACATTGCCGCCGCCGATGACAACCACATTTTTGCCCTTGAAGTTTGGCATATGATCGTCACCGATTGCGCGCAGCAGGGAAACAGCAGACATCACGTTGCGGCTGTCTTCACCGGGAATGCCAACCTTTTTATCCTGATGGGCGCCGATGGCGATATATACGCAGTCGTAATCCTGCTGCAGCTTTTCAATCCATATCTCCTTGCCGACGGTTACACCGGTGCGTGCCTCGATACCGAGGGAGAGAATAGATTCGATTTCTGCATCCAGTTTTTCGCGGGGGAAGCGGTAATTGGGAATACCGTAGCGCAGCATACCGCCCAGCTTTTTGCGTTCTTCAAAGATAGTGACCTTGTGACCCATCAATGCCAAATAGTAGGCGCAGCTCAAACCGCTGGGGCCACCGCCAACAATGGCTACGGTCTTGCCGGTGCTTTCGGCGCAGGCGGGCTGCGGCACATCGCCGGCGTGATCCACCGCATAGCGTTTCAGACCTCGGATATTGATGGCGTCATCGATCATATTACGGCGGCAGCGTGCCTCGCAGGGATGCTCACAGATGTAGGCGCAGGCAGTGGGGAAGGGGTTATCCTTACGAATCAGACGCACCGCATCGGCATTGCGTCCCTCACCGACCAAAGCCATGTAGCCGGGGATATCCACGCCTGCGGGGCACAGTGCCACGCAGGGTACGGCATTCTGCAATCCGGCCAGGCACCGATGGTGCAGAACGTGCTCTTCGTAGTCATCACGGAAACCCTCCAGACCGTCCACGACCAGACGTGCGGCATCGCGGCCGATGGCGCAGTCAGCAGTGTTGACAATGCTGCGTGCGGTTTTTTCAATGATATTGATGGTTTCCATTGTGGCGGTACCGTCCAGCACCTTGGAAATCAGTTTTGTCAGCTGTCCCAGACCGATACGGCAGGGCACGCATTTACCACAGGACTGTGCATGGCACAGCTGCAGAAAACTCAGCGACATATCCACCGGACACAGACCCGGGGGACTGGCGGCAATGCGACGCTCGACATCGCGATATAGATTATCCACCACAGTCTGTGCACGACTGGTGGTCTTGATATCAAGTCTACTCAATGTTGGTCAACTCCTTTTTACCAATTACTGTATATGGCTAACAATATAGACATTGTAATTTTAAATAGAATACCATATTTTTTAATAATGTCAATCTTTTGCGAAAAGTTATTGAAATGAGAGAAAATTATCAAAATTCGCAAGAAAATATTGTTAAAAGATTTGCACAACATTTCAAAAAGATAAACTGGAATTATCTGATGATTTGTGGGAAAATTGAAATTTTTGTTTTACATTGATAAATAAACGACAATTCATGCGAAAATAAGTTTCGTTAAAATATTATTATGTAAGAAGAGAATATGGGAAAAACGAGCTTGCTTGACAGAAATTCATGGCGGGAGTATAATTTGCCCGTAAAACGTTTAATGTTCTTTTTTGAACAGCGGGAGAACCGTTTTTGGGGTGTATCCGCCTATGCGGTAGGGGAACTTCTTCACCCGAACCCGTCAGCTAATCTCGCCGACGTGAGAAGGAGTTGTTGCAGGGACGATAGTGTTCCTGTGCCTTTTTGCGCTGGCTTGCAGTCAGTGCATCTTTTTTTACTGGAGAAATAATATGAATTATCGATTGATAGCCAATGTTTTGGGCAATACTATGCTGGTAGAGGCAGGTTTTATGCTTATGCCGGTGGCAGTGGCACTATATTTCGGAGAGAGCCAGTGGCTTCTTTTTCTGCTTTGCGCGTGTATATGCGCGGTAGTGGGATTGATCGGCGCGCGAATCCGAATATATAATAAGCAGATGCGGCGCAGAGAGGGATATCTTGCGGTGGCATCGGCGTGGCTTACGCTGGCACTGTTGGGCGCTTTACCCTATGTATTTACCGGAACAATACCTAATTATGTTGATGCATTGTTTGAAACAATTTCCGGTATGACAACCACCGGCTCAACTGTTCTGACAGAGATTGAGCATCTTCCACGCAGCGTTTTGTTCTGGCGTTCACTTACCCAGTGGATGGGAGGTATGGGTGTTCTGGTGTTGTTCGTGGCTCTGATGCCGAAGATGGGCGCAGGTGCTGTGCAGTTGATGCGTGCGGAAAGCCCCGGTCCTATTAAGAGTAAACTGGTGCCCAAAGTTGGACAGACGGCGAAAATCCTATACAGTATTTATATCGGTCTGACGGCGCTGGAGATAATTTCTCTGCGTATCGCAGGTATGTGCTGGTTTGATGCCATCAACCATTCCCTGACCACCTTGGCAACCGGTGGATTTTCTACCAAAAATAACAGTATCGCGGCATTTAGCGGTTCGCCGGCCATTATTTGGGTCATCACCGTGTTCACATTTTTGGCAGGTGTGAATTTCTCGCTGTTCTTCTGGATTGTACGCGGACAGATCAAAGACGTACTGCATAACAGCGAGTTGCGCCTATATACGGCGCTTTTTGTAGTATCCACTGCGCTGATCTGCCTGAACCTCTGTGTCCAGTCCGGTGCAGCATTGGGTGAATCCGTTACGGATGCAGCATTCCAGGTGGCAACGGTTGTCACCACCACGGGTTATGCCACACGTGACTTTGCTATGTGGCCTGCTTTTTCACAGACCATATTGGTTGTTCTGATGTTCTCCGGCGGCTGCGCAGGTTCAACGGCGGGCGGTTTCAAAGTTTCCCGTATTCAGATTCTGGCCAAGAGCCTGCATCGCGATCTGCAAAAGATCAGTCACCCCAACCACGTCAGCGTCATTACGGTAGACGGACAGATGGTGGAAGAACGTGTGGTAACTTCCGCGCAGGCCTACACGGTGGCGTATCTGCTGATTCTGCTGTTCGGTACGTTGGTGGTGTCGTGGGATAACTTAGGCTTTACTGAGTCGTTCGTGGCATCGCTGACCTGTATCAGCAACGTGGGTCCCGGTCTGGGACAGCTTGGCCCTATGGCTAACTTTGCCGGTCTTTCGCTGGTAAGTAAGGCGGTGCTGTCGCTGATCATGCTGCTGGGTCGACTGGAGATTATGCCGATGCTGATGCTGATGAGTCCACGTTCGTGGAAAGATTAAGAAATAAAAAAGTTCCGGTCAAGAGACCGGAACTTTTTTATTTTGCACAATATGCTTCGTATTCACTTTGCAGCCATTGCTTTAACTGTGCCACGCCGTCCTCGTCATAGGGAAAGTCCTGTTCTTTCACATCGGTAGCCACTTCATAGCAGTATACGCTGTATACCGCCACATGGAGCAGATGGTTATCCTCGTCGAGGGCAAAACGGTAGCGAAAATCGCCGATACTGCCCGTGTATACATACGCGCGCTTGAACCATTGCGGCGTTAAAACTTCAAAGTTCGGATGCATAATTTGTCTCCTTTGCGTTTGATCACCGTTATTGTATCACAGAATCAAACAGATGTCACGCATCGAATATGCCGAGGATCACAATACCCACCACGACCAGCGCGATCATAGCGTAGTGTTTCCAAGACAGTTTTTCTTTCAGGAAAAGACGGCTCCACAGAACGCTTGCCACGCAGTAGGCAGAGATGATGGGAGCGGAAAGCGCCACATGATCGCTGTCAGCCAGAGCGTAGATGTAGGCAAACTGACCGGCGGTTTCAAAGATAGCACCGGCATATTTGGGCGCCTCGCGCTTGGGGATCAGACGGTCACGCTTGATGACAAGCACATAGATCAGACATACCACTGCCGCAAAGAGGAAGGTCAGCTCATAGGCACAGTTGGCGCTGTCCTCGTCTAAAGTTTCCAGTACGCGACTGTCGGCAAAGGTGCCCAGTGCGTCCAGCAGACAGTAGATGATAGGCAGAATCAGTGCCAGTGCCGACTTGGCATAGTGGTGATTGCTTGCGTCCTGCCGCGCCGCACGTAATTCTTCGTCCTCGTGGGCCTCCACAAAGCCCAGACCAATCACACCGATGCAGACCAACGCTGTGGCGATCAACTGTGCACCGGCCAGTTCACCAATACCTCCGAATATAATGCACAATACAGCTACCAACGCACCAGAGGAATTGCAGATGGGGGAGGAGATGGACAATTCAATGTAGCGCAGTCCGATATAGCCGATGGCCATAGAGAGGATATACAGCAGAGATACGGGTAGATAAGTCCAGATGATTGACCAGGAAATCTCCGTGCCGCCGATAAAAATCTCATAGGCGGCGTGCAGGCCCATGACTACACCCACCGCGATGACCATTTTTAAATGGCTGTATTTGTCGTCAGCGTCCTGACAGCCAATTTTGGAGAACAGATCACTGCCGCTCCAACAAATCAGCGCAATAATTGAAAACCAGAACCACATAAATGCTTGCTCCTTACAGAGTGATCAGACCTGCGTCAAGCATTTTCTGCAGGCTCATGAGAATACCCAGCTTTGCGTGATACCATGTGAGGCCACCTTGGAAATACACGGCATACGGCTCGCGGATAGGCCCGTCTGCGGACAACTCGATGGAAGCACCCTGCACGAAAGCGCCGGCCGCCATAATCACATCACTGTCGTAGCCGGGCATGGCCCACGGCTCTGGGGTCACATAACTGTCCACCGGCGCGGCGGACTGAATACCCTTGCAGAAAGCAATCATACCCTCACGACTGCCAAGTTCCACCGCCTGAATGATGTCGTGACGCACTTCTTTGGTGGTAGGCACCACGCGGAAACCTAATTTTTCGTAGGCAGCAGCTGTAAAGACTGCTCCCTTTACAGCAGAGGAAACTACAGTAGGAGCGAGGAACAGACCCTGATAAAAAGAGGTCAGCAATCCTAAGTTGGCGCCTACTTCCTTGCCCAGGCCGGGGGCGCTCAGACGGAAAGCGCAGCGCTCGATACATTCCTTCTTGCCGCAGATATAGCCGCCGGTAGGTGCTAATCCACCGCCTAAGTTTTTAATAAGACTGCCTACGATCATGTCGGCACCTACATCGGTAGGCTCAATTTCCTCCACGAATTCACCGTAGCAGTTATCCACCATACACAGAACGTCGGGTTTGCACTTTTTGCAGAAGGCAATCAGTTCGCCAATCTGAGATACAGAGAAAGAGGGGCGAGTGGCATATCCTTTACTGCGCTGAATGGTGATGAGTTTTGTCTTTTCGTTGATAGCCCTGCGGATACCCTCGTAGTCAAAACTGCCGTCCTCTTTCAGGTCAACCTGCGCATAACTGACACCGTATTCCTTCAGAGAGCAGGGAGAGGGACGGATACCGATAACTTCCTCCAAGGTATCATAGGGAGCGCCGACGGGGGAGAGCAACTCATCGCCGGGCAGAAGATTGGCGCCCAAAGCCAACGCCAATGCTGCCGTACCGCAGGATATCTGCGGACGGACCAGAGCGGCCTCGGTGTGGAAACAGTCGGCGTATACACGCTCTAAATTATCGCGTCCGTCATCATCGTAACCGTAGCCGGTGGAAATATTAAAATGGGTGGCGTTAACGCGGTTTTTCTGCATAGCACCGATAACTTTTGCCTGATTGTATTCGGCGATGGCGTCGATGCGCTGGAACTGGTCAGACACTTCGGCCAGTACGCTTTCTCCAAAGTTCAGCACAGCGGGGGAGATACCCAGTTGTGCGTACATTTCATGTGTGTTCATATACCTGTATTCTCCTTTTTTACATTGCCTAAAATCTGCTCAGCCACCTGATCCAGTACGTCCGGTTTGGTGACGATCAGACCACTTTCGCTGTCACCTAAAATCAGAAGAGTATCACCTGGCTTGATGCCGTAAAAGCATCGTGCCTCCTTGGGAATGACGATCTGGCCTCGGTCGCCTACTTTAGCTGTGCCAAAAATATGATGGCCTTTTGGCTTGCCCAGAATATGCTTTCCGCCTGCCATGTACTCACCTCACAATAAATCACATTTTTCATACTTGTGTGACAGATGACAGTATAGCACATATTTCACGATTTGCAAGAGAGAGGAGGTAAAATATGCAAAAAATAATAAATGTAGTATTGAATTTTTCTTGAAAAGCGGTATAATTAAACATACGTGCAAATACGTGCGCAAAAAATTTGAAAGTGAAAGAGAGAAAAGTTTCATGATTGACAAGATTGACGGTGTAGTCAACGCGATCAGCAATTTCCTTTATAGCGGACCTAAGGGTGCATTCCCGTTCGTTATTATTTTCCTGATCTGCGGTGGCCTGTATTTCACCATTCGCTCAAAGGGCGTACAGTTCCGTATGTTCGGCGAATCCATCCGTGTTGTGTCCGAGAAACCCAAGGACAGCAACTCCGTTTCTTCCTTCGGCGCTCTGATGGTTTCTACCGCTTCCCGTGTGGGTACCGGTAACATCATTGGCGTGTCCACCGCCATCTGCCTGGGCGGTATGGGTAGTGTGTTCTGGATGTGGCTGATCGCTCTGGTGGGCGGTGCTTCTGCCTTCATCGAGTCCACTCTGGCTCAGATCTATAAGAAGCGCGATAAGGACGGCTCCAGCTTTGGCGGCCCCTCCTACTACATGGAAACTGCATTGCATCAGCGTTGGCTGGGCGTGATCTTCGCTGTGATCATCATCCTGACCTATGCCGTTGGTTACAATGCGCTGGCTTCCTACAACCTGCAGTCCGCATTCGCCGGCTTTAGCTTCTACCGCGGCATACCGGAAGAGTCTCCGACCTTCGTGTCGATTCTGACTTCTACTCCCATGCTCATCGGTGCTATTTTGGCTGTCCTGTTCGCCATCTGCGTCATGGGCGGTGCCAAGCGCCTGACCAAGGTTACCGGCGTGTTGGTTCCCGTGATGGGCGTTATCTACATTCTGGTTTCCCTGATCGTTATCGTGATGCACATTCCCGCAATCCCCGCTGTGCTCAAGGGTATCTTCGCCAACGCCTTTGATTTCAAAGCCATCTTCGGCGGCTTCTCCGGCAGCTGCCTGATGTACGGTATCAAGCGCGGTCTGTACTCCAACGAGGCAGGTATGGGTTCCGCTCCCAACGCCGCTGCTACCGCTGATGTTTCTCACCCCGTTAAGCAAGGCCTTGTGCAGATGCTGTCTGTGTTCATCGACACTCTGCTGATCTGCTCCGCTACCGCTTTTATGTGCCTGCTGTCTGGCGTGGCTCCCACTGAGGAAGCTGCCGGTGCTGCTTATGTTCAGGCATCTCTGTCTGCCAGCTTCGGTGGCTTTGGCCCCGTCTTCATTGCTGTGTCCATGTGCCTGTTTGCTTTCACCACCCTGATCGGTAACTACTATTACTGCGAAGGCTGCCTGAAGTACATCATGAAGCGCACTCCCAGTAAGGCGTTTATCACCGTGTTCCGTCTGGTCGCTGCTGTCATCGTTCTGCTGGGCGCCGTGGTCACCATGGGTCTGGCTTGGGATACTGCCGATATGATGCAGGCTCTGATGGTCGTCATCAATATCCCCGTCATCATCATTCTGGCAAAGCCCGCTCTGGACGCTCTGAAGGATTATTCCAAGCAGCGCGAGGAAGGCAAGAACCCCGAGTTCAAGGCTGCTGATATCGGCCTGAAGGACAAAACCGATTTCTGGAACTGATTAAGACATAAAAAATAAGAGCAGCGAAAGCTGCTCTTATTTTTATGCTTATTTTTACACCTTGGTGGTGGGGAAGACCACACCGTTGCATTTCATCAGCACGCGAATGGGGTAGTCGCGGTCGAGATAGTTGCGGCAGAACCAGTCGAAGGTGGCATCGGGCAGATGGACAAGTTCCGGTGCCTCGCAGCGGAACAGTTCAAAGGTTTTCTGATCGCCAGAGAGCAAAGCTGCCAGCACGTCCAGTCGCTTTTCGTTCAAAAGACGCTCCATGCAGCCGTCCATGATGGCCACGCAGGCCTGCTCTTCTTCACTGCCGTACAGCTCCTTGTTGCCCAACCAGAAGAGGAACTCCTCGGGGTCAAGATCCATCTTGGTGGTGATCTGACTCAGTTTGAAGAACTCTTTCCAGTCCTTGGTTTTCAGTACCTCAATGAGATATTGTACCAGCCCATCGTCCATTTCAATGCAGTCAAGAAACACTTCGAAAACGTGTTTGTCCTTATCAGGGTCGGGTGCGGGTTCTTCCTGCGGTTCTTCCTCGGCAGACTGTTCGGAAATCTCAACGTTCTGAGCATTCTGGGCAAAGAATGCCATGGCGTCGGCATTGGCATCACCTTCGAAAAGTTCTGCGGGCAGTTCTGTGCCGTCCTGCGCGGCGCAGCGGCGAACGAACTCCGCCATACCCATGTCGCCGAGCTGCTCGCCCAGTTCCTTCATGCGTTCACCCTCGTCCTCAGCGGTGAGGGTAATGCCCTCGGGAGCCTGACGCTTGCCCTCAAACACCTCAGTCATATATTGCAGATAATATTCAAATAAACTCATAATAGTTCCTCGCTTTCTAACGCTAAACTCTATCATATCGCGGTTGTAATTGCAAGAAATTTCGTGTAAACTGTAGAAAAGGCAGGTGAGAGAATGTATTATGTTTATATCGTGCAATG
>JAZLIB010000194.1:0-12945 GCA_045617185.1 Vescimonas sp.
CAGATGATCGGTCGCTGGGGCAACTTTATGAACCGTGAAGCCTTTGGCGCAGAAACCACGCTGCCATGGCGTATGCAGCTCACCACAACGGCAGGCACCATAGTAGAAGTGCACCCCACTTTCCTCTATGAGAGCCTGTGGAACTTCGTGGGTTTGCTGCTGATCGTACTTGTGGTGTCCAAGGCACGCCGTTTTGACGGGGAGAATATGTGGTTCTATTTTATGTGGTACGGCATCGGCCGTTTCTGGATCGAAGGATTGCGTACCGACAGTCTGTATCTGTTCAACTGGGTCATTGCCGGTGAGCGTGTCCGAGTCAGTCAGGCGTTGTCACTGGTGATGATTCTGGTATCCGCGTTTATGCTGTTTTATAACCTTAAAATTAAACCGCACAGTCCCGAGGAATTATATGTCAATCAGGTGGCAGCTCGTCAGGAGGAATCGAAATGAGTGCAATCAAGATGGATGGCAAAGCTCTTGCCGCAAAAAAGAAAGAAGAGATTCGCGAAAATGCTGCAAAACTGCGCCGCCAGCCGGGATTGGTTGTGATTTTAGTGGGCGATAACCCCGCCTCGCAGGTCTATGTCCGCAACAAGGAAAAAGACTGCGAGGAGTGCGGTATTCTGTGCTACGATTATCGTCTGCCTCAGGATTCTACGCAGGACGATGTGCTGAAACTGGTTGAGAAAATGAATAACTACGGCGCGGTGGACGGCATTCTGGTGCAGCTTCCTCTGCCGCCGCAGATCGATGAGCGTGTGGTACTGGAGGCGATTGCACCTGATAAGGATGTAGACGCTTTCCACCCTGAAAATGTAGGCCGTATCATGCAGGGGCAGGCCTATTATAAACCCTGCACTCCTGCCGGCGTGATGGAACTTCTCCATGAATACGGTATAGACCCTGCCGGTAAGCACAGCGTGGTCGTGGGCCGCAGCAATATCGTAGGTAAGCCTATGGCGATGTTGCTGCTGCATGAGAACGCCACGGTGACCATTTGCCACAGTAAGACAGCGGATCTGAAAGAGCGGTGCCTGCAGGCGGATATCCTGATCAGTGCCGTGGGTAAGCAGAATCTGATTACCGCGGATATGGTCAAGCCCGGCGCAGTAGTCATTGATGTGGCGATGAATCGCAATGAGGCTGGGAAACTCTGCGGTGATGTGGACTTTGCCGCTGTGTCCGAGGTGGCATCTTATATCACGCCCGTACCCGGTGGTGTAGGCCCCATGACCCGCGCCATGCTGATGGAAAATACCTACAAGGCGGCCAAATGCCGTATTCCAAAATAACAGTTAAGATAATAAAAAAGACATCGGTTCTATCTGAACCGATGTCTTTTTTAAAGTGTGTTTATAAGCATTTGCGCTGCCAGTAAAATAAAGAGAAAGGCAAAGTTAAACACGGAGAAAAGGGCGATAAACCTGCCCCGTCTACGGGGTTCATGCCGTGTATATTCCTGAAAAGTGATCAGACTTGCCAGCGACGCAATCAGCGTACCTGCACCGCCGATATTGACCCCCTGCAGGAGAGGGGCATAGTCATTGGTGAACTGGCTGAGCAGAATCGCGGCAGGCACATTGCTGATCACCTGACAGGAGAGTGCGGAAAAGAGCAACGTATTCTTTTGCAGCAGGGTAGAGAACAGATGCTGTACGTTTTCCATACGTGCCATATTACCGGCAAAGGTGAAGAATGCTGCAAAGGTGAGCAGCAGGGGATAGTCTACCTTTTTGAGCGCCTCTCGATCAAGGAAAAAGAGCGTGATGGGAATAATGATCAGACCGATCCAGTAGGGCAGTGCGCGCAATACAATGGCCACCGATAATGCAAAAAGTGCACCGTATATTACAGCGCGTTTTGTATCAATGTGGTTAATATGATCGGGAATGGTCAGGGGTTCAGGCTTTACGAACAGACAGCAGACTGTAATCAGGGCCATGGAGATCAAGAACGGTGGTAGCATGATAGCAAGGAATGTATCATTGGGAATATTGAACTTTGTATAGAGGTACAGGTTCTGCGGATTACCGAACGGTGTGAGCATACCGCCTAAATTGGCCGCACAATTCTGCATAATGAATGTAAAGGCTAAGTACTTGTCGTTCCTTGTGGCATGCAGGACAAAGTAACTTAAGGGGAGGAATGTCAGCAACGCTGTGTCGTTGGTGATGAGCGTGGATCCGATAAAGGTGATATAGACCAGGGCAAGAATAGCAAGACGGGTATTACGAAAATGTTTTACCAGTTTTTGCGCCAGAATATAGAAAAAATGAATATCACGAAAGGCACAGATCACAGCCAGTACACAAAATAGGCATGTCAATGTTTTCAGGTCATAGTAGCCAAGGTATGCCTGATCCGGAGTGATAATCAGTGAAGTGACCAATGCGGCACATAAGGATATCGTCAGAACAATATTTTTTTTGAAGAATTGCAGAACCTGCATAAAAAATTCCTCCTTGTCGAAATCGCTCGACAAGGAGGAATTATAGCACAGAATATGTAGGGAGTAAAGCGTTAGTTGGCAATATGCCGTGCTGTCAGATAGACCTCACTGTAATAATTACCGGTAGAGCCGTCTCCGTAGAAAGAGGACACCTTTACGCAATAACCGGGACCGGAAGAGGCGTGGACAATCTGGCCGCCGCCGATATAAATACCTACATGAGAGGCACCGCTGCTGGCGAAGTCGGAATCAAAGAAGAAGACCAGATCGCCGGGGGTGAGATCGCTCATGCTGACCGCGCTGCCGTAGTTCATCTGAGAGGTAGCGCCGTGGGGCAGATCATAACCGAAATGATCATACACATACATGGTGAATCCGGAGCAGTCAAAGCCGCTGGGTGAGGCACCGCCGTAAGCATAGGGTACACCGCAGAAACTCAACGCATAATCGGCAATATCAGACCCCGTACCATAACCGTTACCGGCGGATTGACCGCTGGGCAGAGAAGGGGTAGAGGAGTTGCTGCTACTATTACTGCTACTATTGCTGCTACTATTGCTGCTACTACCGGAAGAGCTGCTGTTCTCGGAAGATGTGGTGACAGCGGGTTTCGGTTCAGGCTTCTGCGCAACTAAGGAAAGGTAATCGCCGGACATATAACCAGCGTAATCATCATAGGAAACCTTGTACCAACCATTCTCAAAACCGTTAAGTGTTACATATTCACCTTGTGCAACAGCCGCTACGACATCGCCGTCAGTGTTGGGGACATCACGCATATTCAGAACATCTGTTGTGATCTTTGCATAACCATTCAGACCGGATGCGGAGGTCTTGCTTGCCACATAATCAGCAGACATGAATCCTTTTTTACCGTCGTAACTAATCTGATACCAACCGTCTTTTTCTGCAAGAACGGAAACGGTAGTACCGCTGGATAATGTAGTCAACACATCACTTTGTGTGCTTGTACTTTTGCGGAGATTCACATCATCTTGCACGATGCCGACAGAAACAACAGAGGTAGAAGATGAGGGTTTGGTTTCTTTTTTTTCCTCGGTAGGAGTAACTGCTTTGTCAGGAGCATCTGCTTTGTCGGCGGCTGAATTAACCTGCTTATTATCGGTATCTTTTGGGGTGTTTTGCTCTGTAGAAACGGAGGCAACCGCCTGATCCGGCTTCTTGTCATCAGAATCAACAGGAGAGGAGAACGATGCAACACATAAACAAATGATAACAACGCCGGCCAATAAAATAGCGGGAAGTGCTTTTCGAAGGTGTTTCATAACTGGAACTCCTTTTCTTTTGTAGGAAGTGGATTACTTACCTGCCAAAGCGCGTTCAAGCCAGATTGCGCCGACATCCATAGCAGCGTAAAGACTGTCTTTTTCGGATTTTTTGACTATACGGTCACGGGATTTTAATTCAGGATCTGTCAGCTGCAGCTGAACGCTGACGCGACTGGCCACATCCATGTCCTTTTCCTTCCTGGTTTCAAGGATCTGGAACATCACAATGTACTTGTCTGCCATGCTGCCGTAGTAGATCAGATTATCGATACGGCGCAGAGGGTGTTTTTTATAAATAAGGCCTTCGGCCTTTTTAACATCTGCCATAATGAATTCTCCTTTTCTTTAATACTAACATAAAATTGTAACCAAATTGTAACACAAATTCGCTTTTGTGTCAATTCTGTGGCTGCTAAAATATATGAACATTCATAAAACAATCACAGAAAAAGGGAACCGCAATTTATTGCGGTTCCCTTGCCATATATAGCGCAAAAATTACAGATCCAAGTAACTTCTCACCAAAACCTGCAATAACTCATCTCGATCAATCTTGCAGATCAAGGTACGAGCATGATTGTGGTTGGTGATATAAGTAGGATCCTCTGAAAGGATGTAGCCTACGATCTGGTTAACGGGATCGTACCCTTTTTCGCGCAGAGCTTCATAAACCGAGGTGAGAATATGATGAATCTGTACATCCTTTTCCTCTGCCGTGTTGAATTTTCTGGTATATTCGTCCACGTGGGCACCACCCTTCACTTTTTGTATCAACATTATAACTCTTTTTTTGGGCCGTGTAAAGAGAAAAATATCGACTTACTTAGTACGCAGAGCTGCGCCGAAACGTTTAGCGAGTCGCTTGAGAACGGCATTGGCGCAATCTTCAATCTCACCGGAGGTCAGGGTCTTTTCCAAAGAACCGATAGCCAGACGCATGGTCACAGATTTCATGCCGGCAGGAATCTGCTTGCCGCGGTACTCATCCACGAAAGAGGCGCCGTGCAGCAGTTTGTCATGACTGCTGAGAATAGTACGGCAGATATCTTCCCATTTTACGCTGTCCTCAAACAGCATGGATACATCGTAGTCGGTCATTGGATATTCGGGCAGATGTGCGAAACTGTTGGTGCGGGAACGGAAAGGCTTCAAAGCATCCATATCCAGTTCGAAGAGCATGACATTCAAATTCTTGATGCCGCAGGCCATGGAGGCTTTCTTATTCAGAAGTGCCAGATTACCGACCTTTTCATCACCGCAGAAGATGTTCAGCCATACCACATTGTCAGCCCACACCGGTTTTTCAGCCTGCTTGAAGGTAAGTTCTTCCATGTGGGTGTAGCGTGCCATCTCCTCGATGACACCCTTGGCCTTGCGAAACAGAGGCGTGATATCCTTGGCGCTGTCCACAAATGCACCGGCAATGTTGCGGCGCTGAGAGGGCAGTAGTTCCTTTTCATCGTAGGGAGTGGTGTAATCGGCATCTTTGAAAATCTGTGCATTTTCGAAGATGGAGAACTCGGAGAAGTAACGTTCGTTCTTTGCTACAGCATAGCACAGGTTGGGCAGCAGGGAGGAGCGGATATACTTTTCGGAGGGAGAGGGAGGCGTTGCCAAAGCCAGAATACCATTGGTATCCTGCAAAATAGCGTTGACAAAGGTGTCCTCCATCCAAGGATAGGTGAAGATCTCCTGCATGCCGCAGCGAATGGCCAGATACTCCTTGATACGGCGGCACAGATCCTTGTCAAGCTGATTGATAGCACCCTCGAAAGAAGTGGTGATGGGGGCAGCCTCGAAGTTCTCGTAGCCATACATACGGGCTACTTCTTCCATGATATCGGCCTTGATGGAGATATCGCCGGTGGAACGCCAGGTAGGGGCTACTACGTGCATCATATCGCCGTTGAAGGATACCTCATAACCCATTTCGCCCATCTTCTTGGCAATTTCTTCATTGGAAATACGCTTGCCAAGACGACGCTCCAGCCAGCTCAGTTCCACATCGATTTCAGCACGCTGCAACTTATTGGGATAGTTATCCAGGAATCCGGTGACCTTCATTTCAGGATACAGTTCGCCAAACAGTTCCATAGCAAGGCTCAGAGCCTGAGCGCAGCGCTCGGGATCTACGGCCTTTTCGTAACGGGAGGAAGCCTCGGTACGGTTATCGTAACGCAGAGCGGTCTTACGGATGCCCTTGGCGTTGAAGTTGGCGATTTCCAGCAGGACGGATTCCGTCTTGGGCAGAATGGAGTCCTTAGCACCGCCCATGATGCCGGCCAGACCTACAGCACCGTCATCGTCGGAGATGACCAGATCCGTGGGATCCATCGTCAGTTCCTTGTCGTTGAGCAGCAGCAGTTTTTCGTTTTCCGCTGCGTGACGCACGGTGATATGACCGGTAATGTTATCAGAATCGTAAGCGTGGCAGGGCTGACCGGTTGCCAGCATCACGTAGTTAGTGATATCCACCAGCGCATTGATGGGACGCATACCTACGCGCCAGATGCGGCTCTGCATCTTAAAGGGAGAGGGCTTGACGCTCAGACCTTCGATCTCGGTGGTAATGAAACGAGGGCATGCCTTAGTGTCCTCAATGACAGTCTTGACATGGTCGATGACCGGTGCATCGGTGACAAAAGGCTTAAACTCCTTCAGGGGCAGATCGAATAATGCTGCGATCTCGCGGGCAATACCGTAGTGACCCCACAGATCGGGACGGTTGGTCATGGACTTGTTGTCGATTTCCAGAATGATATCGTTCAGATCCAGCGCCTCAGCAATGGGTGTGCCGGCAGGTACATCGAAGTCGCTCAGGTCGAGGATAGTGGCCTCTTCTTCAAAGGGGAATAGGTCGAACAGACCGATTTCGGAGGAGGCACAGATCATGCCGTAACTCTCTACGCCGCGCAACTTGCTCTTCTTGATTTCCACGGGCTCACCTTCGCCATGCCAGCGGCAGAAAGCGCCGGGCAGAGCAACGGCAACACGCTGACCTTCGCGCAGATTGGAGCCGCCGCAGACGATGTCCTGAATATTGCCATCGCCGATATCAGTCTTGCAGACGCGCAGTTTGTCGGCATTGGGATGCTGCTCGATAGTCTGGATAATACCCACGACCATGTTGTCGAACTGTTTGCCCAGATCAATGGCGTCTTCTACTTCCACGGTGGACATGGTCAGATCATAAGCCAGACGCTTGAGATCCATGTCCTTGGGTAAATCAATATAATCTCTGATCCAAGAAAGTGATAATTTCATGTGTAGTACCTCCCTTAACGGAACTGATTGAGGAAACGCAGGTCAGCGCTGTGGAACAGACGGACATCGTCCACGCCGTAGCGCATCATGACCAGACGGTCGAGGCCGATGTTGACATAGAAACCGGTGTATTCATCGGGATCCAGACCTGCCGCACGCAGAACATTGGGATGAGGCGTACCGCCGGGCATGACTTCAATCCAGCCTACATTCTTGCACACGCTGCAGCCCTTGCCGCCGCAGACGAGGCAGCCCATATCGATTTCAAAGCCGGGCTCAACGAAGGGGAAGAAGCCGGCACGCATACGCACCGGAACATCGCGGCCGAAGACCTTGCTCAGAATGCTCTTGATCATGACCTTGCCGGAGGCGAAGGTGAAGTCTTTATCCACGATCAGTGCCTCATACTGGAAGAAGGCGCGCTCGTGGCGGGCATCGGTGGTTTCATTGCGGTACACGTGACCGGGATAGACAAAACGATAGGGAGGCTTGTGGGTCTGCAGATAGCGGACAGAGCCGCCGGTCAGATGGGGACGCAGGCACAGACGGTCGCCGCCGTGGCCTTCTTCATGACCTTCAATCCAGTAGGTATCCATGCTCTCGCGGGCGGGATGATCGGGAGGGAAGTTCAGCTTATCGAAGCCGTACAGCTCGCTGGTGATATCGTCCTCTTCAAAGACTTCGAAGCCCATGGAGCGGAAAGCATCGTTCAGGTCGTAGCACATCTGCGTGATGGGGTGCAGACCGCCGCTGAGGGGACGGATACCCGGCACGGAAATATCAAAGTCGGCGGACACTTCGCTGGCTTTCATCTTCAGTTCGTTGCGGCGCTCGTCAATCAGCGCGGTCAACTGGCTTTTGACCTGATTAACGGCTTTGCCCATTTCAGGACGCAAAGACACATCCAGCTTGGGCAGTTCCTTGAGCATCTCAGTCAAAGGGCTCTGCTTGCCCAGCAGGAAAGCCTTGACATCCTGCAGCTCGGTCTCGTTTTTCACAGACGCGATCTTTTCTTTGCCCTCAAGGAGCAGTGCGTTTAATTTTTCTTTCATCTACCGTTCCTCCATTTAGAATAGGATTTTCAAGATAGTTTTTCGTTTTGGAATAAAAAAAGAGCCTTCATCCCAAAACAAGGGACGAAAGGCATCGTAGTTCTTCCGTGGTACCACCCAAATTCGCAGCATATGTGCCGCGCACTCGTTTCCCTGTAACGGAGGATGACCCGTCCGCGCATTTCCTCGCGGCAGCTCCCGGGCGAACACAGCAACACACTTCAAGTCGGCTTTCAGCCGGTGACCGACTCTCTCTGCTAAGTGACAACTCACTGCACTTCCCATTCGTAGCTTTTCAATGATTACATCTATTTATACCACACCAATTAGTCGGTTGCAAGTAAAATTTTCCCGTTTCGATAAAAAATTCTCGCATTAGCGGAGAAAAGTGTGCTATACTATATTAAAATGTGCGAAAAAGGCGGCGATATAATGAGAGAAATTACGGCAAGCCGGGTGAGGGAATGCCTTCCTGAGCGCGATCCGTGGGGACACAAAGGTACATTCGGCAAGGTATACTGTCTTTGTGGCAGCGTGGGATTTACCGGTGCGCCCGTTTTTGCCAGTCGTGCCGCCGTGCGTACCGGATCGGGTCTTGTCTATCTGGGTGTGCCGTCTGCCATCTGGCAGGTGATTGCCACCAAATCTGATGAGGCGATGCCGTTTCCGTTGCCGGATCAAACGGGCAAGCTGGCGTTGATGGCAGAAAGAGAAATTCGTGAGCGGATTGCACCTTGTGATGCTGTGCTCGTTGGCTGCGGATTAGGTCGAAGTAATGAAAGTGATCAACTGGTACGTCGCCTTCTGGATATTGATAAGCCTCTTATTTTAGATGCGGACGGCATAAATGCGCTGCAGGGACATATACATAGACTGTCTGTCCGACATGACCGTGTCACCGTGGTGACACCCCATGAGGGAGAGTTTCTCCGAGTGGGCGGGGACCTCTCGAAAGGTCGTGAAAAGGCGGCAAGTGAATTTGCTTTACAGAATGGAGTATATCTTATTCTTAAGGGACATCGTACGATTGTGGCAGCACCAGACGGTCGGATTGCAGTCAATACCACCGGCAATTCCGGAATGGCGAAGGGTGGAAGCGGCGATGTGTTGTCGGGTATGCTTCTTTCTTTGCTCGGACAGGGCATGGAGCCTTTTGATGCCTGCTGTGCCGCTGTGTGGCTGCATGGCCGTGCCGGAGATCTGGCGGCGATGGATAAGGGCGAACGGGGTATGACACCGAGCGATCTGCTGGAACAGATTCCCTATGCGATGAAAAATTTATAAATATAAACGGGATACGGAGAGCCTTCCAAAACTGATGATACGGAGGGACTACCGTGAAAAAAACGGGATACATCGGTATGATGCTTGTGCTGCTGTTGCTCAGCGGCTGTGGCAAGGATACACGTGCGGAGGACTTGCAGCAGCAATACCGCGAGATGACCGGCGCCCAACTGAGCGCGGAAGTTGTATGCCATTTGGCATCAGAAAACCGTGCCTTTACAGTGGAATGTTGTTATGACAAGGAACAAGGTGCGACCACAAGTATTACTGGGCCGGAAGAGGTAAAAGGTGTTTCGGCCACTATTTCGGGTGACAACTTAACGGTGACATACGATGGAACGATTTTATCCGCAGGAGGCTTGACAGACATCTGTCCGGCCAACTGCTTGCCGTATCTGCTGCGTGCAGTGAGTGACGGATACCTTATGGAATACGGGACGGAAACGCTGGAGGGAAGAGAGTGTCTGCGTGCGGCGTTTGACACTACGGCAGAAAACGGTGAAAAAATACTCTGCACCGTCTGGTTTGATGAGGAGAGTTATACCCCCAAATATGTGGAATTTTCGCAGAATGACAATGTGATGCTGACGGCGCGGATTCTTTCGTATGACGGCAAGTGACCATTTGGCGGCTTTAACGTATACTGAGAAGGGGCGAGTGTAAGAAAGGAAAAGATTTTTCCTGCCGGAAAGTATAAATTCCGCGGCTGCGTGGGAGAATGAAAGTGACCTGATGAGAGTCAGGTACTTCTTCCGCTCGGAGTGTGAACTTTGTGGATACGAACGTAAAACGCGGTGAAATTTATTATGCTGACCTCAGCCCGGTAGTGGGCAGTGAGCAGGGTGGTGTGCGTCCGGTACTGATCGTGCAGAACGATACGGGCAACAAACACAGTCCCACGGTGATTGCAGCAGCCATTACTTCACAGTTGGGAAAGGCAAAACTGCCAACCCACATTGAATTGGCGGCGCAAAGTTACGGTTTACCTAAAGAATCTGTAGTCCTTTTGGAGCAGATCCGCACGTTGGATAAGCGACGGCTGCGTGAGAGAATGGGACGCGTCGACAGCGAAGTAATGGAAAAAGTAGATGCTGCCATAGCGGTGAGCTTTGGTCTGCCGCGCAACCGGCTTGTATAGCCGCATTAGCGAAGGGCTACATACCTTTCGGTGCGGTCAGGGGTGGCATAATCAAAATTGCCTGTGCATAGAGATGCACAGGCAATTTTTTTCTTAAGGAGGGAAAACTTTGGACTATCCGATCTATTGGGAGGGGGAGAGGCGCGGCTCACTACGAGTGAGTCATGTCGGAGCAGATACCTGCTTTGAATTAACCGGCAGTAAAGAAGGCATATATCGCGCATGGGTTGAAGGAGAGCAGGGGAAACTGCTGCTGGGAATCATGGAAAACGGTTGCCTGCGCCGCAGATTTTCACCCTATATGACACATACTATCGGAAGACCCGTCTGCGGTCGGTTAGAGCGTGTGGCACAACCAGCGCATCATTGGCGCAAAGTTGCAGACAATGAGTTTCCGTTGTGGCAGATACCGTCTGACGCACTATGTCGTAAATGTGGAAGATACTACGAACTGGCGCTATCCTATCGTGAGAAGGAAGAATTTCCCCTTTTGCCGCTTTTCTGTTTTGCAAAAGTCTGCATGATAGACGGAAAGTGGTATGCTGTTTTTTGCTTTGATGAATTATGGCAGCCTATTATGACAAAAAATTGAAATTTTTTCAAATTAGACTACCATATCTTGTGGAGTTATGTTATAATACATCGTAGATTGGCGGTTTATACGCTATAGAAGATGGAGGGTACCGAAATGAGATGTCCCTATTGCGGTTATAAAGAGAGTAAAGTTGTGGATTCCCGCCCGGCAGACGAGGGCAGCAGTATTCGCCGCCGCCGTGAATGTCTGGCATGTGAAAAGCGCTTTACCACCTATGAGGTAGTAGAGAGTCTGCCGATGGTGGTTATCAAGAAGGACGGCAGTCGCCAGAGCTTTGACCGAAATAAGGTCTTGCGCGGTATCCAGCGCTCTTGCGAAAAACGTCCGGTGCCCGTTGCGGAAATGGAACGCATGGCAAAAGAAATCGAGCAGGAGATTCAGAATTCTCTGGAGCGCGAAGTCAGCACGGAAATCATCGGCGAGAAGGTCATGGATAAGCTGAAGAGTGCGGACGAGGTGGCCTATGTGCGTTTTGCCTCGGTATACCGTCAGTTCAAGGATATCAATACCTTTATGAGTGAACTGAATAAGTTGCTCAGCGAGAAGTAATTACATAATATTTTTAATGCTTACACGCTCCATTTCGTCCAGTAGACTGAATTGAGAACGTAAGTCGGCCAGCGTGGCACGAAATTCCACATCGTCTTCTTCCTCGCACAGCACGAGACACCGCTGCAGCAGTGCCTCAGCGGCATCAATTTCCTTATGCTCGATGACGGTGTGAAACCATGTCTGACAAGATGTCCAGTTCCGATACAAGTTTTCCAGATCAGCGTTGGCGTCAGACCATTGCTCTGCATCGGCTTTTTGATCGATGATATCAAGCTGCGCTGTCCAATCACGACAGCGTTTGGACACGGCTGTGCTGTTGAAGAGTGTGAATGTCAGGAGCAATAGTAAAATAAAGCAGGGGATACGCAGTACTTTCATTGGGCTTTCTCCTTTGGAAGGCATATCACATTACCGGCTGAATCTACGGATAGCAGAAAAATATCGTGGGGATCGGCGATATGGTATTGCTGCATTTGCTGCTGCAGCCATGCTTTGTCAAGATTACACTGCCTGAGGTTGCGCTCCATGAGCCGTCCGTCGTTGATGATGATGGTGGGGAGGAACACGTCATCTGTGACTTCGCGGGATAACTGACGCGCCGTGATGGGCTGACAGTCGGAACGCAGAAGAACGGATAGTTGTCCGCTTGTTTCGAGGATCGCATACTTGACTTCGCTGATGTCACAGATTCCCTGACTGCGCAGTTCTTCTAACAGTTCATCAAGCGTAAGTCGGTTATGCCGCATGGCATTTTGTTGCAGTATGCCGTCACGAATGATGACAGCCGGTTCGCCGCAGACCAGTGATCGGAAGCGGACACTGCGCAGGCTGAAATAGCTGAATAACGTGGATAGCGATAATAATGTCAGAATTGGCACGACGCCGTTGAGTAACGGAATGCCGAAATCCTGCATGGGTACAGAGGCCAGATCGGATAGAAGCAGAGTCAGTACCAGTTCGATGGGCTCCAGTTCACCGATCTGCCGCTTGCCGGTCAGTCGCAGGCCGACGATCAGAATCAGATAGAGGATGATCGTGCGTATAAACGCTGTTACCATATAAAAACCCCCTTTCGGGTAAGTATTTCCCGATTTGGAAGAATTTATGATGTGTTGCATGCATTGCATGTGCTATACAAAATCGCAGAACAGAGAAAGGAGATTATGGGTCAAACCATCACGAGCGCCATGTGCCTGCTTTTTGAGCAGGATAACGAGGTGGAGAGAGAATCGAATATTCGGCGGGTGCTCTCCCGTGCGTCCGGATACGTTATAAAGCCAACAAATATGCAGGCAACTGCAAAACAAAGCGGCTTTTACCGG
>JAZLIB010000195.1:0-23083 GCA_045617185.1 Vescimonas sp.
ACCAGGTCCATGGACTGATAGGCAATAGATTCCTGTGCTGCGCGAATGATATGCTCCCGCTTGGTGCCGCGGGTGATGCCCACCAAGGCACCGCGGGCGTACATATCCCAGTAGGGTGCACCGAGACCGGTAAAGGCCGGCACCAGATACACACCTCCCGTATCGGGCACCTTGGATGCGAAGTATTCCACATCGCGCGCCTCGTGGATAAAGTGCATCTCGTCACGCAGCCATTGGATCACCGCACCGCCTACGAAAACGGAACCTTCCAATGCATACTGCACCTTGCCGTCAAGACCGATGGCTATGGTGGTGATGAGTCCGTGTTTTGAGGTAATGGCCTTGTCGCCGGTATTCATCAGCAAAAAGCAGCCTGTGCCGTATGTGTTCTTGGCATCGCCCGGGGCAAAGCAGCCCTGACCGAACAGCGCTGCCTGCTGATCGCCCGCAATGCCGGCAATAGGCACTTCCACGCCTTGAATATTGCAGGTGCCGTACACCTGAGAACTGTCACACACTTTGGGCAGCACAGAGGCGGGGATATCCAGTTCGTGCAGCATTTTTTCATCCCAGCAGAGGTGATGAATATCATAAAGCATGGTGCGAGAGGCATTGGTGTAGTCGGTGATATGTACCTTGCCGCCGGTCAGTTTCCACACCAGCCATGTGTCCACCGTGCCAAAGAGCAATTCACCCTTTTCGGCTTTCTCACGGGCACCATCTACATGATCGAGAATCCACTTGAGTTTCGTGCCGGAAAAATAAGCATCCAGTACAAGTCCCGTGGTTTTCTGAATATACTCTGTCAGGCCACGATCGCGCAGTTCATCACAGATGGCTGCCGTGCGGCGACATTGCCAGACGATGGCATTATAGATGGGGCGGCCGGTGGTCTTATCCCACACGATGGTGGTTTCGCGCTGATTGGTGATGCCGATAGCGGCAATGTCACGGACATCGATGCCGGACTTGGTAATGGCCTCCATCATCACGCCGTAGATGCTGGAATAGATCTCCATTGGATCGTGCTCCACCCAACCGGATTGGGGATAAAACTGCGTAAACTCCTTCTGCGCAACCGATACGATATGCTGCTCCTCATCAAAAAGGATCGCACGGCTGCTTGTGGTGCCCTGATCCAGAGCAAGCAGGTAACGTGCCATAGAGATACCTCCCGTTTATTCTTTCAGGTCCCTGCAGGCAACAACATTGACCTCGGTGCCGAGAATATCGGCCAATACGACATCGCCGCAGCGGACGGGTGCGTTGACTGTCACATCGTCCAAAAGTGCCATTACCGCAAACATCTTCTCCTTGTCGATGGCACGGTCCGTCTTGACCGGCAGTCGAGGAAAGTCGGCAGAGGTGGTTTTCACCGTAGATGTGACCACACGCACCGGATGCAGCAGTTCGTCCTTACCGTACGCCGCACCTCTTTCACATTTGTGCCCACTTACAGTATAACCGTTTTTATCATCAACTTGCAAGTGGCAACCGTTAGGACAGCAGATACAAATTAATTCTTTCATACTCGCGCCTCCTTACAAAGGACTGTCAGTGTGTCGGTCGCTGCTTTTTGCAGCAGCACCTTGGGCAGTGAAATATGCTCCATTTCACCGGGCGCCATGTGAGTACGCTTGTATTGGGCAATAACTTCCTCGCCGGCTCTGACCTCGATCACGCTGTCGGAAAAACTGCGGTTGACGCGGAAAGAGATATCCGTCGTCTTCTCTACATTGTCCATATCAATCTTTTGCGGTACTGTATAGGTCACACAGTCGCCGTTGGTGACACTAAGCGTATGGTGGCGGCTGGGCTTGCCGTGCAGCACGTAGGCTGCCGCGCTGCGGCCCGCCTTTTCCGATTCCTCCGTGACAAAGTCCACCAGATCATGTACATGCACCACATTGCCGCAGGCAAAAACGCCGGGGATAGAGGTTTCCATGTTCTCATAGACCACGGGGCCGTTGGTGCGTCTGTCCATGTCGATACCCGCCTGACGGGTCAGTTCGTTTTCAGGAATCAGACCCACAGATAAGAGCAGCGTATCGCAGTCGAAGGTCATTTCCGTTCCGGGAATGGGTTTCCGATCCGGGCCCACCTTGGAAACTATCACCCGTTCCAGACGGTCGTTACCTTGAATATCCGTAATGGTATGGGAGAGGTACAGCGGGATATCAAAGTCCTGCAAACACTGCACGATATTACGGTTAAGGCCGGAGGAATAGGGCATCAGTTCCACGCAGGCCAGCACCTTGGCGCCCTCCAGCGTCATGCGACGTGCCATAATAAGGCCGATATCGCCGGAGCCGAGAATGACAATGCGTTTGCCCACCATCCAGCCCTCGATATTCACATAACGCTGGGCAGCACCTGCCGTGAGAATACCGGCGCAGCGCGTGCCGGGAATGGAAATAGCGCCCCTTGTGCGCTCACGGCAGCCCATAGCCAGTACGATAGCCTGCGGCTTGATTTCCACATAGCCATCTTCCGTATTGACGGCATGAATGGTTTTATCCGCGGCAATATCCAGTACCATAGTATCGGACATCACTGTGGCCGAGGTTTGCTCCAGCATCTTGACAAACCGTCCGGCATACTCCGGCCCGGTCAATTCCTCCTTGAAGTGATGCAGGCCAAAACCGTTATGAATGCACTGATTCAAAATGCCGCCCAAGGTACGGTCGCGCTCCAAGATCAGAATGTCGCGCAGGCCGGCCTCATAAGCCGCGCAGGCCGCGGCAAGACCGGCAGGGCCACCGCCGATGATAGCTAACTGGCAGGTTCTCATTTGACTCCGCCTCCTTTCGTCCGGTTTGTCAGAATATAAGAGCCGGGGCCGTCCAGCAAAATCTTATCCATGGAAACACCCCACTCGCGAGCCAGAATTTCCTGCACTCTCGGCCCGCAGAAGCCACCTTGGCAGCGCCCCATACCCGCTCCCACACGGCGCTTGACACCGTTGACGGTGGTTGGCGGTACAGGAGAGTGAATGGCGGCAACGATCTCGCCCTCGGTAACCGTTTCGCAGCGGCAGATCACCCGTCCGTAGCGGGGATCTTTTGCAATAACTGCGTTCTTTTCCTCGGGAGAAAGGGTCTTGAAACGGATCACGTGGCGTTCATCACAGTAGCGCTCCTTTTTATGCAAGGGCAGTTTCCCTTGCAGATAGGCAACCGCCTCCAGTGCGATGGCAGGCGCGGAGGAAAGGCCGGGTGATTTGATGCCCGCCAGGTTGAAAAGGCCGGGCACGCTCCTGCTCTCACCAATCAAGAAATCGTCCGAAGAATGATTGGCGCGGATACCCGTAAAATTGCGGATATTATCGCGGAAGGAGAGGGACGGCACGGACTTCACCGCCGCCGCACGCACAAAGTCCAGACCCTCAGCGGTATTCTTCGTGTTATCGGCATCTGTCACGTTGACGGCATTGGGGCCAACAATCAGATTACCGTGCACCGTAGGCGAAACCAGCACGCCTTTGCCGTTTTCATTGGGGCATTGGAAGATGGTGGAGTGTACTTTCGTGCCCTCGCATTTATCCAGCAGGTAATATTCACCACGGTTAGGCTGGATGGTAAATTCCTTTTTGGCCACCAGTTCCGCCACATCACCGCAATGCACACCTGCGGCGTTCAGAATAAAGCGGCTTTCGACGGTTTCTCGATCTGTTGTCACGCAGAAGTGGCCGTCTTCCTTGTTGATGGCATGCACCGCAGATTCCAGTTTCAGCTCCACGCCGTTTCTGACAGCCGTTTCGATCAGCGCCAGCGTCAGTTCCCAAGGGGATATGATACCCGCAGAGGGAGCCCAGAGGCTGCCCATCACGGTGTCGGCAAGGTTTGGCTCCATAGCGCGCACCTCGGCCGCAGAAAGCAGCTGCAGGCCCGGCACGCCGTTTTTCACGCCACGGTCATAAAGCACGCGGAGTGTATCCATGTCCGCCTTAGAAAACGCCAGCACATGGCTGCCGATACGTTGGAACGGTACGTCCAGTTTTTCGCACAGTTCGCCCATCATGCGGTTACCCTCCACATTCAGCCGCGCCATATTGGTGCCAGGCTTAGGATCATAACCGGCGTGGACAATGGCGGAGTTGGCCTTGGTAGTGCCGTTAGCCACATCGTTACTTCGCTCCAGCACGCAGACGGATAAATCAAATTTAGATAGTTCGTAAGCGCAGGCGGCGCCGATCACGCCGCAGCCGATAATGACAATATCATACATAAAATCACCCCATAAAAACAAAAAATGAGCGCAACAATACAACGGGCGTTGTATTGCTACACTCAATCACTCTCAGCAATCATATACCTCACTTTAAGTATATACATTTTCCTGACATTTTGCAACCGAATTTCGACCATTTACACATAATATTTATGTCAGGCACTTGATTGTATTTCAGATATGTTCACATAAAGTTTTCACATTTAGTCTTGGCTTTTTTTAAACAAAGATGTACAATATATAGTGCAAAAATATGAAAATTCACAGGAGAACATATGCGAAATATATTTTCTGTTTTCAAACATGACATAGCGTCTCTGGTCAGGCACTTTTTCGCGCTGGCCGTGATCATTGCCATTACTTTGTTGCCCAGTTTGTACGCATGGCTGAACATCTACTCCAACTGGGATCCCTACGGCTCGACCAAGAACATCAAGATTGCTGTGGTATCGCTGGACAAGGGCTGCGAACTGGACGATGGCACGACCGCCAACAAGGGGCAGGACGTGATCGATGACCTGCGTGCAAGCACCGCCATCAACTGGGTGGTTCTTGATAATTCTGAAGACGCCATTGAAGGTACGAAAGCCGGCAAATACTATGCGGCGGTGGTCATCGAAGAGGATTTCTCCGATAAGATGTTCCACATGTTGACCCAATGGGGCGGACAGCCTTCGCTGACCTTTTATCAGAACTATAAGAAAAACGCCGTTGCCACCAAGATCACCGATACAGCCGCAGAATCGCTGCACAACTCTATCAGCAAAAACTATCTGGAGATTCTGGTCAATAAGGTCTTTCAGCAGGCAAATATTTTGTCTGATGAGTGGAAAAATGCCGATCCGGAAGATGCCGTGCATGGACTGATCGGGCAGACGCGTGCACTGCTGCACGCCTGCGACCGCACCATGGACGCTTTTGCCGCCGCCTCTAAGAGTGCAGACGGGATAGCCATCGATCCGACGGTACTGAGCAAAATCCTCGCCTCCGCAGACAGTAAGTTGGGCGAGGCCATGGAAAAGCAGCAGACAGTGGCGGAGTTTGAACTGCGTGTCTTTCAGACATTGGAGGATATTGAATACCGACTCTCGCAGGCAAGTAATGCGTTGGCAGACGATCCTTCTTTGAATAAGGTGCAGGAGATTTCAGACCGCGCTGCAGAAATCAGCGGCGAACTGGGTGATAAGCTGACCGCATGGGGTGAGCAGTTCACCGACTACGATGCCGATGCCATATCGGACTTTGTAGGCGTGGTAAATCAGGCGATGCAGAACATCGCAGCCAACCCCGAAAATGCTGCGGACATCATTGCCAATATGCGTGATGAGATTGAGGCAATGGAGTTGCCCGCTACCGAAGCGGTGGTTGGCGCGCAGGCGCATGCTATAGCGCTTGCTATAAGCCAGCTGTGCTATACCGTACAAACTGAATTGGCTCAGGTTTCGAGTCTGCAGGATGTGTCGACTATCGTCGATCACTGCACGGCAATGGTCCATGCAATCGAGCAACTCACCTCCACCTGGCTGGTGCCGACTGCAGAAGATCTGCATAACACCATCTCCTCTGCGGTGGGTGATGCCTCAAGCACACTGGGTGCGCTGCAAACCACTACCAAAGATGCCGAACTGTTGCTGGAAGCGCTGGAAAACACCGGCGATGCCGCTGATGCGTTGGAGGAACAACTGCGTCCCGTAATGCAGCAGGCTAATGCCAAACTCGACGCCCTGCTTGTCAAACTGGACGGTCTGAACGAAGAAGAAAAACTGGAACAACTGGAAAAAATCCTCGGTGGCGATCCGAAGATGTATGGCGAGTATTTCTCTCAGGTCGTGCAGACAGATGTGAAACCCGTGTACCCCATCGCCAACTATGGCTCCGCCATGGCTCCGTTCTACACTGTACTGGCCATTTGGGTGGGCGGTGTCATTCTGGTGGCGATCGTCAAGACCCACGCGCGTACTGAAGGACTGAAGGATCCCAAGCCCAGAGAACTGTTCTTCGGGCGGTATCTGCTGTTCTTCCTGCTCAGCCAGTTGCAGGCCGCCATTATCATCACGGGCGATCTGTTCCTTTTGAAGATTCAATGCCTGCACCCGGGGCTTTTATATCTGACGGGCGCATTGACCAGTCTGACTTTCAGCCTGCTGATCTACGCACTGACGGTGTCCTTCGGTGATGTAGGCAAGGCCATCGTGGTCGTTATCATGGTGCTGCAGATTGCCGGATCCAGCGGCACATTCCCCATCGAACTGCTGCCCGGCTTCTATCAGAAAATTTATTATCTGTTTCCCTTCCCCCACGCGATCAACGCCATGCGCGAATGTATCTGCGGCTTGTACGGCAATGATTTCATTGTCTATCTGCTGCGTCTGCTGATCTTTGCAGTAATTGCGCTGCTGATCGGATTGATGGTCCGGCGGCCGTTCATTGGGCTCAACCGCTTTGTGGAAGAAAAACTGGAAGAAACCGAACTGCTGTAAAAAGGAAGGACTTCTTATGCAAGACGAAAAATACAGTCAGCTTTACGAGCGACTGATGGAGCAAGTGACACAACAGCATAAGCGTAATCAGCAGCGGATTCGGAAAGGACTGTGGGGTCTGCCCTGCGTGACCGTGCTTTTCCTGCTTTTGGTCATGCTGACAGACGGCTCACGCAACATCTATCTGCTGCTGTGGATCGCCTCCGTGTTTGCACTGGCAGCCTATCTGATCTCTGTGGAGTATGCAGACTATGAAATGCAGAAGAAACTCGCTGACGTCACGCAGTTGGAGCAGGAGTTAGGCGGCTTAATGAACGGCATCGGTGAGCGCCACCGTGCAAATGTCGCACAGCAGAATGCCACCGACATTGAAGATATGCCAGAGGATCCAGCGGAGGTAAAGGAGCAAGCAAATGCGTAATATCCGAAAAATCTTTCACGCGGATCTGCGGCGCCTGACAGCAAGCGCCGTGGCAGTGGTGATCATCATGGGCTTGTGTCTTATCCCCTGCCTGTATGCGTGGTTTAATATTCTCTCTAACTGGGATCCCTACGGGCCGGATTCTACCGGCAACATCCTTGTTGCTGTCAGCAGCGATGATAAGGGTGTCGATATATTTGGCCTGCACCTGAATGTGGGCGATCTGGTCATAGACAAACTGCACAGCAATAACCAGATGGGCTGGGTGTTCATGGACAGCACCGATGAGGCGCTGGAAAGTGTCCAAAGCGGCGATTGCTATGCGGCACTGGTGGTGCCGGAAGATTTCACCGGTGATCTGTTCAGTATCGTTAACGGCGAACTGAAGCATCCCCAGATCATTTACTATGAAAATGAGAAAAAGAACGCCATTGCCCCCAAGATCACCAACAAGGCCAAAAACGCCGTGCAAGATCAGATCAACGACACGCTGGTTGAAACCGTCGGCGATGTTCTGCATGGCGTGCGGTCGGTTCTCCACGCCTTCGGCATAGACACTAAGGAGGCCGCAGAGCATATCACGCAAAGGCTGGATCAGGCTGTGGTGGATTTGGAGAATCTGCAAAGCACCCTGCAATCTCTGCAGGGTCTGCTGGAAAGTTCCGACAAGACACTGGATGTGGGCAGCGTCACGTTGGGCGATCTGGAGAAGGTGCTGCAGCACAGTAAGGACGTTGTAGCGGATGCAGACGAGGGTCTTGCCAATATTGGCGATGATATGGCCAATGCCAGCAGTACCACCGTGACGGAGCTGAGCGAAATCGACGGCTTATTGGCAGACTTTGACACGCTGCTGGAAAAATGGGACGGTGGAGAAACGGTCCGCGGAGAACTGCTGTCCTCGTTGGAAACTCTGCGGCAACGGATAGGCGCGGCAGAAGAGCGTTTTCCCGACATCAATGACATCCTTTCTCAGGCTGACAGCGAACTGGAACAGATACAGAGCCTGCTGGAACAGTGGCATTCCACCGACACAGTGGCAAATCTGATCGAGCACCTGGACAAGGCCCGCGAGGCAGTTCATACGGCGCTTCTGACCGCCAGCAGCACGGTAAGCGATAGTATCCGCACGGCAACGGACAAAATCCACGCGTCCTTGGACGAGGTAGAGAATGCTATCGATCTGTATGCCGACAAGGTCAATAAAATGTCGGACGCGCTGTCTGCTTTCAGCAAAGCGTTGGGCGAATCCGGCACCACAATGGAAAGTGCCATGGCCTTGACCGATACATTGCAGGGTTACGCCAAGCAAATGGCCGATGATGCCCACCGTATTTTCTCCAGCGATGCATTCAAGAACTTCTCGGACATGATGGAGAACAGCCCCGAGGCTATTGCAGAATATCTTGCCAACCCGGTGCAGATGAACACCACGGTCTTTTATGAAATTGACAGTTATGGCGCGGCAATGGCGCCCTACTACATCATGCTGGCTCTGTTTGTAGGGTCTTTGCTGGCCACCACGATGATTCGCGTACCGGTAGACCCGCTGCCGCTGGAAGCGGCAAATGCCCGGCCATGGCAGAAATTCTTTGGGCGCTATCTGCTCTTCTTCTGCATCGGCATGACGCAGGCTGTGATTACGTCCCTCGGGTGTTTGTATTACATCGATATTCAGTGCGTCAATCCGTTGCTGTTCATTCTGGCCTGCTGCGTATGCAGTCTGAACTTCACGCTGATGAACTTTGCACTGGTCTATGCTCTGGACAACATTGGTATGGCCGCCTCCGTCATCATTATGGTGATTCAGGTGGCAGGCTCCGGCGGTTCTTATCCCATCGATGTTCTTCCACCGATTTTCCAAAAAATGTACCCCTATATGCCGTTCCATTACGGTATGGATATGATTCGCGAAACCATCGGCGGACGTTATGGAAATATCTACTGGCACTGTCTTGCGATCATGTCGGGCATGTGCGTCATCTTCCTGCTGATCGGTCTGCTGCGCCGTCCGGCAAAATTCCTTAATGATTTGATTGCACGCCACAAAGAAGAGAGCGGTATTATGTGAGTGCTGCTATGTTCTTTTTCCCTGCAGGGCTGCATATACTCCCACTGAGTATCCAACCTGGGAGTGGTGAGTTATCAAAGGGAATATGGAGCAACGGGCTTGTGATCTGGCCCTTTACCTCATAGAAAACCGCACGACCGTTCGCGCGGCGGCAAAAAAATCCGGCATCACCAAGTCCACCGTACATAAGGACTTATCGGAGCGGCTGCCGCTATACAATCGGACGTTGTATTTGCAGGTGAAGGAAATTCTGGAAGAGAACAAAGCCCAGCGACATATTCGCGGCGGCATGGCTACGCGGCGCAAATACAAAGGTGAATAAAAAAGGATAGCCCCTACGGGCTATCCTTTTTTGCTGTCTATTTTGATTTTACATTTCCTCTGCGCTGATTACCGCATCATGCGCGCGGAGCATTGCCATCAGTTCTTCCGCGCCGACTGCCTCACCCCGCCGCAGCGACACAATCGCGACCAATGACGGCTTCTCCGCCGTTTCGGGCTTGATGATGTCAATATCCTCTACCCGCCACGCCTGATTGCGGAGTGCGGCAATGATTTCGCCCATGGCATGGGTGTCCTGCAGTTCCAGATAGACATCCAGTCGCTTAACACGCTGAGGGCGGTGGCCCACATCGTGCAGCACACGTTCCACGACAAAAACAACAAGGCAGGCGATCAACGCCGCTTCATAGAAGCCCACACCTATGGCAAGACCCATGGCTGCCGAAGCCCATAGACCCGCCGCCGTGGTAAGGCCTTTGACCTGCCGCTGACCGGTGACCATAATCGTACCGGCACCCAAAAAGCTGATACCGGTCAGTACACCCGCACCCAAGCGGGCTGTATCAGTCTGGCCGATATACTGCAGCAAATACTGGTTAGTCATCATACAGAGTGCCGCGCCGACACACACCAGAATATGGGTTCGAAATCCGGCGGGACGGCCCTTGCGCTCACGTTCCAGTCCTACTGCGCCGCCGCAGAGTACCGCCAGCAGCAAGCGCAGCAACACCGTAGCAACGGATAATTCAATGAGTTTTGGAAATGTCTGTGCAATCATGGCGATACCTCCTTGCATCGTCTGTCTCCATTATATGTGCTTTACTTCCTGATCGCAAGAGTTTTACGCCTGCTTCATGGAAAGGCCGATGCGGTGCTTCTTTTCGTCCACTTCCAGCACCACTACCTTGACGATGTCGCCAACAGACACCACCTCAGAGGGGTGCTTGATGAACTTGTTACAGACCTGCGAAATATGCACCAGACCATCCTGATGAACACCGATGTCCACAAACACACCGAAGTCCACTACATTACGCACCGTACCGTTAAGCACCAGTCCGGGTTTCAAATCCTTGATGTCCAACACATCGGTGCGCAGAATGGGCGCAGGCAGGTCATCACGCACATCGCGACCGGGTTTGGTCAGTTCCTTCACCACGTCACGCAGCGTAGGAACACCCACGCCGATTTCGGCAGCCACCTTTTCTTCGCCCAGCAATTTGACCTTCTGGGGAAGCAAGGCAATTTCGCCTGCCGCCACATCTTTGAGGGTATAGCCGCACAGTTCGAGCAGCTGCTCTGCGGCGGCATAACTCTCAGGGTGGACGCCGGTATTATCGAGGACGGATTTACTCTCCGGCACACGGAGGAATCCGGCGCTCTGTTCAAAGGCCTTGGGGCCCAGTTTTGGTACTTTCAGAAGTTGTTTGCGGGTGGTAAAGGCGCCGTTTTCTTCGCGGTATTTGACGATGTTCTTCGCTGTAGTACCGTTTAGGCCGGACACGCGGCCCAGCAAACTGGCACTGGCGGTATTCACATCTACACCAACGGCGTTGACGCAGTCTTCCACCACACCGCTGAGGGTTTCGTCCAGACGCTTCTGGGGGCAATCATGCTGATACTGACCCACGCCGATGGCCTTGGGATCGATTTTGACCAGTTCTGCCAAGGGGTCCTGCATACGGCGGGCAATGGACACAGCAGAACGCAGATTCACATCATAATCAGGGAACTCCTCCGCCGCCAGCTTACTGGCGGAGTACACGGAGGCGCCAGCCTCGTTGACGATCATATAGCTGACACCGGGCAGACCGTGGATCATCTCCACTGCCATGGCCTCCGTTTCACGGCTGGCCGTGCCGTTGCCGATGGCCAGATGCTCCACACCGTGACGCTTTGCCATGGCGCTGAGTTTGACGATGGCCTCTTTCTTCTGACGCTCGCCGAAAGTGGGATAGACCACGGTGGTATCCAGCACCTTACCCGTACCGTCAATGACCGCCACCTTGCAGCCGTGGGCATAACCGGGGTCGAGGCCCATGGTCACATGGCCCTTAACGGGAGGCTGCATCAGAAGGGGTTTCAGATTCAACGCAAAGTTGACGATAGCGCCCTCGTAGGCCATATCGGACAAGTTGGAACGGATCTCGTTGATGAGAGAGGGCTGAATCAGACGGCTCCACGCATCCTCTGCTGCAGCGCGCACAAAGGGCACGGCAGCGGAGTCAAAGCCCAGCACGGCACGGTTGATGACAGGCAGCACGGCACCGTCCTCTATCTCCACGCGGACGGTGAGAAAATTCTCCTTTTCGCCGCGATTGATGGCAAGGATCTGGTGGCCCTGTAATTTCTGGAGCGGAGAGGAGAACTCATAATAATTGCGGTAGACGCTGTCTTCCTCTGTAGCGGCTGACGTGGCAAGTTTACCCTGCCGCATCATCACCTCGCGCAGCGTCTTGCGGATAGCAGCATCATCGCTGATCCACTCGGCCACAATGTCGTTGGCACCCTGCAAAGCCTCTTCCACGCTGCTTACGCCCTTTTCCTCGCTGACATAGTCGGCGGCGGCTACCTCGGGAGCGGGACAGTCCTTCTCCTGTGCAAACAGCATCTGCGCCAAAGGCTCCAGACCCTTTTCCTTGGCGATGGTGGCACGGGTGCGGCGCTTGGGCTTATAGGGGCGGTAAAGATCCTCGATCTCCGCCAAGGTGGCAGCGCTATCAATGGCGGCTGCCAGTTCATCGGTCAGTTTGCCCTGCTCGGCAATGGTGTTTTTCACCGTTTCACGGCGATCCTGCAGATTGCGAAGATACTGCAGACGGTCAGCAAGTTCACGCAGGGTGGTATCGTCCATGGCACCGTGCATTTCCTTGCGGTAACGGGCGATAAAGGGGATAGTGTTGCCCTCGTCCATAAGTGAGATTACATTCTGCACATAGTTGAGAGGCTGTTTGAGTTCGGCAGCCAACAGTTCGGCAATTGTTTGCATAAGCAGTCCTTTCTTGGGAAACAAAGGTGGCCGCTATTCGCGGTCACCTTTGCGTCACGGTTTATTTATGATAGAGTTTCTTGACTTCGTATTTCGGCTCGCAACTGACGTTAATGCCCAAACGTTTATACAGTTTGCGATCTTCCTCGGAGATAATGACCGAGAAGTGTGCCTCACAGCCGCGGAGGTTATTCAGCTGCTGCTGTACCATGGCGGCCAGCGGATTGGTCAGGCCGGAAATTGCCAGTGCAATCAGCAGTTCGTCCGAGTGCAGGCGAGGATTGCGATGGCCCAGATTATCTGTCTTCAGGCGGCTGATAGGTTCAATCACAGAAGCAGGAATCAAATCCAGTTTCTGGTCGATGCCGGCCATTTTCTTGAGCGCATTGAGCAGCATAGCGGCGGAAGCACCCAGCAAGGAGGACGTCTTACCCGTAACCACCGAGCCATCTGTCAGCACCATGGCACCGGCAGGTGCGCCGGTTTCCTCTGCCTTGGCAAGGCAGGCGCTGACTGCGGGGCAGATATCCGTCGTCACGTTCGCCTGCTGCATCACCAGTTCCAGTTTACGCACAACGCTTTCGTCGCACTCACCTTTGGCCAGATCCTCCATGCCGGTGTAATAACGGCGCAGGATCTCCATACGGCTGGCCTCCTGACACGCCTCATCGTCCACGATGCCGAAACCGGCCATATTGACACCCATATCCGTGGGGGATTTGTAGGGAGAACTGCCCTGAATCTTCTCAAACATGGCATTGAGCACGGGGAAGATCTCCACATCGCGGTTATAGTTGACCGTGGTCTTGCCGTAGGCTTCCAGATGGAACGGGTCGATCATATTCACATCGTTCAGATCGGCGGTAGCAGCCTCGTAGGCCAGATTGACCGGATGTTTCAAAGGCAGGTTCCAGATGGGGAAGGTTTCATACTTTGCGTAGCCGGCACGGATGCCGCGCTTATTCTCATGGTAAAGTTGACTCAGGCAGGTTGCCATCTTACCGCTGCCGGGACCGGGCGCGGTAACCACCACCACGGAGCGGGAGGTTTCGATGTAATCGTTCTTGCCCAAACCCTCATCGCTGACGATATGTGCCACATCAGAGGGATAGCCGGCAATGGGATAATGGCGATAGCAACGGATACCCAGCGCGTTCAGGCGCTTGATAAAAGCATCAGCACCACTCTGGCCGGCATACTGGGTGATGACCACACTGCCCACATAGAAGCCGAGACCACGGAAAATATCGATCAGGCGCAGCACGTCTTCGTCATAGGTAATACCCAGATCGCCACGCACCTTATTCTTTTCGATATCGCCGGCGCAGATCGCTACAAGAATCTCCACCTCGTCCTTCATGGTGCTGAGCATACGAATCTTACTGTCGGGCTGGAAACCGGGCAGCACGCGGGACGCATGATAGTCATCAAACAGTTTGCCGCCGAATTCCAGATACAGTTTGCCGCCGAACTGGCTGCGGCGCTCCTTGATGTGCTCCGCCTGCAGGGCCAAGTACTTATCATTATCGAATCCGATTTTCACTCTGGGTACCCCCTCTGTCTAAGAATTTTATAACAAATAACTTGGACATTATACAACACCTTTCGCCCTGTGAAAAGCAATTTTTGCGATTTTCCCCTGCTGATATTTGTACAAATTTCGGGCAAAATTTTGGTGAAAACATTCTCTTGTTTTTTTACAAACACACGTGTATACTGGATAATGAACCCTCATTTTTTACAAAGGAGTTTTAACCATGCGTTTTGTGGTGATGTGGAAGCGGTACAATCAGGATGAGAGTGCCTACCGTCCCTTTTTTGAAACCAATTATATTGACGAGGCAAAGGATTTTGCCATGCGTCTGGCATTTGATGAAACCACCAATGTCTATGTGCAAGATACCAAGCGCGATGAAATCGTGCGGGATTTTGACGCAGAGGTATATCGCCAATAAACTGAGTAAACACCGGAGTGATGACACTCCGGCGTTTTTTATTCTTCTACCGTGAGGCCCGGCTTTAATCGCAAGGTATAGGTGCCCTCCGCGCACAACGTGCCGGCATCATCGCGCACTTCGCCGCGGATTACCGCCAGACTACCGCCCATACGAATGGCTTCGGCATAGGCGTGAAGTTTTCCCCTGACACCGGGGGACATAAAGCGCACCTCACAGTTCACGGTACGGCAGGTGCTGCCCCGTGAGCAGGCCGCCACACCCGTCACCTGATCCAGCATAGTGCACATCATGCCGCCATGCACAATGCCCAAGGGATTCATGCTGCGCTCGGTGATTTCCAGTTCGCCCTTTGCCCAACCGTCACCCACCTCTGTAATGCGGAAACCGTTTATCTGGGAAAACGTTCCGAGACAGTTAGAGCGTTCCATAAGGGCCTGATAGAGTTTCTCCCTCTCCTGCCCGCTCATTTGACGTTTCTCGCTCATTTGCCTATCCTCCTACCCTTGATAGTTCTTATTATAAAGAGCAACTCATGAAAACACAACTGCCTTCCTCGTCTATTCGCCTTGTGCATACCAGCACTTAAAGTTTATCATATTCTGTCACTATATTTTTTGCTTGAAAGTATTGTCACGTATCTTCTTTCTACACAAAAAAGAAAGCCATCAGCACAGAGCCGATGGCTTTCTTATCCTATTTTACAAGAAATTACGCATACCGTCTGTGGCAGCGGACTCATCAGCGCTGATGGTGACAGTGAACTTCACCATATTCTTCTCGCTGAAAAGCTCCAGCCAGTTCAGGAACTTCTCCACTGCGTTCCAATCGTTGCTGCCAACGATCTTGCACAGATTGTCAACGTACACATGGGAAATATCGTAATTGCCGGCGTACAGACCACTGACGAGGCCACGCAGGCACTCAAAAGAATCCACATTGTATTCGCTTGCGTTGACCAGACGCACATTATAACTAATGTCATAGGTCATGTCCTTGCTGGGCTCAATGCAGACAACGCTGCCCGTTTCGGCAGCAACAGAAGACTGAATCAGCTCGATCAGCTGCTTGGTCTTGCCGGCGCCGTTGGTGCCCATAATCAATCTAACCATAAGTAATCACTCCTTTGAAAAATGGTGGTCAGGATCTATTTTTAAGATAACACATTACAGAGAAAATAGCAATGAGAAAATCTATATCCGCAGCAATCTGCATATAAAAATTTACATTTACGCAAGAGAACATACCATCAAATCGTGTCGAGTCCCATTTTTAACCTGCCAGAAACGCACCGCGGAGCAGTTGCGCGTACATTTCCCCCCATGACAGTCGTGGCACAGCCTCTGCCGCTGTAATAGGAATCGTCACCAGTGCCTTTACCCCGTCACTGACTGTCAGTTCGCCCAGTTTCTGCCCCTTTTCCACCGGTGCCGTCAACGATTCTGCCACCACTACCGACTGTTGCAGGTCACCTACCTGATTTTTCGGCAAAAGCAGGTGTCCGCTCTGTTCTTCCAATTGGGGCTGCACCGTATCGACCGTACCCATAGCAACGGGAACCGGTGCAAGCGCTTCGTCAGGCTTTATATCTACCAGCGCATAAGTGGAAAATCCGTAATTGAGCAGCGCCTTAGCATCGGTATTACGACTATCCGCCGTTTCACCCTTCATTATAACGGCAATCAGTTCCATGCCGTCCTTTTCTGCGGTAGCGGAAATGCAGTAACCTGCACTGGAGGTATAGCCGGTTTTCAGACCCGTAGCGCCATCGTAAAAGCGGATCAGCTTGTTGGTATTAGCCAACTGGAACTCACCGCCACGAATGGAATCCATCCAGATTGTGGTAAAACGGTGGATATCATCGTGGTGCAATAGCAATTCTCGACTCATGATGGCGATATCATGTGCGCTGGTCACATGGCCCTCTGCCGTCAGTCCGTTGCAGTTGACGAAGTGCGTGTCGTTCATGCCCAGTTCCTTAGCGCGGTTGTTCATCTGCTCAACAAAAAGCTCCGTAACACCGGCAATATGCTCTGCCAATGCCACGCAGGCATCATTGCCTGATGCCACACATACCGCCTTGAGAAGATCCTCCACCGTCATCTGCTCGCCCTCTTTCAGGAATACCTGACTGCCGCCCATGGAGGCGGCGTTGGCGCTGGCGGTGACGATATCGTCATAGTGGAGTTTGCCGGCATCAATGGCCTCCATGGTCAAAAGCAAGGTCATAATTTTGGTCACACTGGCAGGCTCCAGTTTTTCATGCTCGTTCCGGGCAAAAAGGATCTCTCCCGTTTCCTTTTCCATCAGCAGGGCGGCACGTGAGGTGATGGGTATATCTACCGCCATGGCTCGCGCAGGCAGCAGGAGTGATAGCAGTAAACCCGCCGACAGCAACAGCGTCAGTTTTTTCATAATGATTCCCCCGATTTCCGATTTTGTTACACCCTATGAAATGAAAATGGGAAACATGATGCGTTCGACAGAATTTCCGGTTGCAATGGCGGTCGATGACTGCTATAATAAGCAGGTAACCGCAGGATTCGTACATCGGTAGTACATCGGCTTCCCAAGCCGAGGAGGCGGGTTCGACTCCCGTATCCTGCTCCACAGGAAACCTCTTTTGCCCACGCAAGAGAGGTTTTTACTTTATACATCTCATTGGAGGTTACTATGGAATACAGAACCAACCGCTACGGCGAAAAAATTTCTCAGCTCGGGTACGGCTGCATGCGCTTTACCAAGAAGGGCAACAGCATCGACTTGGACAAGGCTGAGCGCGAAATTCTCTGCGCCTATGAAAACGGCGTCAACTATTTTGACACCGCCTATATCTATCCCGGCAGCGAGGAATGTCTGGGCAAAATCCTTGCCAGAAATAACCTGCGCGAAAAGGTACATATCGCCACCAAGCTGCCCCAGTATCTGATGCGCAGCGAAGGTGCCATCGAGAAGACATTTCAGGAGGAATTAAAGCGTCTGCAGACAGACTATGTGGACTACTATCTCATGCACATGTTCACCGACATTCATGAGTGGGAGCATCTGAAATCCTTAGGTATCGAGGACTGGATCGCCCGCCACAAGGCAGACGGCAGCGTGCGCAATATCGGTTTTTCCTATCACGGCAACACCAATATGTTCCTTGAAATTCTCAATGCTTATGACTGGGATTTCTGCCAGATTCAATATAACTATCTGGACGAGAACAGTCAGGCAGGCAGAGCGGGTCTGCAGGCGGCAGCGGCAAAGGGTATTCCCGTCATCATCATGGAGCCTCTGCGGGGCGGCAAACTGGTGAATATGCTGCCGGACAAGGCCAAAAAGGTCATGACGGAAAGCAGCCGCGACTACAGCCCCGCCGAATGGGGTTTACGCTGGCTTTGGAATCAGCCGGAGGTCACTTGCGTGCTGTCCGGCATGAACTCTACAGATATGGTGCAGGAAAATGTCCGCGTGGCGTCAAGCGCTAAGGTGGGCGAATTCACAGAAGACGACCTCCGCACCATCGAGCAGGTCAAGAAGGCAATCCGTGAAAACGAGCGAGTGGGTTGTACCGGTTGCCGATACTGTATGCCCTGCCCCAAAGGTGTGGATATCCCCAGTAATTTCTATTACTATAACCTGATGTTCATCGACAAAAAATCCTCCGCGCGGTTCGAGTATGCGCAGAATATGGGCCTGCGTGCCAATCCCGGCTTTGCCAGTCTGTGCGTAGGCTGCGGCAAGTGCGAGCAACACTGCCCGCAGCATCTTCCCATTCGAGAAAAACTGAAAGAAGCGGACAGAAATCTGCGTCCGCTGCCTTACAAGATCGGTATCGATGTGGCACGGAAGATCATGATCCGGAAAAAGAAATAATCCGATAAAAAAGGACACCCCATCGGGGCACCCTCCGCAAGGAAGGTGCCCCGACAGGGTGGCCTTTGTATCCAAATTAAATATTGTTTTGTTAAGACGGTGTAGCCTTTGCGGTTACGCCGTTTTCGTTTGTTCTGCTTTCAAGCGATTTTGGAATGCTTCTTCCATTTCTTCCGGTGACATCGGTTCCACGATACCCACACCGCTGAAATAGATGTCAAGAAGCTGTACCCGTTTGCCGTCAATGTATCTCGGAGCGTGTACATCAATCTTTTCAATGTATTCGTGCACGATCTCCGGTGTAAGCTCGGTAAATTCTGTGAGGCGTTTTACCTTCTCAATGAATTTCTGCAAGCTCACAGACTTGTCCGTTTCACCCGAAAGGAATGCTTCCATTTGCGACACTTCCGCTTTCAGCTCCGACTGCTCACGTTCAAGAGCTTCCGCCATCGTGGCATATCGGTCGTCTGACAGTTTCCCGTTGGCATTGTCCTCGTATAATTTGAGAATCAAGCCATCGATTTCCTCAATACGCTTCTTCGCCTTAGTCAGTTCCTTTTTCTTTGCCGCAAGTTCTTTCTTTTTCACCATTCCGTAATGTGCCATCTGCTTCTCTGCAAATTCTTCCTCAAAGATATTGATCATTCGGAAGATACGCTGCAAAGCTTCATAGGCCATATCGTAAACGACCTTTTCACGGATATAGTGTGCTGAACAAACATCTGAGTTTTTGCGGTAAGAGGAACAGAAGAAATATGCCTGCTCCCGCCGATAGTTGTTTGTTACGCTGTAATACAGCTTTTCTTTGCAATCCGCACAGTAGAGAATGCCAGAGAACATACTGATGATTCCCGTTCTTGTAGGACGGCGGCGATGTTGCCGCAGCTCCTGCACAAGAGCAAAGGTCTCACGGTCGATGATAGCGGGATGAGTGTTTTCAAACACCTTCCATTCTTCGGGTGGTCTTTCAATCTTCGTTTTGTTCTTGAAAGACTTGGTGGTAGAACGGAAGTTTACCGTATCACCGCAGTATTCCTGCTTTGACAGTATATCCGAAACTGTTGCGGGACACCAGTTGTACTTGACAGACGGCTGATTTGCACACTTGCGACCTATACTACTCCAATACTCTGTTGGCGTAGGAACACAGTCCGCTTTTAGCTTTTTGGCAATCTGTGTGGGACCGAGCCCGGCAATGCACATTCCGTAAATCTTTCGTACAGTCGCTGCAGATGTTTCGTCGATGATCCAGCGGATATCCTTGCTCTCCGGGTCTTTCATATATCCGAAGGGAGGATTGGTTGTCAGCGGCTTGCCCGCCATACCTTTATTGCGGAATACATTGCGTACCTTTTGACTTGTGTTCTTGGCGTGCCATTCGTTGAATAAGTCCTGCATCGGAACAAGATCGCTGATACCGTTTGCGGTGTCGATATTATCCATAATGGCAATATACCGAATCCCCATACGGTCAAATTCTTCTTCCATAAGCTGACCAACGATCAAGCGGTTACGCCCTAATCGGGAATGGTCTTTCACAATGAGCGTTCCAATCATCCCTTGTTCGCCAAGCTCCATAATTTCCGTAAATGCAGGTCGTGCGAATGTCGTGCCCGACCAACCATCATCTATGAAAACACGGGGATTCTTGAAGCCGTTATCCTTTGCGTACTTCTCTAAAATGGATTGCTGATTTTTGATACTGCCCGACACACCTTCCTGCTCATCGTCACGGGATAAGCGGCAGTAGAGGGCAGTGATTTTGTCCGACTGATTGATTCTGTTCATAAAACTCCTTTCCTCAGCCGGATATGATAGAATCATAGGACGTCTGTATTCTACCATACCCGACCGATTATTTCAATGAATGCGCCGTTAATCTGAAGGATCGTTCATTTTGAGAATGATCCTCTGTGTTTTATCTATGATGCTTTCATCCGACTTTCCGTCAAAATGGCAGCGTGCAATATACGTTGTACCACTGATTTCTTTCATAAACTGCAGTTTCAGCAATGAATCATCCGCAAACCACGCAAGCCGTTCTTCCTTTGTCATTTGCTTTAATCTTTCCGTAATATCATCTAAGACTCGATTCGCTCTCTTACTCAACGTTCCCAATCTCCTCTCGATTTTGGTTTCTTCCTATGGGGGATCTGACCTTCCCACGATGTCGGCTCAGATTTTTCCTGCGGCTTTTCTTTCGGCTTGAGCAATTCCTCAAAGAATGCTTTTACCTTATCCGGGAAACGCTTCAGCGCATCCAAATATGGCTGGCATATCTCCTTTAGTTCGTCAAGCTGGCTTTGGAGGCGGTTTACTGAACCTTGTAAAGTCCATATCCGCTGTGACAGTCGTGCGTTTTTCTCCTCCAACTCCATGATTCGCGATCTGCTTCCGATACCCTCCTTGGCAAGCTTCGTCAGCTCATCAAAATCTTCTTTCGGAACAGTAATCTTTCCCGTCAGCGTTTTCTTTCCCATCTGTTCGATTTCGTAATAAGTTTTATAAACACCGTGGTTGCTGTCATACCGTATCTGCTCATCCGCGATTTTCTGCTCCAGTTCCAATAACCGCTCTTTATCCTTGGAAATCTTGTATTGCAGCGGTGTCAGATTCTCCGCCGTGCTTCCTCGCTCACCACGGACGAAATCCTCATATCCTGCACCGCTCATATATTCAAAGAACTTGTCCTGCAAGATACTGTACGATTTCACAAGGACGGGATCTCCGTTTTCCTTGTAAACGGGGCTGCCATTCTCATCGAGCAGTTTTTCTGACTTCCACTTCTTCGAGTGGCTGACCTGCTGTATGACCTCTTTTACCGTTCCGACCAGCGCCGGATCCTTACACCGTTTCGTCCATCGGATTTCCTTTTCCACGACGGGCAGGGCTACCACATGCAGATGATAGTGATACACGGGATGCCCGTAATTTTCGGTAGCGGCTACGTTTATTTCATCGGCGTGCATTACGGCAGATATGATATTCTGACTGCCGAATATCTTTTCGGCAAAGTGGAACGCGTCCTCATAAAACTGCTTGGCATATTCATACCCGCCATGCTGTTCAAAGTAGTCGCTGTTTACATCGAGCAGAAGCTCATCGAAAACCTTGGAATCCTCTTTCAGTCCACGCAGGGAGACCTTTCCTTCCTCTATCAGCTTATCGAGATACTGATTGTAGGTCAGGTCGCCGCAGCTTTTGTATGATACATTCATCGGTGTTCGGCTGAGGTCAACATGCATATTGCCGTAGCATTCGTTCTTGCGTTCGGTATGCCGTTCATACTTACTGATATCGTCTCGTGAATGCGGTTTCAGCCGTGCTACACTGTAATTCTTTTTCGCCATTCTTTTCACTTCCTTCCTATTTTGAGATAGATTTATCTGAGATAGTGCGTTCTTTGTTACGCACCTTTTCAAAGTGCGTAACCCACTATGACACTTTCAGCGGAGCTGCAAAGATGTCAGTGGGCTCTCCGAGAGGGTGTCGCATGCAAAGATTGTTCGCCATATCCGGCGGCGAGCAATCTTTCTGCGATGGGGCGCTGCCCCAACAACTGCGGTTGCTCCCCCGGCAGAGCTGCCCTTTGAAAAGGGCACCCTGCACCCCGCCTAAACTTTTCGATTGGGCAGCGGATTGTTTTGCTTCTTTGTATACTCACTTGCCGCTGCCCGTCGCTTATCGCTGTACGGCTCGGTCAGGCGAAAGCAAAACCGTCCTTTCACGATCTCAAAAGAGAGACCGCCATCCTCTGTATCGTCGGTTTGCCGACACAGATCGGGATGCTTTTCGGCATAAGAGGACAGCCTCCTTTTGAGATCGGTGTTGTAGGTGTTCACCGTGATCCACTGATTGGCTTCATCAAAGAATATCTCCGTTATTTTCTGCGACTTTTTTAATCCCGTTTTCATAAGATTCACGCTCCCTTCAAAAATTAGCTTGTTTTTCCTTTGCTTTTGTAAGCAGGGCATTTTTGACCGATTTTACACAGTTCAAGACCTGTGTAAAATGCGGATTTCCCGATAGAAACACACCGAACAATGCGGACATCGTTAAACGCTTTTCTATTTGACAAACTGCCGACTTTTACAGCTCTTGACTGTACTTTGCAAAACAAAAAGAGCCGGAACAAAACAGCGGTAAAAACCGTTGTTTCATTCCGACCCTTGCTTCCCGAATTCACAGCCGGGAGGATGGATTTCAGCAGATTACAGTACCGAGATACGGCACACGAATCGTCGTGTTGATGCAGTTAATGTTGTCAATATGAAGTCCTGCTTTTTTGTGGCAGTGCGGACATTCCAGTATAAAATCGTCAGCGCTGATTTTATCCAGTGTCACAAGCTGGCTCTTGTTTTTGAACTGTGCGTTCGGAACGTCCGCAAAGCGTTTGCCGCAATAGGGGCAAATCAGCTTTGGCATACTCTTTCTGCCGTCATTTTGTCTCTTCAATTCTTTCTCCGTTCTATTTCAGATTCTTGATCACCATTTCCGCCACGCCCTGAATGGAAAGCGTATCGGGGTAAATGTCATTATATTTCTTGTTTTCGGGATGCAGATACGGACGCTTGGTTTTCGTGTCAAACGCCAAGCGTTTCAATGTGTTCCGTTGCTCATTATCGAGAGCAACAACAATTTTGCCAAATTCGACGCTGTTAGTGCGGCGAACGATAACATAATCACCCTTGCCGATTCCTGCATCAGTCATGGAATCGCCGTCTGCCATCAGGATATAGAAGTCGCCGCTTCCGAGCAGACTTGCAGGGAACTCCACGAAATCTCCCTTCCATT
>JAZLIB010000196.1:0-14345 GCA_045617185.1 Vescimonas sp.
GGAAAGTCCTTTTGGCGATCCGGTTGCCTATCAGATACTGGACACCGTGATTGCCCTGCGGCGAAGCGATGCCAGACGCATTATCATCACATAGAAAAAGCAGAGGACGCTCGTCCTCTGCTTTTTTATTCAGAAAGAAACAACTTCGTTCTTGGGTTTTTCGCATTTATGAAGTTCGGTCACATACAGCACCGGACCCTCACCGTCGTAGGCGGTGGAGTGTTCCTTTTTCACCGTAGCGGTCAGTTCCACCCACTCGCGGTCCTTATACTTCTCCATGCCCTCGCCCTTACAGACAAGCGCCAGGAACTGCATATCATTCTCGCAGCAGACCATGGCAAAGCGGCCAGGGCAATGGATGCCCTTGAACTTCTTGGAGTGGCACATCAGGCCCTTGAAGGTAACAGTCATGCCTTCGTAGCGGTCGGGGTTGTCCATCAGATCCACATACCAGATGCCGTAATCATCATCGGGCACATCCAGCTTACCGCTGCTCAGGTCAAAGGGTGCCATATCATCGGTGACATACTCCTCGCTGGTGCCGTCCGTATTCTCCAGGAAGATATCAGCGCGGCGGTTTACCATACGCAGGTTGCGGGAACGCAGCTGTGCGCGCAGTTCTTCATTGCAGCGGTTGAAGATCAACATGTCCGCATTGGTGATTTTCTCCATCATCAGCTGGCCCATGTTCTTGACATACATCTCAAAGGTGGTGGCATCCACCAGACACATGATCTGATAGAGAATCCAGTTGGCAGGCAGGCCCTCGCGGTAGAGCGGCTCGATCATCCACATGCCGTTATACTCGATGATGACCTGCTTGGGCTTATACTGCTTTTCCAGTTTTTTGAAAAGTTCGGGAGTCATATCCTCAGGGTCTTCAATGGTATAGGTGAACACATTGGAGAGCGCCTTGCGATCATACTCCTCCTCACCCTCCTCACAGCAGATCAGCAGCGTGCGATCGTCACGGGCAAAGCCGTCCTGCAGGATACCGTTGATAAAATTGGTCTTACCGGCATCTAAAAAACCGGCAATCAGATAAACAGGAATATCCATGTAAATTCTCCTTAGATACCGAACAGATGGTGCAGTTCGTGCTCATCAAGGTTAGAGCCGATCACGCACAGACGTCCGGTATAGTCTGCTGCGCCATAGCGCACCTCGTGTTCCTCGGGCACATAGTCAAAGTGCAGCCACTTACCGTCAACTGTGGGAACGATGCCCTTGGCGCGCAGAATGGCGCCGTACTTACCACTATCAAGCTCAGTGAGAATGGCGCGGATGCCGTCCTCGGTGAAGATTTTGGGGGTTTCAGCACCCCAAGAGGTAAACACCTCGTCAGCGTGATGGTGGTGATGGTGGCAGGAGCAATGGGGATCATCGCACTCATCCTCATCATGGTGATGATGGTGATGTTCATGCTCGTCATGGTCATGATCGTGGTGATGATGGTGCTCGTGTTCTTCCTCATCGTGGTCATGATGATGGTGATGATGCTCGTGTTCATCGTCATCATCGTCATCGTGATGGTGGTGGCACTCGCAATGAGGATCGTCACATTCCTCACCGTCGTGATGATGGTGGTGATGGTGATGTTCTTCCTCTTCTGCCTCATGCTCAGCACGCATTTTCTCCAGCAGTTCGTCAGCCAGAGAAACCTTTTCCACGGCGGCGAGAATGGTCTTACCGTCCAGCTTGTCCCAAGGTGTGGTCAGAATGGCGGCATTGGGATTCTTCTCACGCAGCATGGCAGCGGCGGCCTCCAGCTTCTCCTGACTCAGTTTCTGGGTACGGGAGAGGATAATAGTGCCGGCAGACTCGATCTGGTTATTATAGAACTCGCCGAAGTTCTTCATGTAAACCTTGACCTTACTGGCATCAGCCACGGTGACAAAGCTGTTGAGCTTCATGTCGGGAATATCCTTCACGGTATTCTCCACCGCCACGATCACATCGGAGAGTTTGCCAACTCCAGAGGGCTCGATCAGAATACGGTCGGGGTGGAACTGCTCCTGCACGTCCTTCAAAGCCTCACCGAAGTCACCCACCAAAGAGCAGCAGATGCAGCCGGAGGACATCTCGCTGATCTGCACGCCGCTGTCCTTCAAAAAGCCGCCGTCAATGCTGATCTCGCCGAACTCGTTCTCGATCAGCACCAGCTTTTCGCCCTGATAGGCCTCGGCCAGCATCTTCTTGATCAGCGTCGTCTTACCCGCGCCTAAAAAGCCGGATACGATATCAATTTTTGTCATAATGAATTACCTTCTTTTCTCAATTCCCGCAGGAATATAATCTTTCTTTTATATAATATCCCATTTTTATGAAATTGCAAGGGTAAAGGCAAAACTCGTTATTGCCAAGGAGGACTTTTTGTAGTAGAATATTCGGTAGAGTCCTCCGCGAGCAGCTGCGGAGCCGGTCTCGCGCAATGGATACCCACGAATCATGTCAGGCGGGGAACCGAGCAGCATTAAGAGGGATCATTCATGTGCCGCGAGGGTGCCGGCTTCGTGGCTGCGCGCGGAGGACTGTTTTTTCATGAAAGGAGTGTATCGGTATGTATCAGGCTTTATATCGCAAATGGCGTCCCAAGACTTTTTCCGAGGTCGTAGGGCAGGGCCATATCACCGATACGCTGCAGCATCAGGTGGCAGAGGGCCGCATTGCCCATGCCTATCTCTTTACCGGTACACGCGGTACGGGTAAGACTACCTGCGCCCGCATTCTCGCCAAGGCAGTCAACTGCCTCAATCCCATCGACGGCGCGCCCTGCTGCGAATGTGAGGCCTGCCGTGGCATTGACAACGGTACATTGCTGGATGTCACAGAACTGGACGCCGCCTCCAACAGCCGTGTAGATGATATCCGCGCTATGCTGGACGAGGCGATCTACACGCCCTCCGTTCTGCGCAAGCGCGTATACATCATCGACGAGGTGCACATGCTGTCCACCTCTGCGTTCAACGCATTGCTGAAAACTTTGGAAGAGCCGCCTGAGCATCTGATGTTCATTCTGGCAACCACAGAACTGCACAAGGTGCCCGCTACCATTCTCTCCCGCTGTCAGCGTTTCTCTTTCAAGAGAATCCTGCCGCGAGATATGGAAAAACAGCTTCTGACCATCGCCAAGGCCGAAAATATTGACCTGACCGATGACGGTGCGGAGATTCTCTCCCGCATGGCAAACGGCGCGCTGCGTGACGCATTGAGTCTTCTGGATCAGTGCCGCGTAATAGACGGCGCACTGGACAGCCGCACCATACTGGATGTTCTCGGTCTGGCAGGCAGCACGCAGACTATGCAGATGATGCGTTGTATCCTGCAGCGCAACAGCAGCGATGCACTGATGCTGTTCGATCAGCTTTATCGCAGCGGGAAAGATGTCGGCGCGCTATTAGGTGAATTGAGTGATCTGGGTCGGGATCTGACCATTATGAAAGCCGCACCCGATGGCGGTGCTGCCCTGTTGAGCGGTCTTTATGAGCGCAAGGCATTGGCAGAACTGGGCAAAGACTTGCCTATGGAGCGATTTCTTCATCTCACAAGTATGCTGCAAAGTTGCCGTGCCGCGCTGGGTGACAGTTTCCACCCCCGTACAGATGCGGAACTATGCTTACTGCGGTTGTGTGACGAAAGTCTTTGTGGCGACGTAACGGCGCTAAGTGCGCGTATTGAGCGGTTGGAGGAAATGTTGAAAAACGGTGTGGTGCCTGCCAAGGCCGCACCCGCCAAAGCGGTCACTCCCGCCCCGAAAGCGGTGGCAAAGGTGCCGGCAGCACCTATCGAGGACGAGCGTCCTCCCCTGCCGGAGGAGCCACCTATGATGGACGAAGGTGATCGGGTATTTGACATTCCCGCACCTCCCCCCGTTCCTCAGGCACCCGTGAAAAAGGCGGAAACACCTGCACAGGCAAGTGGCGACTCCGCATTGTGGTCGCAGTTGATCAACGACTACAAAGGACGCCTTCCGGTCAGCCAGCGTGTATTTTTGAATATGGCTAAAGGCGTATTTGAGGGCGATGTGCTGACGGTGTACTGCAACAACGACTTTGTAAAGGATTCCCTGAACAACGAATCAGTGCTGACCGTACTGCGGGAGGTAACCGGTAAGGCTGTCGGACACAATGTGCGTGTAATGCTGTCAGTAGGTGCTGCCAAGACTGTCGCACAGCCAAAAACTGCCGCTGCTCCGGCACAGAAAACGCCGAGCAAGCCGGTGGAAACCCCTCCGTGGGAAGATCCCACTTCCCCCTCTACACAAGACCGACTGGACGAACTGGAAAAGAACGGCAGTCGACTGGATCATTTTAAAATCAAGTAAGGAGCGTAAAACGATATGGCAAAGGGATATAGCGCACGCGGCGGTTTTTCCGGCGGTGCAGGTATGATGAAGCAGCAGGCTCAGATGCAGCAGAAACTGATGAAGATGCAGCAGGAAATGGCCAAGGCGCAGGAGGATGTAGAGAACACCAACTTCACCGCATCTGTTGGCGGCGGTGTGGTGCAGGCTACTGTATCCGGCAAGAAGCAGCTGGTAGAGCTGGCGATCAAGCCCGAGGCTGTGGATCCCGAAGATGTGGAGATGCTGCAGGATCTGGTGATTTCCGCAGTAAACGAAGCACTGCGTCAGGCAGACGAGGCTATGAACAACTCCATGAGCAGCCTCACCGGTGGTCTGAACATTCCCGGTCTGTTCTAAGGAAACAAAGAAAAGAGGAAAGCCTGAGGCTTTCCTCTTTTTTTACGTTTTGGGAAGATAATAGGTCATCAGCAGGTCTACCACCGTGCCATAACTCTGCAAGCCGCGCTCTTCACCCTGACTCTTCAAAAATGAGTCATACACATTCTGTGCGGTGTCTTTCACGGGGCCCTCAAACTGTGCCCAATAAGCATTATTCTGATAGAGATCCATCCGTACCGTATCGGGCAGCGTATCACGAATAGCCTGCCACTTGTCCGGATCGGCATGATAGAGGGCATTGCCCAAGTGGACATAACCCATAAGCCAGCCGGAATAGCGGTAGGCGGCATTATCCGAGCCGGTAGAGGCGACAATGGCAAGGAAATTACACTCCTGCTCTGAAGAAATCCCGCGTTGGTGCGCCATCTCGTGGGCAATAGTGGACGGCAGAAAACTCTGTGGGCAGTCCACATTCAGATTTGCCTCGCCGGTAAAAGGGAAATAAAAACCCGTAAAATCTAATACGCTCATCATGCGCGAAAGAGCAAACGCCTTAGGCACATGGTCATGGATACGGAGGAACGGAAATTCATCGTATAGATTATCATAGACCTGCGTACTGTAGGCAAACAGATCCGCTTGCTTTTCGGCAAAAGCGCCGTCTTCATCCCGAGCCACCTCATCGGCGGCTGCGGCGAGATTCTCGGCAAAATAAGCCGTAACACGTTCCAGTTCTTCTACCGCGCTCTCACGCTCATAGATACCGGATTTCTCCTGAAAGCTATCGGCATTATAATTCACGCCCCACAGCAGGCAGAATCCGGCATAGACCGTGAAAATCGCGCCAATTACCGTTAAGGCAAAGCGGTAGACGATTTGTTTGCGGTTGTCATTCCGCACTAAGCGGCGCAATGTATTGGCCAAATAGAATATCGCCAGTGCCACGGCGGTCATATAGAAGACCTCTGCTACTGAAACCGTAGTAAGATAGCAAACTGAAGCCACCGCCCGTTCAAAGGGCATGATGACACGGCTTGAAAACCAGGTCATCAACGAGTGATTCCCCCGCAGCGAAAAATACAGCACAAAAAACGCCAGCAGGCACAGCAGCCAACGATGCAATCCGCGATAACGCAAATAGAACTTCTTGATATTAGACAAGAGGCAACGCCTTCCCCGTAAAGTACATGACAGAATTCAGGCGGGCAATCAGTTTGCCCATACCGTCAGAGATTTCTGTGGTGCAGAAACAGACCTTGCCGCCCATTTGACGCACACGGCCAACGGCCGTCAGGGTTTCCTCAGCCCGTGCGGCGGCAATGAAGTCAATGGTCGCATTGACCGTGACGCAGGATTCCTGACGCAGAGTCAGCGTTGCCATCCCATTGGCCACGTCCGCCATGGTAAACAGTACACCGCCATGAGGGGTATTCCAACGATTCAGGCTGTCCGGCTCCAAGCGCAGCGTCACCGTGGCTGCACCGTCAGCGAGGTCAGTCACCGCAATATGATTATGGGCAATAAACGGCTCAGCCTCGTTACCGAATGCGAGCAGTTTACGTTTCAGTTCATCCGTCATGTTCCGTCACTTCTCAATTCTTATTTTTCCCGTACAAGACCGCCAGGCCCTTGAGCAGCAACTCCGGCTCATAGGCCACCTCACGTGTGCAATAGGGTACAATACAGCCCGCCAGACCACCGGTGGCTACCACAGTCAGTTTCTGTCCCAGTTCCTTTTCCATACGGTCGATCAGGCCATCAATCATAGCGGCAGCACCGTAAACTGCGCCGGAGAGCATGGCGTCCTCCGTCAAAGAGGCAATGCACTTTTTGGGCGTCAGGTCGGACAGATCCGGCAGCAGGCTGGTACCCGCGGTCAGCGCCTGCAGCGCCAGTTTCACACCGGGAATAATTGCACCGCCAAGATAGTTGCGGTCTTTATCGACTACCACCACCGTTGTGGCGGTGCCCATATCCACCACTGCAATCGGTGCTCCGTAACCTTCCAACGCACCCACGCAGCCGGTAATGATATCGGCACCCAGTGTGTCCGGTTCTTCAATGCAGATTTTCATATCTGTACGCATGGCAGCGTTCACCGTCATACAATCGCAGGAGAGCACTTCGCGAACAGCAGCAATCAATGCCCCATCCGTTTCGGGTACAACAGACGACAGGATAGCACCATCAATCTGCTCCGGTGTCAGGCCGTTTTCCTGCATACTGCAGCGGAAATCTGCAATATAAGGCGCGACATCTCCGTCACGGCGCGTAACAATGCGGCTGCGGCCCATCACCGTCGTGCCGTCCATATAGCCCAATACAATATTAGTATTTCCTACATCAATAGCCAGTATCATTATGCAATCCTCCGAGAATGGTTGCGGATATGGACAACATGGGTAATGACAGAGCTGAGTGCCAGATTGACCACCAATTCAATCACAAAGTTGATGCCACACAGTCCGAAAATAATATAGGCAATCATATTCTTTCCAGCATTCGTTGCCATGCCGGAGAGTACATCGAAGAAGAAAATGAACATACAGGCAACGAACAAGCCCGTGTTGACTACAGGGCAGACAATGCCGGACACGATGCTGGCCAGTTTTTCGTTTTTCTTTTCAAGCACACGATAGGTCACGCCGGACAGATAACCAGCAGCCGTGCTCTTGAGGAAAATCGTCAGGATCACACCGATGGGGCTGATGGACATCAGATACATGACGAAACCACCATCCCAGCCCATTAAGCCGGATAGCAACACCACTGCCGACAGTACAAAGCCCAGATAGGCACCGGCACCCACGCCGTAGACCGCTGCGCCGATAATAATCGGGGCAAGTGCAAGCGTGATAGATACGGGGCCAAACTTGATAAAGGTGGCAAAAATCTGCAGTACTACAATAATTGCGGTGAAGATGGCAAGTCCAGTCAACTTGCTGGTTTTCATGTGGTTGGTATTCATGGTTTTCCTCCGTTTCTGCCGGCAAAAAAAACGCCGACGGTCGAGGGCAAAATGCCCGGTCTGTGTCGGCGCAAAAATACAGAGTCAGACCCATTGGGTTCCTGCCGACGTGTTGTGGTCAAGACGTTTGGTCAATGTTTTTGCCGCGGTCAATGTGTTTTGCGGAATTCTGCTGCCGTCTGCAAAGAGTACAGCGCGTCGTTCCCACCTTTATGCGGCGATTCCTTATTTACTTGTTACGCAGGTAATGTACCACACTTATTTCATAATTGCAAGCATTTTTTTTGAAAAGAAATAAAAAGAAAACAGCCCTCACGGACTGTTTTCTTTTTATTCGGTTTTATCTTGCTTAGGGAGCGTTTCTACACGTTGACGTTCCACGTATGTATGCGCCTCTATGGGCATATTGCGCTTGGTCAGACGACGATCCACCAGGAACTTGACGAGTACCTGCAAGCAGGCAAAAATCGGCACGCCAAGGAACATACCCAGTACACCGCCAAGTCCGCCACCAACCAGAATGGCAACAATAACCCAGAAACCGGAAATGCCGGTGGAGCCGCTCAGAATAGAGGGGCTGAGCACATTGCCATCGAACTGCTGAAGCAGGACGATAAAAATAACGAAATAGAGACACTTAATGGGACTGACGATCAAAATCAGCAAAGCACTGGGGATCGCGCCAAGGAACGGGCCAAAGAACGGGATCACATTGGTCACGCCCACCACCACGCTGATCAGCGGCGTATACGGAATCTTCATAATGGAGCAGCCAATGAAGCACAAAATGCCGACAATCAGCGAAGCCAACAGTTTGCCCCGAACAAAGCCGGAGAAAATAGCGTTTACACGGCGAGTACCGCGAATAATCCACGCAGCCTGATTTTCTTTGAAAATACCATAGACCAGTTTGCAGCAACGAGCCAGACTCTTTTCTTTCATGGCCAGCATATAGACCGAAATAATAAAGCCGATAACCAGGTTCTTTGCAAAGGTCACTACGCCCCAGATACCACTCCAGATACCATCGGTCAAGCCGGACAGCATATGCTGTGCCCAAGGAAGAATCTTATCGCGCAGGATCGACATGGTGCCGGTATAATTATCTGTCACCAGTTTGGCCAGCCACGCAAATACGCTGGATTCACGATTAAGCAGACCATTTGCCCAACTATAAACTGTATTGTAATACGACTCGGCATTATTGATCAGCATGGAGATACTATCCACCAATTGGGGAATCAGCACACTCATCAAAAGGTAGATCATCAGAATAGCCAGCGCTTCGGTAAGCAGAATACTGACCGCACGTAGGGCAGTTGAAGCATGCTTCAGTTTCTTCCCTTCCAGTTTTTTGTTCGCATGCCATCCTCTGCGTATTCCCTTTTCCAACCAGTTTACAATAGGAGTGAGCAGATAGGCGATAGCAAAACCATATACCACGGGTGCTAAAATTCCCATCATTTTGGATATGAAGTTCTGCAATTCTCCGCTTTGATAAAATGTGTCGTAAAATACCAGTATGGCGCACACTGTCAAAAACAGTGTAAGGCCCCATTTCAGGTAACGCGTCTTATCCTTCACCCAGCGTTCCTCCCTTTTTGACACTTTTATTCATCATACCTAAAATATCTGTCATTTGCAAGAGGGATTCTCCCTTTTTTACCGGGAGTTGATATTTTATCCAATATATACTATAATAGCGCTACCCGGATTTTGTACAACAAGGTGAGGCTCTATGAAAAAACTGTTGTTTATTGTCAATCCCCGCGCCGGAAAAACCAAGTCACGCACCCCATTATTCGATGCCGTGGCACGCTTTTCTCAGGCAGGATATCTGGTACATGTTTTTGTTACACAAGGCAGCGGCGACGCGACGCGGGTTGCTGCCGAAATGGGCGGTGATTTCGACGTCGTCGTATGCGCAGGTGGTGACGGCACTCTGAACGAAACACTTTCCGGCTTAATGGCACTGCCCAAGCTTCCTCAATTAGGCTATCTTCCCAGCGGAAGCACCAACGATTTTGCCGCCAGTCTGCATCTGTCGTCCAATCCTGTGACTGCCGCCGGCTCTGTTGTGGACGGCAAGCCATTCCAATTAGATGTTGGCAAACATAACGATCGCTACTTTGCTTATGTTGCCTCTTTCGGTGCGTTTACTCGCGCCTCCTACTCCGCCAGCCAATCCGCCAAGAACACGCTTGGCCATTTTGCCTATATTCTGGAGGGATTTGGCGATCTGGATTCGCTGCGGCCGTACAAATGCCGTGTAGAGGCTGACGGCGAGGTATTTGAGGGCGACTTCATTTTTGGAAGTATATGCAACTCCACTTCTTTAGGCGGTCTGGTAAAGCTGGATCCTGATGTCGTACAAATGGATGACGGAAAATTTGAACTTCTGCTGCTGCGAATGCCAAAAACCGTAATTGATTTGAACAACCTGATTGGTGGTATCACAAGGATGGAATATGATCTGCCGGGTGTTATTCTCCGCCACGTTTCTTCCATAACACTCACCACAGAAGAAGATATTCCCTGGTCGCTGGACGGAGAATACGCCGCCAGCTGTCCGGTGGTGCATATTGAGAATCTGCATCATGCCATTACACTGATCAGATAGGCGTTTTTGGTCTTACGATATAACTCGAAAACTAACCAAAAAAATCCCCCGACAGTTGTCGGGGGATTTTTATGTAGTTCAGAAATTAGAACCAACCGAAGCCGAAGAAAGCATCCAACTGACCGAGCAGGATGAAGACCATGATCAGAGGAGTGACGAACTTCACGCAGACATTGAAGAAGCCCTTACTCTTGAAGGAGTTACCTTCCAGGACGCACTCGTTGTCCACAACGTCAGTACCGATCTCCCAACCGATGCACAGACTCATGAACAGAGCACCCAAAGGCATCATAATACCTTCGGAAACGCAGTCAAAGAAGTCGAGCCAGCAGTCAGACCAACCGGAAGCCTCAATGTGCAGCAAGTCTGCCGGAGCAATACCGTTGGAACCCAGACCATCCAGGCAAACCAGGACGCACAGGATGCCGCTGGCGATACCGGCCAGAACGGAGTAAGCCTTACGCTTGTCGCCCTTACCCTTATCAGCAGCCACATCGCAGAAGTGAGCGACGACGACCTCGAGCAGGGAGATGGAGGAGGAGATAGCAGCCAGAACGACCAGCAGGTAGAAGATCAGGCCGAACACATAGCCGATGGTACCCATGGTATCGAAAACGTTCTGCATGGTGATGAACAGCAGCTTGGGGCCGCCGATGGGGCCTTCGGGATCGAGGGCGAAACGGGCGGGCATAACAGCCAGACCTGCCATCAGAGCGATCAGGGTATCCATGATAACAATGATCAGAGCGTTCTTTTCCAGATTCTGCTTCTTATCCAGGTAGGAACCGTAGGTGATCATGCAGCCCATACCGAGGGACAGGGAGAAGAACATCTGGCCACCTGCAGTAGACAGGACAGAGATGAAACCGGGAGCCTTTTCGATAACACCGTTAGCGACAGCCCAGCCGGGAACGAACATGTACTTCAGGCCATCGACAGCGCCGGGCAGAGTGCAGGCACGGACGATAACAATAATCAGCATGAAGAAGAGGCAGGGCATACCGACGGAGCAGAACTTCTCGATACCGCCGCCAACGCCGCCCATAACGATGAGCAGAGTGATCAAGACGAAGATCAAACCAAAGATCACAGATGCGCCCTGATTGGCCAGCAGTGCACCGAACACCTCACCACTGGACAAACCGTTGCTGCCGAAACCAGCCTTACACAGGTTACCAATGTTCAGAACAACGTACTTAATGCAGTAGCCGCCCAGCGTGCAATAGAACGACAAAATCAGGAATGCGGACAGAATGCCCAGCCAGCCCAGCCACTTGAATCTCTTGGACAGGACTTTGTAAGCGCCAACAGCACTCTTACCGGTCTTGCGGCCCAAAGCCAACTCGCCCAGCATGATAATAAAGCCGCACAGTGCTGCCAGAACCAGGTAGATGATGAGGAACGTAAAGCCGCCACTGGCACCCATCTTATTGGGGAAACCCCAGATGTTGCCCAGGCCGACTGCCGAACCAACAGCAGCCATCAGGAATCCAAAATTGGATCCAAAGCCTTTTCTTTCTTCCATTGTTTTCTCTCCTTTAATTTGGATTGTCCCGACGATTGCCGGGAAAGGATTTTCGGAAGCTTATGCCTCCAAGGTACATTTGGACACAAGCTGCGACACTTGTGTACCATAAGCAAAGTATACAGTATTCATAGTTTAGACACAATTGGCATTTTAAATAAAAATTCAACCGCAGTTTTTACTTTTTTAACATCATCTGAACATACCAAAATATTGCGTTTAAGCTACTATAACCCCTATTTTTTACTTATTCGCCGTTATTTTGTTCCAAAATTTGCTTTCTTTTCCTTTTGCGACACTTTTTTCGCTAAACGAAACAATATGGCAAGTGTTTCGTCACATTGCACTAACCCGGTACAAGACTGCTTACCACTTATTTTCCACTTTTTCGGCAAAACCGATGAAATCGTGCACATTGATCACAGTTCCGTCATCCAACACCGCTTTGCCGCTAAACCGGCCGAATACCTGATGCTGATCGGACTTGAGTACCTTGAAGTCTGTGCAGGCTGCACGGTCGAGAATGGGCACAAAGTCCATCTCAAAACGCCCATCATCCGAAGAAAATGTCCAAGGAGCAAGGTAATCCTCCTTACCGTTCTTCATAGGAATATGGAAAGCCACCTGGCTTAACTTGTGCGCCTTGCCATTGAAAAACAGCATATTCTCACTGGCAGCAGAGGTATCGCCAAAACCATAGCCGATGTTCCAGCCAAAGGGCACGCCGCCCACCTGACCGCTGGCACTGCCCCAATACCATGTGTTATGGTATGTCCACACGCCTCGGCCCCAGTCCAATACGCCAAAGGAATCGGCTGGGTCAAAAGTGTAAGTCTTACCGCCGAGTTGTACGCTGCCGGCGGCGCGCATACAGTTGATTTTCTGATTGTAATAGAAATGAGCCTTCTTCTCAAAGGGTGTGCAGATGACCATGCTCTCTTCGGGTTCATCGGTCAGCAGGATTTTGCCGGAGATGGACTGTCCGTCACGGAAATTATCCATACGGAAGGTCAGTTCACGGTCGCCGTCTACATGACGGAATGCCAAAGCATAGTCCTTGCCCTCGATAGTCGTATCTCCCTCTGCTGAGGTGGCAGGCAGATTCGTCTTGCCCAACGGGAACAGACGCATGGGGCTTTTCGTGGTTTCCCACTTCTCGTCGAAGTTCAAAAAAGAAACGGAGTCCAGACCCATATAGCCATTATCATCAATGGTCAGCGCCACAGCAAAGTGGTCGTTGGCAATCAGATAATAGTCCCATTCCTTAATATGTATGGCGCCGGCCTTGATATCCTCACGGCTGTAGATGGGCAGAAGTCTTTTCGCATAACCCGGCTCACGCAGGTTGCCGTTTGCATCCAACAACGGCGCAACTGTCGTTATTTCATGCTGCATGGTGTACCCTCCTCACAACTTTTTATTATATTGTATCACACCTGTATCAAAATAGGAACTTTTTCTTGACAAATCGCAATTTGCGCCTATAATTTGAAAATGAATTTCATTTTCAAATTATAGGAGGGGTTCTCCGTGACATATATGACAAAACAGCAGCGCGCCGTACTGGAAAGCATGGCCCAGCGTAAGGACGGCTGTGCCACCGCAGCGGAACTGGCAGAGGAATTGCACCGTCAGGGGCAAAATGTGGGGCTGACCACCGTATATCGACAGTTGGACAAACTGGCGCAGCAGGGGCTGGTACACAAAATCGTCACCGATGAGGGTGCGCACTACCAATACTGCGACTGCCGTGAAAACCATCGGGACTGCTTTTTGCTCAAGTGCGAAAACTGCGGCAGCATTCGGCATCTGGATTGTTCTCATTTAGGCGAACTTTACGAACATCTTTTAGAGGAGCACGGCTTTGCCATCAATCCCCGCCGGACGCTGTTTTACGGACTATGTGAGCAGTGCAGCAAGGAGGCACAGGTATGAAGCGCTTACTATGCGCCTTACTGGCAACCATTATGCTGCTGTCGCTGTGCGGCTGTGCCGCCTCTTATGAAAAGGGCGACAAATTGCAGGTTGTTTGCACGCTGTTCCCCTACTACGATTTTGCCCGTGCCATCGGCGGTGACAATGTAGACGTGACACTTCTGGTGTCGGCAGGCAAGGAAACACACAGTTTCGAGCCCACTCCGCTGGACGTGATTCGCGTATCCAAAGCAGATGTGTTCCTTTACAACGGTGGTGAGAGCGAGCAATGGGTGGATGGTATCCTCTCCTCCGCCGGCAAGGATATTCCCGTGACAGCCGCCATGATGGATCTGGTGGACTTGAATGGAGAAGAAATCGTTGAAGGTATGCAACTAAGCAGACACGGTGACGAGGACAACGACGAAATCGAATACGACGAGCATATCTGGACCTCGCCGGTGCTCGCTCAGTCCATTTGTTGGGGCATCTGCGGTGCACTGTGCAAAGCGGACTGGGATCACGCAGAGGATTATGTGGCACGTACAGATGCTTATGTTGCACAACTCGGTGAGTTGGACGCGGCGTTCCGCGAGGTCGTGGAAAATGGGCAGCGCAGCACGCTGGTGTTCGG
>JAZLIB010000197.1:0-34754 GCA_045617185.1 Vescimonas sp.
GCTAAACGCGTGATGGACGGCGTGGAAGAGGCCAAGCATTTCGTGCCCAGCGGCAAGATATACCACCTGATCGACTGATAACACAACGCACCATTTCGCCACGTATAGGAAAGTCGCTAACATAGCGGCTTTCCTTTTTTATTATGCGGTAATGTTCTTTGACGATTTCATGTCCAGGAAACGAAAAAACTGCCCCCAACGAGGGGGCAGTTTTTTGTGAAAGGAAGAATATCTGCGAATATATGGGTCAAAAATGGATAATTGCACACCGATCAAGCCGATAGTGCTGTTACTCTATCTGCACATTCGATTGATCTGACACTCAGGTCTTTTATTCCTAAGAAAATGATTTAATGCGTCCATTGGCGTACGCATAGATCAGGGTAGCATCTACCGAATCCACTTTACCATCATTATTCACATCGGCCGCTTTCTTTTGCGTATCGGTGGCAGCAAGTTTGCCATTGGCGATCGCATAGGTCAAAGTGGCATCTGCGGAGTTGATATTGCCGTCTCCATCCACATCGCCCTTGCGCACTGCACCTACCGTCAAACTCAACACGGCAAACGGCTGCTCTACCTCTTGACCCGCCTTGCCATTGGCGTTCTGATACATGGCATAGGGGAAGGTAATGACGAATTCCGTGTCTGCCTTGGTCAATGGATCTTTAGCCCAGGTAACATACTTCGTTACATCACGTTTTGCGCCGTTACTGTAATATGCCGTTACCTTCATGCCCGTTCCGTCAAAGGTTTCACCCACGGTGTATGTCGTTTTGCTCGGCTTCTTCGTGATTTCAAGTTTGGTAATCGTACTGCTTAATGCCATCAGATAAGCAGAATCGTTCTTGAAATAGATCGTACCGTACTCATCCACCACGGGGCTGCAAATGGCATACTGTGCCTGCTCACCATACGGGGTAAACAGTACCGGTGCCGTCTGGTAAGTTTTTGTGCTGCCCTTATCCGTATAACTCTCCGCTACCGTGGTTTTTGCTTTCGTCATGCCCGGCTTATCCTGGATCATGCGCAGTTCGCCGGGTGTGTAGTTATCAAAGAAGTACACATTGACATAACCGGTTTTCGTTTCGTATGCCGTCGTCAGCAAGCCACTGGTCTGGGGATAGCCATGGGTGCGCACTGTGTAGGCAATGCTCCACGACGGGATATCGATCACCGTAATATTGTGTCCGGAGTAAGCGCCGAACTGTGCAGTGCCGGAGACGCCGATATAGGCTCGCCCGTTATAGATGGTGGGTGTGCAGGTACTCATGGGTGGATTGGCGGCATCGCTGCTGTAATTGTACAGCGGCAGATTACGCAGGCTTCCGCTGGTGAATTTGCCGCTGGCGCTAATGGCAACTTCATAGAAATTTCCGCCCTTTGTTGTGAAATAGCATTTACCGGCGTTTGCACCGGAAGTATTCGGCACAAAGGTCACGCTGCTGCGCTGGTCACCCACCTGTGGCAGGGTTTGCTGCGACAACACCTCACCGCTCTTGGGATTCAACGACAGAATCTGGGCGTGGCCGGTCGTATAGCCGCTCTCGCCATCATCTGTACCGACCACCAGATAATTATCGGATACATAGGCACCGGCCCAATAGAAGCCGCCCTTTTGCGTATATGTCCAAGTCGCCAGTTTTTCTTCGTTACTGCTGTCGGGATTCTCGTCTGTTACGCTCAGGCAGACATAGTTTGCCGGCGTGGTCTCTCCCAACCAGAATCCGGTGTAGATATAGCCGTCATGGTAAACGATGGGACAATTCGGCTGGCCCTTTAACGCATCGTGATAGATCCACAGTGACTTGAGCGTTGCCGCATTAAAGGCCTGCACCGTTCCGTCAGCAAGGCCAACAAAAATCATGCCGTCAGCATAGGTAGGCGAATTAATCGCAAAACTGGACGAATGATCCATCTTCCCCTTGGCCACGACCTTGCCTGACACGGTATCCACCTTGAATATCTCATTCCTTGCATAGGTATACAGATATCCGTTCACAATGATGGGACAACCACAGGCATCGGAGGAATAGCCGTCGCCCAGTTTGGTTGCCCAACTCAGCATGGCGTTCGTAGACTCAGCCGGTGTGGCAGCATTGACCACGCCGTTGTTATAATCATCAGCACGGAAAGAGGGCCATTGAGCACTCAGACTCTGCAGACTGCTGTTTGCCGTAGCTTTCTTCATAGTGATCGTCAGCGTAGTGGCACTGGACGGAGCCTTATAGCCGGTTACTTGCTGTCCCACATAGCCGTTTTTTGTCACTGTATAAGTATAACTAACGCCCGGGGTCAACTGATATACGCTGCCATTTCGGGGCGCACGGCGGCCATTTTGCTCATTGACAACAAACACATTGGCATCAGTGGGATTTGTTTTGATCGTTACCGCTACCGGATTTGTCTTCTTTACGGTCACGGTATAAGTGGTCACGATAGCATGACTGTCTGCATGACACACTTTGATGGAGATCGTTTCTGTATCTTTCTCTGCATCCAGAGGCAATACCACCTTGGAAAGGCTATTGTAGCGTGTACCGTTGACCAGCGCATAATACCCGCCGCAGGCAGATGTGTCCGTCAGTTCATTCATGAACGTGGCTTTCAGTGTCAGTTTGGCTTCCGCGCGGTCAACTGACACGGTGTAATCTGTTTTGTCCCGGTCAAAAGCATGGTTGCCGGCGCTGTCCGTTACTGTCAACTGACCACTGCTGTCAGAAATTTGCAGGCTGTTCAAATGCAAGGTGCGGCAAAACAGCGCCGTATACTCCTGATAATAAGTAACACCGCTTGTCGTCTTGGAAACATATAGGGTCACAGTATTACTGTAACCGCCTTTGGCAATGCAGTAGTTCACCACCGTCGCGTTGGTATCGCCCACCGCACGGGTGATATCCTTGCTATTGGAATTTCCATGCGTATTAGCGCTTGTTGTCTGCGTAGTATACCGTGCCTGCACACTGTACCCGCTGATCGGTGTGACCTGTGCATAGACGGTGCTGTTGGCATCCGGCACCTGGCAGGTGATTGAGTGACCACTCCGACTTGATGTATAGGCCTTTGTAGCTGTACTGTTGCTGTAAAATGCCGCATCCTGCAACGCATTTGTTGTGGCAGGTGTCGCAACAGATACAGAGAGTCCTGCTGACGCGGTAAACTCAGCAGTAGCATAGTAACTGCTGCTCTTGACGGCGATGTAGGAATACTTCTCACCCGGAATCAGATGATATACGCCGCTCACCGGCGCGATCTGTGCACCGGCCCCGTTATAGACCGAGGCCGTGACACCAGTGGGCGTCTTCAGCGTCACATTGACCGCATCTTTTTTGACAAGGGTCAGTTTATAACTGCGGCTCTTACCCGATGCCGTCACCTTAACGGTATGGCTTGTACTGCCGCTGACAGATACGCTGCCCGTACCGCTGATAGTATAGTTTTTGCCAAATGCTTCCGCTGAAACCTGTACAGAAGAGGAAACTGTCGGCACCTGATAACTTAGCGTTTCCGGATCAAAATCAATCGGCAGTTTTGTGCCGTCTGCCATCACGGTAATGGACTTCAGCGTCGGCACACGGTTTACCACCATCTCGAAGGATTGGATCTGCGTGGTACCATCTGATGCGGGATACTGTGCCTCCAGATAGAATGTCCTGCCGTCCATACCGGTCTTCAGGAGATTTGACAGTTTTGTATTCAGACTGTTCCAACTTCTGTCATTGGCGGTATCATAGGACGTACCACTATTCACGCCGGTATAAATGGTGCGAAGCCTTGTGGTGTTCTGATCCGGCACATTTCCGATGTTGGCACACAGGTACAAGCCCGATGTGCCCACCGTGTCCGGAATGGTATAGGTGGCTTTCAGCGTAGTGCTATCCTGCGTACAGGGATAGGGATTCTTATCTGTATCTAAAATCTGCACATCACCGAACCACTGCCCGTAAGGCAATTTCACCGATATTGTCGATTTTCCCTTTACCGTAATGGTTCCCTCTGTGCGGTTGCGTCCGCCGTCCGATACGGAATAGGTATAACTGCCGGCAATCACCGATACAGATGTACTCTTAGCCGTGGTCACATTGCCATAACTGTCCGTCATGGTAACAGTCGGCGCCGTCAGTTTCGTTCCGTTCTGCGTTGCCGTGACTGTCACGGCATACTTCGTTCCCTTGAGCAGCGCTTCGTATGCTTTGATCGCCTGATCAAGATTTGCTTTTAACTGCGTAGCCTTGGTTTCATCGGCAGTTCCGAAGCCTTTCAGGGCCGCTTCGTATGCCTCTTTGGCTGAGGCATAGTTCTGCACATGGTCGGTACGTGTGCGATAGGCCGACATAGATTTTACCAATTGGAGCAGCGATTGCGAATAATTTTCACTCTCCGTGAACACCAACGCGGTGATACCCGATGCGGCTTTACTCAAATCATACCCGCCACCGTCATAGAAACGCACAAAATTGCCTGACTTTCCCTCAATGGCAGATACATAACCCGTTTCAAGGCCTTCAAATGTGTAACCGCTGCCTGCCAGAGCATCGGCAATCGACTGTCCGGCAGTATAATGAATCTGCACCGGCTCAATCAGTACATTTCCGCCTTTGGCAACGGCCAGTGTAAACGTGCCATCTGCGGCAAATGCCATATTAACGCAGGATATAATCAATATGATGCTAAGCAGCAGGCTTGCCGCTCTTTTTATTCTCTTCATATATACCCTCCTCACAGAATACCGTCGAACCAACGCCAACGGAGTTTTTGGAAGAAGCTCCCCTTTTGTCGGACGGCTGTCACAGTATCCTGCGCATATCTCTCCATCTGTTGTCGCTGCACAGAGGTGATTTCATGCCTGCTGAACTGCGCCTCCTGATTCAGTAGCATCGCCTGGCTGTCGTCAGGCAACGCAACCGGGCAAAGTTTTTGCAGATGCATAGCATAACCGTACCAATCCATCACCGCCTGACGGTCATCTTCCCGTTGGAATACTTTTAACATACGGGTCAGTCGGATGCGTTTCCCTACGATCCATGCCACAAACAGCAGCAGCGGCAACAACAGCAGATAAGACAGATGCTCTGCCTTGAAGTGATGCAATCCGTTCTGCCCGCCTTCCGGATCCGGCTGCGGACTCTCCACCACGGCATAGTCCAGTTTCTCGGAGTGATACGATGATCCCAGTGCATTGCTGTCAATGCCGCCGGCATGCAGATCCTCGGGATCGACATAACCCGGCGTCACTTCAAAGGGGACAAAGCCCACGCCTTCTAAATAATACTCCGCCCACGCATGAGCGTTTTCACCGGTCAGAACAAACTCCTCGCCGGCTTTGACTTTGGCCGCATCGGTCGGTGACAGATAATACCCCTCCACATAACGTGCCGGTACACCGAAATAACGCAGCATCAGCACCGCAGTGGTGGCGTAATGGACGCTGTAACCCGAACCGCTGCACTCCAATGTGTCATGCAGGAAATCGCTGCCGTGCAGGTGCGTAGATACGCGCTCGTCATAGCGCATCTTTTCGCCCAGATAATTGCGAATCATGGTCTGTATTTCCGAGAGAGTATAACTGTCCTCCAACTCGCCCAACTGCCTTTTAATGACCTCCCGGCTTTCTTCCGTCAGTTGAAGATCCGCCTGATAAACATAGTCGGCATAGGCGCGTTCCAATGTCAGATAATCCGCGATCTGAGATTCCCCCTGCCGCGAAGTCAGCGTGTGCTGCAGTGCATACCAGGTGGGCAGACTTCCGGGGAGATAGGCGTAATCCATTGCCTCATTCTGTGCTCCTGCATCACCGATCACACCGGCATCCAGTGTTTCACTGCCTGCAAGTGCGTAGGGCAAATAGGCGTGTCCCCTGCACGCACCCAATGTTTCCACATGAAGTGCTGCAGGTTGTACCGTGCCGGTAAGTGTCGATGCCGAGGCAATCTGGCTCTGACCGAAAAAGTCACTCTCATGCAGCCAGTAGAATAAGTCGCCGTCATCGCCCCGTGTCTGCGCCGACAACGGCTCCCAGTTGCTGCCGGTATAGGTTTCCCACACGCTGCCGCGCAGATAGAGTTTCTGGGGCGATTCCATCGTCACCGCCAAGGCAGGCGTGTCATTCTTTTCCCACGGGCCAAGATTTTCCAACTGCCCCTCCGGCATAGAGTCTTCCGTCCGTTCATAACGCATAGCATGAAATTCTGCCCGCAGTTTGCCTTGCCATGTCGCATCTGCCTGATGATTTACCAAGGCGCCGATTCCCAGCACCATTGCGGTACAGATCAATACCACAGCCAGTCGCGAAACCATCTGTCGCACCCGGCAGCCGCCCAGCAGCAATACGGTGCCGCAGGCCAGTAAAAGCCAGCCTGCTCCCATAGGAATCAGGCTCACCATGCCGCCGATGCCAACCGGCAAAATAATCGGCAGCACAGGCCACAGTTTCCCGTGCGCAGCGGCGCAGGCGGCTAACAAAGCGCAAAGCAGCAGCAAGGGAAGCAGCGCTGCTAAAGCCGTGTCGGCAGCGGGATAGTCTAAGTAAATACGGCCGGTCACATGGCTGAGTGCATCGGTCACATCATTCATCACCGTACCTGCTGCCGCCATGACCGTCTGTTTCATGGCAAAAAAGCCGATCGACAGCAAAACACAGCCACACGGTAATATCCAACCGCCCAAGCGTCCGCTGTATAGGAGCAGTAACGCCGCACCACATACTGCACTTACGGCAAAGAGCATCGGCCATGACACATTGGCCGAAGGAAGCATACTGCGCAGCAGTAAGCACAGTCCGCCCAATAACGGCAGCAGGGCAATGATCCCGCTGAGAGAACCAAAGGTATTACGTTCTTTTACCTCACTCTGCGTACGATACAGGGAGATTCGATTGTCAGTTTTCATATCCCACATCCAGTCTTTGCAAGGTGTCACGATAGGTTTGCGGCGTGAATGCCGTTACACCGGACACCGGTTGCTCGCCACAGTAAAAGATGTTTGCATGGTACGCCTCTGTCGGCAAGCTGCCGGTAAATAACAGCACGCGTCCAAAGTTTGACAGATCGGGAAGCGTCTGGCCACGCCCGTTTCCCTTCAGCAGCGAGGGCAGATGCTGCGTCAGAGCATTTTGCCCATCAATTTCGGCCGTGCAAAGTTCACCCTGCTCCATCCAACCCAATGTAAACGGGCAGCCTGCCTCACACAAGGCCTGTCCCACAGAGAATACTGACTCTGCCAACGCATCGTACACTGCGGGCGTACCCTCTGCCTGATCCCAGCACAGCAGTAACGAGTGATCCTCCGGCATGGCCGGCTCACGGTAAATCAACTGTCCCATTTTGGACGACAGTTTCCAATGGATACCGTGGAGGTTATCGCCCGGTACGTATTCACGCAACTGGTACATCTCCGTCATGTCATCGCCCTTACAGTCCGTGCGATAACTGTCACTTTCCTGCACCGCTGTCATTTTTTGCAGGGCGGTGATTTCCACCGGAAAGGTTTCCGGCAGAATCGTAACATGGCGCTGCGCCTTTGCCCGACACTTCACCGGCAAAAAGCCGAAAATGTCCATGAGCCACAGCCGCTCTACCGACACGCGAAGCCGTCCGCAATGATCGGTACGCAAAGTAAATGCCATCTCTCCATTCGGCTGAATTGGCAGTTTGATGCGATTCTCCTCGTCTGTCAGGTCATTGTGTACGCTCACAAGCGCCCACACGCAGCCTGCCGGTGCCAAGGCACCCGCAGAGAGATGCAGCGCCCCCCGCACGATCTGTCCCTTCTCCGCAGAAGAGGTCATTTCTAACTGCACGCTTACGTGACGGCGCTGCCACAGATTCCACAGCCAGGTCATCATCGGTAACAACAGCAGTAACACGCTGAGGGATACCGCCCAGATGCTCTGGGAGAAAATCCATGTGATGACACTGCATACTGTGGCCAGCAGCCACAACAAGGCGTGTATAATCACTCTGCCGCTCATTTGATTTTCAACTCGCGCACATCAGGCCTTTTCACCTGAGTCAACACTTCTTCAAGTACCTGCTGCGCTGTGCGCTCATGCAGGCGCGCCTTGGCGCTGAGCACCAGACGGTGGCCTGCCACATCCTGCAGCACCGCCGTCACATCATCGGGTGTCACATAGTCGCAGCCGTTCAAATAGGCATTTGCCTTTGCCGCGCGGCAAAGCGCCAAGGCACCACGGGGACTTAAACCTAACAACACATCCGGTGTTTTGCGTGTGGCCTCTGCCAGTTCTGCGATGTATGTATAAACACTATCCGCCACATAAGTGTCCATTGCCTCGTCACACAGTTTTTCCAATGTCTGTGTATCCACGACTGCACGGCAATTATTCAGTGGGTTTTCATGGTGACGGTCCTTCATCAGCAGCATCTGGCTGTAGATATCGGGATATCCCATGTGCAGTTGCAGCAAAAAGCGGTCCAACTGTGAGGTGGGCAGCATCTGCGTGCCTGCCGAGCCCACCGGGTTCTGTGTCGCCAGAACAACAAAAGGCTGAGGCAGCGGACGGGTCACACCGTCAACGGTCACCTGACGCTCTTCCATGGCCTCCAGCAGCGCCGACTGCGTTTTACTGGAAGTGCGGTTGATTTCATCTGCCAGCAGCAGGTTGGTCATGACTGCACCGTTTTGATACTGCAATGTGCCGCTGTGACTGTCATACACGGAAAAACCGATAATATCCGAGGGCAGCGTATCCGATGTGAACTGCACGCGGCGTGTATCCAAGCCCAGTACACGGGCAAAGGCCATGGCCATGGTGGTTTTTCCCACGCCCGGCACATCCTCCAGCAGCACATGACCGCGTGCCAGAATGGCCAGCAGTACCTTGCGGACCACATCTTCCTTGCCCAGAATGACGCGGTTGACTTCTTTCTGTATTTCATTTGTCAGATTTTGCATGATTTACTCCTCTTTTCCTCATTATGCTGCCAAGTTGTACAGTCTGCCGTTTCCCCGCTGCATGCGATAGCAGGCAATCTGCGCCAGCAGCGCCTGCTCGCTTGCCATCATATCGCTCTGCGGGTCTTCCAAAGTGTGCGTATAGGTGCCGTCACCCAGGCAAAAGCGTTCCAGTCCTGTAATCAGCGTCTGTCCGTCACGGCAAAAACGGCTATCCTTTGTCGGATCAATTTGCAGCGCACACAGCGCAATCACGACTTGTGCGGTGGATTCCACATTTTCCGTTCCGTAACTGACAAAACTGCAATTGTCTGTCATTTCTTTCGTCAGATATGTCAGGGCGTTTTGTATCTGTTTGGTGCAGTTGCCCTGATACGGTGCAAGAGCCTGCAGCGCCATAGCAGTCATGTCCACATCTGCACTGCCCGCAGTTAATCCAAAGCCACCGTTATCTTCCTGCGCAGCAAGAATGTGGTTTCTGATGGTTTCTCTGCTATATTTGGCATCCTGCGGCACTTCATATCCACCGGCATCCAATGTGATCAGCGCCCAGATCCAGCCGTTGAGTCCCTGCTTTCCCAACTCACCTGCAAAGTTATAGGTGCCGTCGGCAATCAGGTCGATATCCTCACCGTTACCGTCTTTCCCAAAATGGGTCGGGTCAGCGCCCAATGCCAGCACAGTCAGCGCAATACGGTGGTATTCCGTAGCCTTGACCGCATCTAAGCAGCCTTTGTCCGCGTAGCATTTCTCCACGTACGCTTTGAGCACATTCAGGTAGGCATCATATTTCTCTTCCACGCCGCCAAGGGCCAATCCCATGGCCATCCAGTCGCTGACAGAATTGCCGGCGCACAGCCATTCCTGCTCCCCAAGCAATGTGCCGGCTTTCACACCAACCTGCGCAGAAAGCGCCTTGTCCATCTGCTCCGCACAATCCAGTGCTTTAGAACCTGAACAGCCACTGAGCAACATGACGCTTAAGAGCAAACAAATCAGGCTTCTGATCCATTGTTTGTGTTTCATTTTCTTACCTCTATTCATCTGTGCTTTGTGCAGGCAATACCGTACGTATCTCATCGCCGCACTTACTGCATCTTTCGATTACATATCCTTCTGCTTCGGCGGTAGGCTCCTGCCGTTCCGCTTCCACATAGTTGTGATCCAGCGGTGTATAGCCGCCGCCGATCCACAATCCGCAATAACTGCTCAGACTGCCATATCCGCCGCCGGTGGCATCATAACCGCCAATATCCTTTCCGTAGGACAAGGTAAAGCGCAGATACAACGTATCGCCGTCCTTGAGATAATAGTTGGACATGGCTCGGCCCGGGTAACTGCCGTTGACCGCATACATCCAGCCCGAACCCATTGTATAGTCAAATTCGCCCAGACTATCCCGGCTATGCGTGTCGCTGTTGAGATTGATACCGTCACGCAGAATCATATCCCACAGATGTTCATCGGGTGCAGCATCGTAGCACATATCTCCGCGACTGATTTCCCTCAGATAGAAGGCATTTTTTGCTGTGCCGTCATAGACGGTATCATAGCCATACTCGTCCAGAAAACGCAGTACGGTTTCCGCTGCCGTTTCACCCTGCATGATTTCATACGTGTCGCAGTCCAGTACGCCGCAGCCCACAGTCGTGGCATCTAACACAATCGTGGCATAGCCGACGGAATCGCCTTCCGCTGTGGCGTGATAGGCCAGCGTCTTTGACCAGTAACTTGAGTTGACACCGTACCACGCCACAATCTCGATTTTGTATTCTTTCTCATCGCCCACATTGGGTCTTGAGAAATATAAATCGTATTCCGGACTGCTGTCGCCTCCGTGCTTGTCTACCGTTTCCCCGTTGAGTGTCACCCGAATCTTATCCGCCGTAATTTTTTTCTCCATCTTCTCGTTCTGGTAAACCGTCACGATCAGCGGCAGATTTTCGTCCTTGACCTCGTTTCCGTAATCATCGATATTCGTTGTGATAACAAGGGGCTCAGGGCCGACGGCGGGATGATCCGCATCGGCGAGTTGTGCCTGCCATGTAACATAGAAGACCGCATAACTGATACGGACCTCCTTTTGATAAAGGTACACGGTGAAACTATAAGTGACACCCAGTTCCAACTGCCATGTGTAGTCTTTTTCGTTCTCGGAAGTCAGCCACGTACCCGTGGTCATGCTGTTTTTCGGTTTGACATTCACACGCACCGACAGATCATCGTCACCGGTGCCATAGGCATAAAAGGACAGCAGGCCATCCGGCAGTTGATCCTGCGTTACGGTTGTAAACTGTCCGAGATTGGTGGCAATGACCGGGCCGCTTGGTTTCTCGTCGCCCTCCATATCGCCTGCATTGCCATTACCCTCTCCCTCCGATGGCACATTGCCCGGTTCATCTGTCCGGTTTTCCCCGGGCTGTTTTTCATCGGTCTTTGAGGTGTCTTCCTTATTTGACTCATCTGTTTTTTCAGATTCTTCTGTCTTTGAGGGGTCCTCCTCGTTGGGCATATCTGCTTCTTCCGACTCATTGGACGTGTCCGGCGTATCCTGTTTCTGATCCTGTCGGTTTTCGTTTTCTTCATCTGTACCCAATGAGCCGCCGCTATCCCATACCACGGATTTCAATGTGCTCTCCGTCGGCGTGATGGGGTTGTGCGGCTGTGTGCGCTGACTGCGTCCGATGGCAACACCAAATCCAAGCAGCATTGCCGCCACCAGTACCACACTCAATGCAGATGTCAGTTTATTCTTCATACGTTTCCTCTGTTATCAATCCAGCATCACGCTGCGTGAAAGTTCTTCAATCTCATCAATATGGCCATCTTTCATACGCAGAACGACCTCACCGTAATCCATATCCCGAAGCAGCAGAATCAGTCGTTCTTCCTCTTCGGATACCTGCACATTTTCTCTCTGCTCTCTCACTGCCTTACTCCTTAACGCCAACCGGCATACAGCGTCATATTGCCGTCAACCGTATCCTCGTCGAAACGCCAGCGATGCAGACGTTCAGCGTCACGATACCAGCCGGTAAATGCCGCATCATTTTTCTGCGGAATGGGCTGCAGCGGCAGTTTATCGCCCTTGTGTACACGAACCGCTCTCATCGGTGTACCGCCGTCCGTGTCAAAACGCACCGTCTTCTTGCTGCCAAACAGGAACCACAGAATCAGCAGTGCCGCAACCACAGCAGCGGCAACCCACCAGATCCATGTACCCTGATGCGGCATAGGTGTCGCATTATCCCACCAACCGGCATACAGCGTCATGTTGCTGTCTACCGTATCCTTTTTGAAGTTCCACTCGTCCTGCTGTGCCGTGTCACGGTACCAGCCGCCAAAGGTAAATCCGTCCCGAGTGGGATCTTCGGGTGCCTCCAGTTTGCTGCCCATGGGTACGGTGACTTCCGTCACTTCATCACCGTTCATGGGGTCAAAACGCACGGTACACTCGCCCGACACCACGACCTTCACATCCTGCACCGTGGTCGCGAAACTCTCCGAGCCATCCTGCACGGAAACAAGGCAATTCTCATTCTTCAACACAGAGGAACCGCTCTCGCCCAGCACGCGCATCTGAAAACTGCCGATCAGAACGGTGGGTTCCCACGGTGCACCGCCTTGAAACGACACATAGTTCATGTAAAAGGCACGGTCGCCGCCCATCAGGCCGATATCCGAAGTCTGCACATCGGACATAACAAGACTGCTCCCCTCAACGATCTCGAAGAACGCATCATCATAGCGGATTTCGTCCTGCATGGCATAGATATCCGCCACCTCGCTCTTGTCCGTACGGCGCAGTGTCAGCGTTACTGTCAGCACATCGCCAGTCTTGGCCTGCACCTCGTGACTACCGTTAATCGCCAGATCAAAGTCATACCCGCGAGAGGTATTTTCCGCCATAGCCGTCACGGGCAGCAGCATAAGGAAAGTCATGCATACTGCCAGAACAATACTGAAAAATCGTTTCATTCGTCTTTCTCCTTTCAGGAATTCACAGCTATCGCCCGCCAATCGGGCCATACCGGTGAATTTCCAAAAACAGCCAGAGGCCCCCCCCGGCCAAAAGGCCGGGGAGGGTATGGTAATGTCAGTTCCTATACTTACTGGATTGCTGCTACGATAGCTGCCGCATCCTCCGTATTCAGATCCTTGCTGCCGTTCAGGTCGGCGCGCAGGAACTTCACCATGGATACGGTGGCGAAGTCAGCATATTTTGCGTTATACATATCGTAGGTCAACTGGGCATCGTTGATGTCCACCACTGCAGTGCCGTTGACATCACCGTCATAACTGACAGTTTCAGCGGTTACGGCCATCTGGGTTACCTTTTCAGCAGCCTCTGCCTTCATGTCGGTCAGGCTCTTGTCAGACACGACCAGATAGCAATAGGTGTTTTTGCCCTCGTTGTACTTGGCGGAAATGTACATGGCGTTTCCATCATAGGCAAAGGTCTTGCCCTCCTCGAGGGCACCGGTGACAGTCACCAGATACATCACCTTGCCGTCAAGTTTGACATATTCGCAAACATCCACATTCTTCTGCGCCGTCTTGGTCACATTGATCACGATGGGGCCGGTGACATTCTTAATGGTGTAGGTGCCGTTTCCGTTGTCCTTCACTTCAACAGGCTTGCCGCCCATGGTGGCAGTCACTTCGTAACCGTAGCCATCTTCCTTATCAACGGTGAAGGTGTAATCCTTATTCTTTTCCGCCTTGTTTGCACCCGTTACATCATCACCTGCTATATCGACGGAAACATAACCGGCGGTAATGGTGGTCTTGGTAAGTGCGATACTGACAGCGCCTGTCACATCAGCGCCGGGGATCGTATAGCGATTGTCCGCGACGGAATAACCGGAATATTCCTTGCCGTCAACGGTCACAGCTACGCTGTAGTTATAACCGTCCGTCGTATCGGTGGCCGCCTTGTCAGCAGGCACCGTAAAGGTATAATCTGTCAGATAGGCAGCCTTTTCGGGAGCAGTCACCTTGCCTGCGTCATCACCCGTTACGGTTACGGCATAGGTCTTGGGCGTCTTAGTATCGGTAATCTCCAGATTGCCGGTCACATTTTTGATGGTGTAGGTGCCGTCACCGTTGTCCACAACGGCAGCGCTCTCATCGCCCATAGTGGCGGTGATCACATAATCATAATGCAGATCCTTTGCGGTGAAGGTGTAATCCGCGCCGGGTGCCACTACTTCATCGCCGGTGAAGTCCTCGCTCAGATTGACGGCATAACCGGTAACACGGATGGTAACCGTATCATTCAGCAGTTTTGCCTCAGGTGCATCACTGTTGATGGCACCGGCTGCTTCGTCTACCTTAGCAGAGGTAAGCTGTACTTTCGCCTCACCTGCGTCAATGACCTTGAAGTTGAGAGCAAATGCCTGACCCAGACTGCGATTATCACCGTAGCCCTGCACGCGTACCACACCGCCGTTATCGCTTACCGTAAAGCCGGTAAGGGATGTGGTGCTGAGTGCCAGTTTGTCGGAATCATACTTGAACTGCATGTCAACAGCATTGAAATGGTCACCGCTTTCACTTTTTACATCCACATTCACCGTCGCTGTTTCGCCGACGATCTTGGTCTGATCCTCAGAGATGGACACAGCATAGCCCTCATAGGAAACAATCGGCGTGACCGTAACAGAAGCGGCATCGCTGGTAACCTTGACCAGTTCTTTCAGCGCAGGATCCACTGCATCACCGGTCTTAAAGGTAGTATCCATGACACTGTAAAGTGCCAGTGTAAAATCAGCACTCTGCTGTGCAGTCAGATCGGACTTGGCCGTAAAGGTCAGTGTATAGAGTGTACCGGCAGGAACTGTCAGGCCCTCGGAGGTGGAGTCCACCAGATTGACAGCATAGCAGGACTTGTCGTTGCGTGTCAGTTGGTTACTGAGTTGGAAAGAGATGGGATCTTCCTCTTCATCGACGGGAATACCCTTTACAGCACCCTTTTTGGAGGAACTTGTCAGTTCAAACAGACTATCATCAAAAAACAGTGTATAGTCCAGATTGGTGATACCGTTAAGTTCCGTTTCGTTGGTCAGCGTAACAACTACCTGCTCGCCGGCCTTGACGGCTGTCTGATCGACGCCGATTTTCGCCGTAGCGAACGCTGTGGGGCACAGGCTCAACACGAGCACAACTGCCAGAAACAGCGCAGCAATTCTTTTCTTCATATCATTTCTCCTTCAGATTTGTCTTTCTCAGTGAAAGGAAGATACTTTGCCATTGGCAAAGGCATAGACCAAGGTGGCATCCTGCGAATCAACAGCACCGTCGCCATTCACATCGGCGGCTGCCATCTGCGTTGCATCGGGTACCTGCTTACCGTTGGCAAAGGCATAGACCAAAGTCGCATCCTGCGAATCAACCATACCGTCACCGGTCACATCGCCGCAGACCGCCTCGGGAGTGGCGGGAATCTGCCATGTCAGAACGGGATATTCACTGCCGTCCACATAGGTGAACGCATCGCCCAGCAACGTGGCGAAGTCAGCGCTTGCCATCTCTGCAGCAGTCTTAGCAGTACCCGCCTTAGCGCTTGTTCCGGTTACATAGCAGGTGTTGAGATAATAACTGTTTACGCCCTTGGCTGCTGCGCCGGGGTTAATACCGCCACCGCTTGCAGCGCAGTTCACCGCACCCGCATTGAAGCAATTCGTAGCAACAGCACACAGAGAAACCGTGCTGCCGCAGCCGCTGATACCGCCGCCGTATTTGGCAGCGGTAATGCTGCCGATATTGTAGCAGTTGTTAATCTTGCCGGTAGCTGCCGCTGGGCTGCCTACTATACCGCCGACACTTTGCTTGCCGTTGATGTCAGCTGCATTGAAGCAATTTTCAACAACGATCGCACCGGCGCCCCAGCCGACAATACCGCCCACGCCATTACCGGTGGAGGTAACACTACCGGTAACGCCCAGGTTTTTAATGGTGGCGGCACTGATATAACCGAACAGACCCTGGTTGGCAGCAGTTGCATTGATATACAAATCGGTAATCACATGGCCGTTGCCGTCAAAGCTGCCCTTAAATGCCTTGGTGCTGCTGGTACCGATCGGTGTCCAGTCATACCAGTTGAGGGAAATATCGTTCATCAAAATGGCGTTGTAAGAAGCGCCGGCACCGGCATTGACCTGCTGAGCAAACCATGCCAGTTCTGCGCCGGTGGAAATCTCGTAAACGCCATCGGCGTTGGCCGTCACAGGCGTTGCAGTCTTGCCGTCCCATGTGGCAGCATCGACCTTTCGCATGGTAACGGTTACGACCTTTTCTCCGTTGTCTGCCGCACCCACAGTGAACTTGCCGACTTCCTTGATAAAGCCCTCTGCCTCGATTGTATAACTGTATGTGCCATAGTTCAGCGTGTAAATGCCGTTTTCCGCAGTCTGAACATTATCACCCGCGCTCTTTATTGTGGCGGTGTAGCTCTCAGGGCCCTCGACCTGCAGCGTAACTGCTGTGGTAGGCATCTTTATGACGGGAATGGAGATGTCACACAGATTCTGGAAAGCAAAGGAAACTGTCACCGCATTAAAATTGGTGCCGACACCGGTATCGGTCAGATAATACATAGCGCCAAAGGGGTTGGCAGCAGAATACATAGAGCCGAACACATAGCCGTTAGTAATGGTATAGGTTGTCTGGTCAGCATTTTCTTCAAATGCGATGTCTTCGGGAATGGTAATTTCGATCGTAGACTTGTCCATCTGTTGATACTGACCCAGTTTACCGTTTATCTCCTTGCCATCCGCCGTATAGCGCAGATAGAAGGTAGTGGGATTAAAGATACCGGAAATCTTGTTAATGGAACGGTAGAGGCCGTCGAAGGACAGTTCCACCGTGTTGCCGGGCATAGCCGGTTCGCCGGGCAGCGTTTTATTATTCACCGTCACACTGATTCCGGCAGCCTTGACAAGCTGATAGCTGTATTTACCGTCAGCGTCCGTCATGCGAATGATCACCGTACCGCCGAAGTTGTTGGCGGCATTGTTCATTGCCTTAAGAGGCACAGAATAGTTGCCGTCTTCTGCATAAACTGTGGTGAATCCGGACACGGTGCTTTCCATGGTGGCACCGTCAGTCAGACCGAAAGCGTATTCCACCTTAGCAGCACCGGTTGCCGTAAATGTCAAAGCGGGATTTTCTTCATCTCTCATGTAATACCAGGTGTCATAGATGTAATCCCAACCATCAAGACGGGCATTGGCTTCAAAGTCGCCGTTGAAGGGTACATTTGCAGCAGCAGAACCCAGTTCATCGGCCACTACCACAAAGGCCACGCGATCAGGATTTGTGGCAGGATAGAAGCCTGCATGGGTGCTGTTATTAGAAGTATCCAGATCAAGGGCGTCATAGTGAACAGCAAAGATGCTGGTGCCGCCGTTGGCGGAAATGTCCGCCCAGTTATGGCGACCGTTACCGCTGTCGATCTGTGTACCGGTCACCGCTGCGGTGTCGTCCACAAAAGAAACTGTGGCAGGGCCGGAGAGCTTCGTCCAGGTGTAATCCGGCTCGATCATGATATTGGCAGTATCGGAGTTGATAAGCTGCCACATACGGTAGGCGCGGATTCGCTCTGTGCCGCTTCCCAATGCCTTAGCGCCGCTGGGGCTTACAAAGACCTGCAGATCGGCCTCATCACGGTTGATAGTGGTCGTCCCCAGCTGAGAGAAATCATGGCTGTTCTTTGCGGTGGAGGCACCGTCGAAGTTAAAGGTCATCGCGGTGTTTTCCTTAATTTGGGGCAGCCAACCGGCCTTGGTTACATAGGTGCCGGTGGTATCATTCATGCGCCAGGTATAGTTGCTGTTGGACTTGGAAACCTTGTAGACGGTGGTCTTGGTGCCATCGCCGTTACTTGTCCAGCCGGAAGCAGGAGCCTGCTCAGAGGTATTAAAGTTGTTGGCCTGGAAGTACAGACCGAACTTTGCCGCTTCAGGCACGGTGACCGTCAGGCTCTGAGCTGCATTGATGGCCAAGGACAGTTTGGTAACATTATTTGTCGCAGCAATAGCCTTGTTGATGCCCTGATTGAAGAAGTACTGATCCGTATCCGCAGGATACACATAGTAGTTATACAGACACGCGTTGCCGGAGAGATATGCCATGTGAGGATAGTAGGTGTAGTTGCCGCTCACATAGGGCGTACCGGGCTTAGCGGTGCACTGCATCAGGGGACACACCAGTTTGACGGTATAGTCTGCCGCGCCGAAGTAGGTGTCATCTGCCTTCTTGGAGGTGGAATAAACACTCACCACACTGAAGTAGAGATCCGAACCACCGCTGGCAGCGCCGTCTACATTGTTGTCTGCAGGAATTTTGACCTGCATGCCGCCCAGATCAATATCGTAGGCATTGGTATCGGAGTTCCAGCCGTAGCCTTCCACCACATACCAGCCGCCTTTGACCTTGGCATAGAACTGGTTATACTTGCCGTCTGCGCTCATATAACCGTTTGCTGCATCTTCAGCAGCGGTGAAATCACTGCCAAGGAACGTCACGGGGTGGTCATAGTCAGCAATCGCGTAACCGGTGGTCTGATCCACACCAAGACTGGGATAAACCTTGATGGCAGCATTCTTGTTGCCGTTGGTGTCATAGTTCTGATCCTTGCCCACATGGAAGGTGGTTTCAAACTCCAGACTATCCGCCTCATCGACAATCAATTTCAGATTCCAGTACACACCGTTGTCGGCAGAGTTGCCGCCCTTACCGTCCTTGGCATAGAAACGGTAATGGTAAGTACCGGGGTCTTTCTCCGTAATGGCGATAGTCGTAGCACCGAACAGTGAGCCGGCAAAGGACTGCTCTGTGCCCCATGTCTGTCCACCGTCAGTAGAACGCTGATAGAAATAGTTGGTGCTGGATTCTCCGTTGGCACCGGGCGCCACAATATAAAGAGGATCTCCGTCCGGGTCAGCAAAGATTTTGCCTGCCTGCAGATCTTTCAGCAGATAAGCCTCGCCTGCAACGACCTGCGCTTCCACATCGGTGACTCCCTCCTGCAGCCGAGGGGCACGATTGACGGTTGCGCCGCAGGTATCGCAGACGCCGTCATCGTTTGCATCGGCGTGCGTATGCTCTTTCACAATCACATCGCAGGTGGCCGGTGCATCGCAGGCATCGTTTGTTCCATAGTTCGGATCCAGTCCCACAAGATGATATGTACCGGGTGCAAGACCGGTGGTGTCCATCTCATAGTTGCCGTCGCCTTTATCAAATATGGCTACGGGCTGGTTCTTTGTTTTCTCCCAATTCTGGTCGAAACACTGATAGGCAATCTCATCGCTTTCATTAACACCGGCGAAGGCATCTACTCCGCCTTCGGCAACAGATTGGGTGCCGTATTTAAGGCCCGTAAAACGGAGTGTTTCGCCCAGCGTGACCGTCAGCGTTTCCACCGGCGCTGTACTGTCTGCCGCAGCGGTGCAGCAGAATGCGCCGTGTGTATAAAAGTCCCAGTTGCTGAACATGGCCAGATCAATAGCATCACCGTCGGAAAGCAGGATGTAATCCGCTGTAGCACCCCAGCCCGGACTCATCAGTGGGTAACGGTGATTGCGATAGTACATCAGGTTTTCATCGTGTCCCCAGAAGTTTTGCATATAGGTGCTGGTGGCACTGCCGGTATAATAAAGGGGAGATAATTTGCCCTCATAAGCCAGTTCGCCGAGCATATTCGCTATTTCATCGTTTCGGGAATCACCAAAGAGATCACTCTTTGACGCACCGGTTCCCCATTGATCTTCGGGCAGACCCAGATAGAAACGCTCCAGCATATAGATGAACAAATGCATCGCTGTGGGGCGTTTGATCACGGTATCGCCGTTATATCCGCCGCTGCCGTTCTCCGTGGCATAGCGGTAGAAGTCCTGCAGATCATACCGTGCCAGATCGAAATAAGGAACGGTAACCTTCAAATGGGAAAGAACGGTTTCGTCCTTGTCTTTGCCCAAGATGGGCACCCCGTCACTGGAGATCGTTACATATACGGTAACCTGATTTGCATCGGTTTCGCTGTAATCGTACTGTTTCACATCGGCAACTTCACCCGCTTTAACGGTGATGTCGAGCGTCAGGCTGGTGCTTCCGCTCTCACACTGCGCCGTAATAGTGGGGTGATAGGTTCCCGCTACGGGAGAGGTAAAGTAATACACACCGTCTTTCAAATTGGCGGTAGACTGATTCCCCTCATCATTTGTTACTGCATAGGAAAGGGTATGCCCTTCACCATCTGCAAATACTTGGGACAGATCCAGTGTGTACTGCTGTCCCTGCGTGATTTCCGTTGCTGTCTGCCTGGTAGCCGTAATGTGTCCTCCGTCCTCTGCGAATGCCGCAGGAATGAGAGAAAACAGCATTATTACCGCCAGCAACAGCGACAGAATTTTGTGCGTGGTTTTCTGTTTCATATATACCTCCTCAGAATATGGAAATATAAAAACGCCGTATGGCGATAGAAAGGATTCATGCCGTTCCCTGTCTGGCAGGTAAGCGGCTTTTCCGATGCAGGTGTCTGCATCTCAAAAAGCCTCGGTTCTTCCGTCAGCTCTTTTTACAAAATCATCTTTCAGAGAAATATGATGCCTGATCTGCTCTGCGCGAATCGGATGTCCGTCTTTGACCATAATCCGCACTTCACCGTTGGCCGTTTCCCGAATCAGGCGAAGCAGTTTTTCTTCCTGCGACGTTACATTCATATTGGTCATTCTTCATTTCCCTCTTTGAACGTGTCTTGGCTGCATTCCTGTCGTTTCTGATTCCACGCATCGCGGCATTTTTTCTGCTGCTCGCGCGTATAGCCGATCGTTTCGTATTCACCCATTGGCTTCGGTAATCCTGCGGCTTTCAACGCTTCGTTCCATCCGCCATATCGTTTGCCGATCAGTTCACCGCCCGGCACATTTACTTTAAATAACGGGCAGTCCGGATGCTCTTTCGCAAACTGCTTCAGATATATCATCAGTTTTTCGTCCGAATCGGCCTCATGCTCCGCGGCAAATAATTTCTCGCGATGCCGCAGTTCTCTCTCAGCGGCGGCTTGTTCTTTTGTTTTTATGCGGTAATTTCTCCTGAATTTTCCCATATTTTCCGTTCCTTTTTATCTGATCCAATAGAGCACATAGCACTCTACCATGTCACCTCGATAGAGGAATATATTTTCACCCATCTCGATATGACGCGGGAACAGCAGATCCGGTATGAACAGTCGCGCCGTTGTGCGGTGCGGCCCTTTTAATGTGAGCCCCTCTTTTGTGGGGTGGGCATGCAGTTCTTCTGCCGCCTCTTTCAGACCCGGCAGATTTAAGCGCATCTCCAAATGCTCTAAATCCTTTTCAGCATTGATATAAACAAGATTATTTTCATCGGTAAACCAAAAAGCATTCATGGTTTTCGTCCTTTCGCGAAGAGGTATGACGGCTGCAGCGATGCCCGCGCTGCAGCCGCACAAAAATGAGGAGTATCGTATGGAAAGCAACTCCTGACTTACATATTGGATTACCCAATCGGGCAAAAAGAAAACTGCGGCAGTTTTAAAACTGCCGCAGCCGTATTTGTGCGTACAAAACAAAACCAGCCATCCTGTAACTCGCAGGACGCCTATCATCTCTCATTCAAGCAGGTCTCCTGACTCGCGTCTCACCGGTTACATACGGCCTTCAGAAATTCTCCGCGGCTGATTTTCATCTTGTACGCAACCTCCACGCTTACAGTGGCGGTACCGTTCGGGATTTTCACCCGATTCCCTATTCTCCATCAGTTCCTGTTACCAGAACCATGGCACTTAAACGCTATTTAATTCCAGAAAATATTATATCCTGCGTTTCCTGCGCTGTCAAGGGGACATTTTGTCATCATGTGCCACTTTCGTTCCGTGCAGGCAGCCGCAAGAAGCAGTTGTCAATTCTCTTATCGTCACATACCAAAAGCGTGTCGGGTATCATGCCCGACACGCTTTTTTACGAGAGTGTTTTATTCAAAGGTCAGGATATCTGAGAATCCGGTAATTTCAAAGACTTCCATTACAGTGGGATTTACGTGGCAGAGTTTCATGCTGCCCTGCTTGTTCATGGTTTTCTGTGTGCTCAGAATGACACGCAGGCCGGCAGAAGAAATATACTTGAGATCAGCAAAATCCAAGGTCAGTTCCGTCACGCCGTCCAAGGACGTCTGCAGAGTTTCTTCCAACTGAGGTGCGGTAGTGGTGTCCAAACGGCCCTGCAAAGCCAGAACCAGAGCATTACCATTCTGTGTTTTCTGAATTTCCATCATGTGCATATCCTCCAATCAATCAAAGCAAAGTGTATCAACTACGGGAAGCAACCGGGCAAGTTGAGTGCGGCAATTGGCAATGATAGCCTGACCCTCCGGTGTGTCGGCGTTGCGGCGAATGGTACGGCGCATCAGGCGGGCATAACCGACCACCTTGGCCTTGTTGGCAATTTCCTCAAGTTTTGCCTCATCATCGGTATCGAAGTACAGACGCAGGGTCTTTTCCCAGAACTCTACGCTCATTTCATAGGGGATTCCCAGGAACTTTTTGGTAACCTCGTGATCCACCTCACCAAAGCCCACATAGGCCAGGAAAACGGACGCAAACTCAAAGACGGGATTGCCAAGGCACAGCGTATCCATATCAATCAGCAGAGTTTCGCCGTTTTGCAGCATCACATTCTTGATGTGATAATCGCCGTGCAGCATATGGTTATCATCGGGAACGGCGGCGATCAGGCTATGCAGTTTCTCGTACTGATCGGCAGTCAGATAATCGGCGAGGAAATCCGCCCATCCCAATGCCACAACCTTCATATCGGGCATATCGCCCTTTTTCAGTTCCGTGCCGTGAATCTTCTTCAGAAGTTCCACTGACAGTTTCACACACATATCCAGATTGTTGGGATCCGCAATCAGAAGTTTGGCAAAGGATTTGGCGCTGAGCAGTTCAAATACGGAGCCGTAGCCTTCGCCCACCTTGACCACATCATAGGGAATGGCAGTGGGAATACCCATGACAAACGCTTTGCGCGCCAGTTCGCGCTCACGGTGAATATCGGGCAGACTGTCGGGATTGAGGTAGACTTTGATAATGGTGTCGGGATCCAGACGGTAGACCTTGCCGTTGGCGCCCTGACCGATAACCTCGCAGCCCTCAACGCTCAGTCGGCGGTAAGCCTTTTCAATGGTAATCATCTCGGTAAAGCCGGTCATCTCGAAGATGTCATAGACCTCAGACGAGGCATTGATAATCTTCATGGAAGCATTGGCCTTTCGCAGGCGCAGAATCACACGCAGGCCGGCGCTGGAGATATAGGCCAGATTCTCGGCGTCCAGCACAAGTGCGTCCGCACTGTTGGCTGCGATGATGGACTGAATTTCCTTCTCCACACTCTCGGCATTGGACGAGTCCACACGTCCGGCGAGAAAGATGGTCAGCGTACCGTTGGTTAACTCAAACTTCATGGGGAATACCTCCTTCGACAGTTTCAAAAACAGTATTGACAAGTTTTACATATTCCTGATAGGCGTCATATTCCTGTAAATCCCGCAGGCATTTGGCAATTGTGCGATAATACCATGCCTGCATGGCAGGATCTTTCTGATTAAAACTTTGCCACAAAGCATTACCCTGCTCGCGGTACAGACGGTAGAATGACCGCATATTGGAAAGTTTATCACCCAGCCACATCATTTTCACGGAAAGGTCCTTGGTATGCTCCAACATGATCAGCGTTTCTTCCTTACGCAGCTGCCATGTCTGGGCCGGGGGCAGATCTTCACGCTTATTCTCCGTTTCCGTCATGACCAGAAGCGACACACGCTTGCCGAATTTTTCGGCAATTTCCTCCAGCGTGACGCCTGCGTCCTCTACCGTATCATGCAGCACTGCAGCCGCCAGTGTTTCGGGGTCACTGGTCATCGTTCCCACGATGGCGGTAACCTCCAGCGGGTGGAGGATATACGGCGTATCCTGCTTCTTTCTCGTCTGCCCGCTGTGCTTCTCAATGGCAAAGCACAAAGCCTCGTCTAAAAGATTCATTCGTTTATCCAATCTTCTTTTTCAGTGTCAGTATATTCTGATTGTCCTTGCGTTCATATTGCACATCGTCCATGGTTTTTTTGACCATATAGATGCCAAGGCCGCCGATGTTACGGGACTCGGCATCCAGTGTCACGTCCGGGTCAACTTTCTGAAGGGGATCAAAGGGAATACCATAGTCCGTAAAGCGCAATGTGGCAATTCCGTCGGCGATATCAATACCCAGTTTCATGCTGCCGCTCTCACCGGGATAGGCATAATGGGCGATATTGACAAACAGCTCCTCAACGGCAACGGAGATCTGCATGGCCACACTCATGGGACAGTCCGCCTTTTCCAGTTCTTCTTCCACAAAGGCCATTGCGTCATTGAGTGCGTCAACCTCCGCAGGGAAAGCACGTTCATTTATGTCTTCCCATTTTGCTTTCGCCTGATAGTCCAGAATCAGCATGGTAATATCGTCAAACTGCTCCTGATCACCGGCAAACAGATCCAGATCTTCTTTCAGGCCACGCAGTATATCGCTGACGCCCTCGGCAATATGTGTGTTAAGATAGTTGCTCAACCGTTCCTCACCGTAAAGTTGCTGATTGATATCGGTAGCCTCCGTCACGCCGTCCGTATAGAGGAACAGTTTGTCACCGGGTGCCATTGTCAGTTCATTCTGCTTATAGCGCATGGTTTCCAGACCCGCCAGAACAAAACCGGGACGGGACTTCAGATAGGTAAAGCCGCCGTCTGCCAATTTAATCATGGGGGGATTGTGGCCTGCATTGACGTAGGTAAGCTTGCCGGTTTCCACATCCAGCACGCCCATCCATGCCGTTACAAAGAGGCCTGCCTCATTGCCTTCGCACAGCAGTTGATTGACCTTGGTAAACACGTGGCAGGGCTCCATGCCCATCTGCGCGTAGTTCTTGATCAATGTCTTGGCGATGACCATAAACAGTGCCGCCGGAACTCCCTTGCCGGATACATCGGCAATGACGACCGCCAGATGTCGATCATCAATCATGAAGAAGTCATAGAAATCACCGCCCACTTCCTTGGCGGGGGTCATGGTGGCAAAAATATCAAACTCGTTATGATCGGGGAAGGGCGGGAAAATACACGGCAGCATATGTGCCTGAATATTCGTGGCGATTTCCAGTTCACCGCTGATCCGCTCTTTTTCCTTCAGCGATTCGGTCATTTCGTTGATACATTGCGCCGTTACCAGCAGTTCATCCTTAGTGTGCAGATTCAGCGGTTCCTCCGGGAATGTACCGTCCGAGATATCGCGCAGATAGTTGTTGACAGCATCCAGCTTGGCTATCCAGCGGAAAATAAAGGCATTCAACCCGAAGGCAACCAACAGCATGGAGATTATGACGATCCAGAAAAGCGTACGTTCGGCGCTATGCGTATGCTCCTGCAGGACGGAAATGTCGCGTCCCACCACGATAACACCGACTACCTTGCCGGTACTATCATTCAGCGTCTTATAAAGACAGAAAACCTTTCTGCCTGCTGCATTGGCCTGACCGGCATAGGTTCCGTTTTTGTCCAGAATGTCGGCCACCGTTTTATCCATGTAGGTGCCTATGATTTTCATGCCATTGGGGCTGAGGGTGCTGCCGGCAACACGCATATAGTGGCCTTGCTGATAGCCGCCCTTTTGGTCGCCCACCCATGTAAGGCCCTCGTCGGAACACTTGATAAATGTATAGGAGAACGAACCGGTCTTTTCCTCCAGCTCCAAAAACGGCTCAAGATTCGCATGTTCTTCCGTACCGTCACCAATCAGCTGATCGCCGCGGTAAAGCGCACCGTTTTCCTCATGCCACTCACCATCATCAATCAGGTCCTCGATGTAGTGAATATCATCCTGCATGCGGGAAGTCATCAGTTCTCTCACGGTGTTGCTCACGGTACGGTCCATCGTAGCTTCCACCGCCAGCATCAGCAGTATGAATGCCAGCAAAACAGCCAGCGCCATTTTGAAACGAATACCTCGAAAAACGAATTTTCTCAGAGTTTCTCTCATTGTTTCGGTCATTTTTGCCATGGTAAATAAGTCCTTTCCCGCAATTACAGTCTGTATAATTACATTACTTATGATGTGTGATATTGTGATAGGTTTCCGTGTCCAGCAGGCCTTCCGACTTTGCCACCGTCAGAGAAATAGCTATGTCGCCGGCGGTATTGGACACGGCCTGCAGCATTTCCATGACCGCATTTACGCCGAAGATAATGCTCACGGCCGTCAGGGATACGCCCATCTGGCTCAACAGCACCGTCAGGCAGAGAATTGTCGAGCCGGGAGCGATCGGAGTACCGACGGACAAAATAAAAATGGCAAAAATAAAGGGAATGATTTCATGGCTGAACAGTTCTACACCGCACATGCGCGCCAGAAACAATCCGGCAACGGTCATGTATATGCAATTGCCATCCAGATTGGCCACAGCACCGAAGGGAATGGAAAAGCTATATACACGGGGCGAAATGCCAAGTGTGTTCTTACAAAAACGAATGGTTTTCGATATGGCATTCGCGCTGGAGCCCTGAATGAATATCTCTTTCATCAGCGGCATTTGTTTGCGCAAAAATGAAATTGGATTCAACCGTCCTACGATACCGATAATAAGACAGTAGACAACGATCATCAGGACAAGGCCCAGCAGCACCGTGCCCACCATTTCCACCAAAGACAGCAGAATCTTGCCGCCGATGTTCAGCAGCATGGATACCGTGGAGGCAAAAGTGGCGATAGGAATAAAATTTACGAGCAGTGCTGTTGCCTTGCTGCATAGGGCGCACAATGCGTCCGTAGCGCGCCGCAGCCTGGCGGAATGCTCACCGGCACGTCCCATGGCAACACCGCATAGCAGTGCCAGAAAGATCAGCTGCACTGTGTTCATACTGATAAACGGTTCAATGATATTGGCCGGAACAATAGCAACCAGTGTGGCAAGAAACGACGGCTGCATATCCGTCGGCAAGGGTACTGCCTGCGAGGCAAAGGTGGTCAGTTGGCCCACCGTGCCGGGCCTGAGCAGCCAGAATACACCCCAGCCTACCATGATAGCAATGACGGACGTGCAGAGATAGCCGATCAGCACCTTTATACTTACTCGTCCGGGGTCGGAAAACGACGTATACTGCGAAAAAGCCGAAATGATGGAGAAGAACACCATTGGCCCCGTAATCAGTTTCAGACAGTTGATAAAGATATTTTCTATGGGAATCAGTACATAGGTGTCCAGTGCCTGCTTGGCAGAATCCTTCAGCAGCAAATTCAGCAGCAGGCCTACCGCCAGCGCAGCAAGCAGCGCGGCAACCGTACGGATAGCAAATACCCGTTCGGGAGTGCCTGCGGTAATCTCCACAAAATTGTAACGTCCCTTGCGGATATAGTGGATCTTATCGGCATAAGCGTGGAGCAGCATGGCGCGAATGATCTCCTCGCCGTCACGCCCCAAATCGTTGCTGTTCAGGTCAAGGTCCAGACTCGTACCGCTCTCCTGCGACAGTTCAGGACCCGGTGCAGAGAGTTTGATCACACAAAGCCCGTGGCGGCGCTTTACGGAAATGTGCAGTTCTTCGCCATCAGGTGCATTGCCGATCAGACGAACCATGGACTCTTCGGAAAGCAGCAGCGCCTCTTGTATTTCCTTGTGATTAAGCCGGTATTGTGTCAGCGCGTCTTCTATAAAGTCCAGTCCCTTACCGATCCCATCCAACGCGGCCGGAACAAATAGTTTGGCCATAGCTGCAGTTCCTTTCGAGTGACATAGCATTTCATTGTTAATTATATAATAAGTGCAAAAGAAAAACAACTGTGTTTTGCTGTTTATACGGTATAAGTACTGCCGTTTGGAAAAGTATTTGCCCGTTGCCAAGGGCGGTACATTCTGCATACCCGGTCCTTTCGGCGAAACGGGCAAGGGTACCGCCAACTACTTCATCGTCATCGGTATTGTCGAATCCGTGGCTCAGTTCACCTTGGTGTTCAGCCTGCTGTTTCTGCAGTAAATCTCTTTTATGAAAACAGCGCACCTTTTCATGAGGGTGCGCTGTTTTATGCTCCTGCTCAGATCAGCATTTGCAAAAACTGCAGTTGCGTGGTACACTTCAGATGAAATAAAATGGCAAGGCGGAGGCAACTATGTTTTATCAGTTTACCCAAGAAGGCTTGAATGAAATCGAATCGACGCAGATTGACTCCCGATTTCTTACTATTGGATATGTCAATGTGGAGGAACTGGCCACGTTAAACGACCGTTTAGAATTTGATGAGCGCACGATTGCCGCCTGCAAGAACGCCAATGCGCTGTTCCGTTCAGGCGTTGAGGTGCATAAGGATTACACCTTCACCGAATTGCGTATATTGAATACCCACGAGGATTCGGACGACTACATTGCGCTCTATATGAAAACGAATCTGATCCTTGTAGTCGATGTCAGCGATGAGGACGGCTCGACAAAGGATAAGTTCCTCTCCTGTATCAAGCGCTATCCTGCGGGCAAGGTCAACTGCGAAAAAGTGTTGGCCGCGTTTCTCGATTCTCTGTTGGCAGACGATATGAAGGTGTTGGAGGACATGGAGGACGCGCTTTCGGAGCAAGAGGATCTTCTACTGGAAAAGGACGTGGGTCAGAATTTCAATGTCCAACTGCTGCAGACAAAAAAACTGCTCTCCAAGCGCCACGCTTACTATGCACAGCTTCTGGATATTACCGATGCCGTCTGCGAAAATGATAACGGCATTTTCCTCGAGGACAACCTCATCTATGTGGACAACGTGTCCAAGCGCATCTCCCGTCTGCGTGAGGATACAGCAAGCCTGAAAAGCACCGTTGAGCATTTGCAGGACGCCTATTCCTCCTATCTCGATATTAAGATGAACAATACCATGAAGGCATTGACCGTACTGTCCACCATCTTCTTCCCGCTGACCATTATCGTCGGCTGGTACGGCATGAACTTCCAGTATATGCCGGAATTCGCATGGCGGGGCGGCTATATTTATGTCATCGCTCTGTCCGTTGTGACGGTGGTGATTTTTGCCCTCATCGGCAAATGGAAAAAGTGGTTTTGAGCACATATTAAAAGCATCAGAAACAGGTATCAACTATGGAACTGACACAAGACACACTAACTTTGCCAGCCTGCACGGCGGTGGCAGACGGCGCGTACGCCGGGCGGGAAGACCTGCGCCGCGTGATTTTGCCTGAGGGCACGACCGCCATCGGCAGCGAGGCGTTCACCGGATGCACGGCATTAGAGGAAGTCATTCTGCCGAGCACGCTGACCGAAATCGGCGCTGCGGCCTTTGCCGGATGCGAGCATTTATCAAAAATTGAACTACCCTCTTCCCTGCTGATTATCGGCGAGGGTGCGTTCTTAGATTGCACCGCTCTGCATCAGATCACGCTTCCGCAGGGGTTGCGCTCCATTGAGCCCATGGCGTTCTGGAACAGCGGACTCTATGCCGTAGATGTGCCGGAGAGCGTGGAGCGTATCGGTGAGAATGCCTTCTGGACCTGCGAAAACCTGCGACGCGCCAATGTGTGGGGACTGGATACTGTCATTGAAAAAAACGCTTTCGGCAGCGACTATGCCCTGATCGAGGGCTACATGGCGCCCGGTTATCCCAACGAGGACAGCGCACCCGCCGAATTGCAATACACCCTCCTATGGTGCTCCTGCCCCGAGCGGCACACCCCCGCCGTATCCGAGCGGGCAAAGGCCTTGATCCGCGCGCAGGAGGGGCTGATTATGGAGCGAATCCTGAAATACGACAACGCCCCTGCCCTGTCGGGCTTGGTGCATTGCCGCCTTTTAGAGCCGTCCAACATTGACGGCTATCTCCGTGCAGCAAGCGAGGCCAAGCAAACCGATCTGGTGGCGCTTTTGTTGGAGGCAAAGGGCAATCAGCGGCAGACAGACACGGATTTTGAACTGTAAAACCCATAAGAAAAGACCGGAAGCGATTGCTTCCGGTCTTCATTTTTATAGCCTCGCAGAGTTTGCCGCTCGCAAGCGGCAAATCATTGCAATCATTTTTTGTCGCGACATGTGCGTGACAAAAAATACTTCTCGGCTTGCAAACGTGCGAGCGTCCCCCGCAAGCGAGTGCGATGCAGCAAGCCGCAAGCCTTTCTCAAAAAAGCGGCATACCGCTTTTTTGAAGTGATTTAGCCGATATACTCACCGGGCACTTCGATGACCATGTCGCTCAGCGCGAAAGTGGAGCAGGGGTGGATATAGCCGTGCTGCACATCGGCCCAGCGGCGGCCCTCGTTCTCTTCGGGAACGAAGATGTCACCGCTCACCAGCTTGCTGCGGCACCAGCCGCACTCACCGCTGCGGCAGCGGGAGGGAGCAGCGATACCGGCACGCTCGATAGCCACCAGAATAGGCTCGTCGGCGGAGGCGTCGATGACCTTCTCCAGCTCGCCCTGACGGACGGTGATCTTGAACATCTTGCCCTTGGCATCGGCGGGATAGCCGGGCTGTTCCCAGACCTTCTTGGTCACGCCCAGCATTTCGCGGCGCACCAGACGGCGAGGCAGTTCCAACTTGGCCACTTCACCGCTGAGGAAGCGGTACATAGCCTCGGGGCCGCAGATAAACACGCTGTAGGGAGCCACGGCGTACTTCTTGATGATGTCGGCGGTGATGAAGCCATGCTCGAAACCGGACTTCTCCTCGTCAGACAGAACATGAACGACCTTGACCTTGTCGCACTCAGCGCAGATTTTATCCAGTTCCTCACGGAACAGAATATTCTCCTCGGTACGGCTGCCGAAGATAATGGTCAGATTGAACTTTTCAACGCCGTCACGGATGGCGCGAGCCATGGACAAAAACGGAGTGATACCGCTGCCGCCTGCCAGAGCCACCACGTTCTCGGCGTCACGCAGATCTTCATAGTAGAACTGACCCTGACCGTCGGAGGCCGTGACCTTATCGCCTACCTTCAGGTTCTCCAGCAGCCAGTCGGCCACAAAGCCGTTGGGATTGGCACGCACGGTGATAGCCACCTTGCCCTCCAGAGCCTCTTTGGGAGAGGAACTGATGGAATAGGGACGAGTGACGAAACTATCGCCGATGGGCAGTTTCAAAGACAGATACTGGCCGGCGCGGAAATAGGCGACTGCCTTGCCGTCCTCACGCTTGAACACGAAGGTCTTGGCGCCTGCGCCGGGGTGGTCGATGATCTCGCTGACCACCAGTTTCTGATAGTCGGGGTGCAGGATCTTGGCGTTTTTATTGATGGCATACTCTGCCTTGATCTCCTTGGCGGGAGCAGCCTGAATGGCCTGCTCACGCACCTTGGCCATGTTCTTGAACTTCAGCATATCAAAGGCGCCGATCAGGCCCACTTTTACATTCAATGCCATTACTTGTTGCCTCCTTCCTCAGACATATCCTTCAATGCCAGGTTGGCCATCAGCTGACCGCAGATATAGGCGGCGCTGTAGCCGTCACCGCGAGGACCGGCTGCGCCGATGGGACGCAGACCCTTGACGGGATAGTCGGTGGACAGCATCATCATACGAGCCATCATGCCGTCCCAGTCAGCGGTTTCGTGACCGTACACGCTGCCCTCGGGTGTGCCCAGATAACGGGCGAAAGTCCAGGGAGAAGCAACGGCCATCTCTTCGATGTGACCGGAAAGGTCGATGCCCGCCTTGTCCTTGACACTCTTGAGGAACTTCTTGGCCACCTTGTTCTTAAACTCCACATAGTCCTCCATCTTCAGGTTATCCCAATCCTTGGGAGCGCCGAAAGAGGTAAAGGAGCAGATGCAGGTACCCTCGGGGGAAGCCTCGGGGTTAGCAATGTTATAGCACAGGAAGATGCTGTACTCGTTGGTTTCCATACCGTTCAGGATATCCTTATATTCCTGAGCGGAGTTGGCCGTACCGGGCAGGAAGATGCTGTAATCCTTGATGCCCAGCTCTTCTGCGGTCTTGTCCATGCAGAAGTAAGCGGTGAACATACGGGCACCGTAGTTCTGGCCGCGTGCGGCAGCCAGCTTCTTCTCGCGCTCGGGCACCAGCTCCTTGGGCATCATCTTACCGTAGATAATGTCGGGGTTGATGTTGGCCAGTACGTAATCGCACTCCACCGTGCCCAGGCTGGTCTTGACACCGCAGCACTTGTCGCCGTTGAACAGGAACTCCTCGGCGCGGCAGTTAAACCAGATCTCGCCGCCCACTTCACGGAAACGCTCGGTCATGGCGGTGGAAATCTCGTGAGAGGTATGGGTGGGAATGTAAGCACTGCGGCTGACATACTTATGTACCATGGCGGCATAGTGAATGAAGGCCAGATGATCCATGTCCACACCCAGATAAGACCAGTAGATGGACAGAATGTCCTGGCACTTCTTGGGCAGCTTCAGGGCGTCAAACACCTTCTGAGCAGGATAGGCACCGGTACGCAGCATATTGGGATACTTTTCCTTGAGCACGTTGGAATCGGCGTGCCCGCTGGAAGCGGAGATGTAAGCGATACCGTCCAGCACTTCCTGAAACAGGTCAAACAGTTCTACCATCTTGCTGCGGCTGCCGGGGACATACTCCTCCATCTTGTCGATGAACGCATCAATGCCGGAGGGCATGGTCACGTCCATGGGAGAGCCGTCAGAGTACTTAGAGATGACACGGAAGCAATCGGGAACCTGCTTCCACTCCACATTGATACCGTACTGATTGAAGATATTGCGGATGTCGCCGGGATTTTCTACTGGACCCAGATCGCACAGCTCGTGCAGTGAGGGTTCGATTTCAAAGCGACCTCTGCGGAAACTGCTTGCGCAGCCGCCGGGCAGGTTGTGCTGCTCGATCAGCAGCGTCTTCTTGCCAGCCAGTGCCATCTGCATCGCAGCGGACAGACCGGCGTTACCGGCACCGACGACAACTACATCGTATTTTTTCATGTGACACCCCTTCTCCAAAAATCTTTTGATTGGTGGTTATACCACTGGTAATTTTACCATATCATCATAGGAAATGCAATCATTTTTCTATAGGGGGCGGGGGTTGCAATGCCATGGGATTTTTGTTAGAATGAAAACCACGATATACCTAAGAGGTTTCATTCATGGAGAAATTATTCAACAAATTAACACAGCCGTCCTTGAAGGATATGTGCGTGCAGGCCCTGCTGGGCAAGATTCTGTCCGGCGATCTTAAAGTGGGCGATTGGCTGCCGCCGGAGCGGGAGCTGGCCGAGCAGATGGGCATCAGCCGCAGCAGCGTCAATCAGGCGATTCTGCAGCTGTCCAGCCTTGGCTTTTTAGAGATCGTGCCCCGTCGCGGCACTATGGTGCGCGACTACCGCAAGCAGCCCACGCCTCAATCGCTGGCGGCGGTCATGAACTACGGCTCGTCCGAGCTGGATCAGGAACTGTTCGGCAGCCTGATGGCGTTCCGTCTGATGATCGAATCGGAATGTGCCCGCCTTGCCTGCCACAACATCTACGACAGCACCTTTGACGAGATGTCCGAGCTGGTGGAACAGTTTGCCGCCGGAGAGGGCGATCCCGCCGACAAGCTGTATCTGTTCCACTATCATCTGTCTCAGGCATCGGGTAATATCATCTACAGCATGATGTTCCGCGCCTTTGAGCCCTTGCTCCGGACCCTGATCTCTCGTCACTATGTACTGAAAGCCACCGATATTCAATCCTCAGCCCAGATGTACCGCCAGTTACTGGACGATATCCGCAATAAGGACGAGGAAAAAGCGGTGGAGCATGTGCGCGCCATCGTTGGACGCGGTATCCTTGTATTGCAGCAGCGTTACGAATGAAAAATGTCAAAAAAAGGCAGGCTTCCCGCAAGGGAGGCTTGCTTTTCTTTATTTAAAATGGTACTATGTTGATTGGTGGTTATACCACCGAATATGGGAAGGAGAATCGATGCCTATGCAAAATAATAAACGCTATGACGTCGTCGTCGTTGGTGCCGGTAACGGCGGCCTGTCCGCAGCCTGCTATCTTGCCACGGAGGGCAAGAAGGTACTGGTACTGGAAAAGCACAATCTGCCCGGCGGCTGCGCTACCAGTTTCCGGCGCGGCAAGTATGAATTCGAGGCCACCCTGCACGAGATGTGCCAGATGGGTGACGGCAAGGAAGGCCGCCCCAAGGGCGCTGTCCGCACCCTGTTAGATGACCGCTACAAGCTGGATGTGGAGTGGGTGCCCGTTGACGAATCCTTCGCCTCCGTTGCCACCAATGAAGATGGTTTCAACGTCCGTATGCCCGTGGGCGTAGAAGCCTTCATCGACGAGATGGAAAAGGCAGTTCCCGGCTCCCGCGAGTCCATGACCACCGTGATGGAGCTGGCCCGTATGCTGGCTGACGGCGTCGACTGGCTGGCCGCTCACAACAACGAGCCCTCTCCCCCTGCCAAGGTGGAAATGCTTTTGAAGTATTACGATCTGATGCGCGTGGTACCCGTCCCCTGCGATGAAATGCTGGACCGCATCGGCGTACCCGAAAAGGCCAAGAACATCTTCGAGTCCTACTGGACCTTCGTGGCGGCTGACTCCACCGAGATGAGTTTTGCCGTCTACGCCTTTATGACCTACACTTACCTGACCCAGAATCCCTGGATCGCCAAGCTGCGCAGCCATGAGATCACCATGGCCTTTGACGCACGTATCCGCGAGCTGGGCAGCGACATCTGGTACAACACCGAGGTCAAGAAGATCGACATTCAAAACAGCAAGGTATACGGCGTGGAGCTTGCGGACGGTACATATATCCCCTGCGAG